>JAZDQB010000023.1:0-47366 GCA_043797205.1 Candidatus Woesearchaeota archaeon
GCAATCACTCCTTCTAGTTCTCCCATTTCTTTCTCTACTCTTTCTAACTCGTCCATAGAATCTTTTTCTTGGAAGCCTAAAGATGATCTTCTGGCCATAAAACCACCTTTCATCACTCCGCTAGATTCAGCCACATCTCCTTCGGTAGTAACCATCTTAATTCGGCTGATCCCTACTTTGATTGAAGTTTGTACATCTTCAACCACCAGAGTATTGCCAAAGACATAACCGAAAGCTTTCTGATATTGTGGTTTGAAACTTATCAGATTAATGGCAAAATCATGCACTCCTGGAATTTTGGCCAATTTTTGGTCTTCCGAAGAAACCTCTTGCGATTTAATTTTATTCAATGGAATAAAAGAAGCCGAGCCCAATTTATTACTCTTCAAATATTGAATACATTCTGCGGCTACATTTTCGTTGTCTACTATTATATTTTGCAGGCGATTTCCGGCCGCACTTTCTAAGGCTAAAGCATACTTCTTGTTTACTTGTCCTAATTCGGAAACGGTTCCGTGTACTCCTTTAAACTTCTTTTTATTTTCTAAAATGCTGGAGAGAGCTTTATTGCTCATCAACTCTGCTTGCATTGATAAGGATTTAGCATTAAGTTTAGCACTTCTTTCTTGCGTTTCTACTAATTTTTTACGCGCATTAGATAATTGAGAAGCAAAACTGCTGTCTTGATCCAGGCAGGCATTTAAGCGCAGTGTGGCGGCTTTGAAATCCGTTTTCTTCTGCTGCAGTTCTTTAATCTGTTCTTTATTCTGCTGCTCTACTTCCTTAACTTTTTTAAGTCTTTCATCCATTCCTTGAATTTGATATTCCAAACGATCCTTCTCGCGCAACAATTCTTGTTGTTTCTGGCGGATTTGCTGCACTTCTTCCTGCTTCTTCTCGATTAACTTATCTTTCTCTTCAATTTCTTTATCTAAATCTTGAGATGTTTCAATCTTGTTCTTCTTTTTGAAATCCACAATGCTTTTTTCCAGATCCTTAACATCTTTCTCTTTTTGAGAAATCTTTTGTTCTAAATCTTTTTTATTTTCTTTGGAAACAGAAGTCTTTTCTCCCAATTCTTCAATATCTTGTTTTAATTGGTCTTTTCTTTGCTGGATTTTGTTAATTTCATCCTTAAGTGTAGAAATTCTGGTTTTGTCCTTGGCTAGGTTGACTTTTAAATCTTCAATTTCTTTATGCACCGAGACCTGCTCTTTCTCTCCTTTAGTTTCAATCTCTTGGTTTATCTTGTTGATTTTCTGTTTATTTTCATTAACTCTCTCTTTCAGTTGGAAAATTTCTTTTTCTGCTTTAGTCAACTGTTCTTGGAATTTGCCCATTTCTTTCTCATGTTCTTGGCGAACTTTCTCCTTCTCTTGAATCAATAAATGCACTTTTGTAGCTTTATAAGAATCAATTTTATCGCGTACTTCTTTAAACTTTAACGCTTGGTCGCGGTCTTTCTTCAATTCTTTTAAATGTGTTTTCCTCTCTTGAAGAATGATGGTAGCATTGTTTAATTTTTCATCAACTTTATCCATTTCTAACAAGGCTTTATGTTTCTTTTCTTCATAAATAGAAACGTCACTAATTTCTTCAATCACTCTTCTTCTTTCTAAAGGAGACATATCCACAAAACGATTAATATCTCCTTGCAAGATGATATTATACCCTTCGGGATTAATACGAGCAGCAGACATTAAGTCCAGTACTTCAGTTCGAGTTCTTTTCTTGCCATTAATACGATAAACACTATTACCTTCGTTAGAAATAGTACGGTTAAGCACTACTTCTTCTGCTTCTACCGGAAAGATTTTCTTTTTGTTGCAGAAAGCGATTTCTACACTGGCTTCCGGAGCAGCTTTTTTATTCTTTCCTCCGTTAAAGATCAAGTTAGAAGCCTTTTCTACGCGCATAGATTTGGCCGAAAGGCGGCCTAGAACAAAACAAATGGCATCTCCGATATTACTTTTACCGCTGCCGTTCGGTCCCAGGATGCAATTAAACTGGTTGTCGAAGGGAATCTCGGTCTTGTGAGCAAAACTCTTAAATCCATGAATGCCGATGCGATTAATTTTAGTCATAATTTCTACTACTCTCTTTTTATGTGGCTAATGTTTAGGTGGTGGTTTATAAAAATTGCTATTTTCCAGGCCCTTTTTCAGTAAGTTTTAGGGTGATTTTAGGTAGCAGAACACCGAAAGCCTTTTAAATAAAGCACAAACTACGAAGTACTAGGAGGAATATATAGTATATGCCAAATCAAACTTTAGGAGCCTTAGACCATTTAGTAGAAGAGTTATCTAAACCGGAGGCGAAGGAGGCTGTCCAAGCTATGCAGCACGCTGATCAACGGACAAAAGGCAGAAGAGTAGAAGATAACATAGCAATTTTGCTTAATACTTATTTTATCGAGTTTGTTCAAAAAATGCAGTTGGCGGGAATTCCGAATGAGGCTTTGGATACAGCCTTAACCGATCTTAAAAAAATGGGATTCTTTGCTCCACGAGTATATCGCCGCAATAATGGTTATTGCAGTCTTATCCGGGAATTAGACGCTCCTCCTAAACCTATGGAGGAACAATTTAGTTTTGATTCTTCTAATCTGGTTTATCGCCATCTTTTCATAGAAAAAAACCCTTTCTTCGTATCTGAAAATACTTTAGAGTCGACTTTGCTGGGAGGCGCCAACGATCCTTCTTACCGCTTGCCCCTGGAAGCTAAAGGCTTAATTTCTTTAAGATACTCTGTCCCTTCTTTTATCTTGCAGAGGGAAATCGAAGGGGCGATAGTAGTTAATTATAATCCGGAGCATCTTTTTGCTAATGCTAATGCTGATAGTATCGGATGGAGAGTGTTAAGTTATGTCAGCAATACTGTCTCCATGCAGGTAGCGGGATTGCTGGGATTGAAACATTACGAAAGGGTAGCAGCAGAGGCCCAAGCTTTAGCTCGGGAAAAGGATAATTTAGCTAAAGAGAAAGAACATTTAGCAATACACGACCCCTTGACTGGTATGCTCAATCGTTATCAGATGTTAAACCACTTAAAGGAAATATGGGAAGCTCAAGTACAGAATGATATTTGTGGTGCTGAAATTTTATTTGATTGTGACCGCTTGAAAGCGATTAATGATGCTTATGGACATCCCCGCGGAGACGCAGTATTGATAGAAGTAGCGAATAAAATGGACCAGGTCAGCCAAAATTATTTTCGCAGTCGCCAGATTACAGCTGATTGTCATCGTTATGGGGGAGACGAATTTGTAATTTCAATTGGAGGTAGAATGGGCCAATCTTTAGAACATTTTACTAATGATATCAGTGAATTTTCTTCTTATCTTTTGAATGTAATGCACGATATTACTGCTGTTCCTCTCGAGTTTAAGCCCACTTCTGCTAGTTTAGGAGTAGTAATTACTCAACATCAAAAATATTCAAATATGGGTGAAACTTTTGTCTCAAATGGCGGAAACAGCGTGATTTCTTTTACTCCGGACGAAGAAGGATGGCATCAACGTACAGATTTAGCTTTGTATAAAGCTAAAGAAGCGGGAAGGGACCAAGCTCGGCTTTACTTGCCAGAGAGTACAGAAAGGATTATTCGGCCTTAAATCCTAGACTCCAACGAAATCTTTATAAATACACATCTAAAATTAAGTTTAAAATGTTCTACCGCGTCAAAGTCAAGGATTATATTCGGGTGCCCCCGGTTATGTTTAACTTAAACAAGCGGGAATCAGTGTTGCAGAATGTCAAAAGCAGTTATGACAACTATATTTCTAAGGAGTTAGGATTTGTAGTAAATGTGATTGATGTGGGGGAAATCAAGGAAGGAATCATTATTCCTGGAGATGGCGCTGCTTATTATGATACTGAATTTGAGCTCTTAACCTTTAAGCCGGAGATGAACGAATTAGTCTTTGGCCGAATTCGAGATATTACTGATTTTGGTGCATTCATGGAAATGGGTGGAGCGGAAGGAATGGTGCATATTTCTCAAAGCATGGATGATTTCGTTTCATTCAGCAAGGATAAAGTATTACAAGGTAGGAAAACAAGCCAGTCTTTGAAAGTAGGAGATAAATGCAAAGCGCGTATTATCGCTATCAGTTATAAAGATTTAAACAATCCCAAGATCGGTTTGACTATGCGTCAGGAAGGTTTAGGTAAGATCGAATGGTTAGAGCAACCCGAAAAGGAAGTTAAGGAAAGCAAAAAAGAAAGTAAGAAGGATAAAAATGACTAAGAAAAACGCTTGTAAAAGATGTAAGTTACTGGTGGAAGGAGAAACTTGTCCGGTTTGTAAAGCAGACAGCGTTACCAGTAGCTGGCAGGGAAGAGTATTCATTAATGATGTTAATAAATCTTTAATCGCAGAAAAAATTGGAATAAAAGTTAAAGGCGAGTATGCTATTAAAGTAAGATAAGAGGGAAAGAGAATGCAAGTTGATATTACAGAAAAAAAACAGAATCCTTTTTTAAAAAGAACAGAAGTGAAAGGAAAAGTTACTTTTGAAGGAGCTACTCCCAGTAATGTACAGTTGGGCGAAGCTATTGCTAAAGAAATGAAAGCTAAAGAAGTGGAATGCGTGGTAGTCAAACAAATTCATACTGCTTTTAGCTTGCGTGAAGCTAACTTTGTCGCTTTTGTTTATGATACTGTTGATGCGCGTAAGAAAACCGAGAAGCTTACTACTCAAGAACGTAAGAAGATTGCTGAAGCCAAGAAAGCCGCCGGTGAAAAGAAAGAGGGTGAGCAATAATGGCTGACAAACCTAAACCGAAAGTAGGAGCCAGTAAAGGCGGAGCAGTTAAAGGCGGCAAGAAAAAAGGAAAATCTTTAAGTTTTTTATACACTATCGCTGGAGATAAAATCACTCGCAATAATCGCACCTGCCCAAAGTGCGGACCGGGAATGTTCTTAGGGAAGCATAAAGACCGCTTAGTATGTGGTAAGTGCAAGTATGTTGAGTATGTGAAGAGTTAGTTTTTGTTTTTATAAGTAGTGATTAGTTGTTTTGGAGAATAATATGACTGCTAAACAAATCGCTTGGGTTGATGAAGAAAGCCATTACACTGATATTATTCGAGAAATACTCACTGATGATGGGCATGCCGTTGATTTTTATGATAATTCTCATTTGGGATGTGAAGGCCTGCAAGTAAAACTTTATGATGTAATTGTTACCAACGCTCTTCTTGCTCCCGATACTCGGGTGGGTAGTAACCATCGCTTGGAATTTGGCGGACTTCCTACTGGAGTACTAGATTTAGTTTGTAGAATCAGAGCGGAAGGGCCCAATCGGGAGACACCGATCGTCGTATTCACCAGTTATGGTAGCTTAGCTCCGGGAAAAATAACTCCGCAGTTGGAAGAAATGGTTAAAAGCTTAAAGGCCACAGGTAAAACAGAAGTAGTTTCTTTTTCGGATGTGAATTATGTCCAATTTACTGAAGAAGTTCTGGGAAAATATTTGAAGTAAGTTGAACAGATACTTTAGGAAGGAAATAATTAAATATGCTTTCTTCATTTATTGACTTATGTCTCTCGAACTATTGAAACAGCAATATTCTCGCTGTTGTAAATGTCCGGCTTTATGTCAATCTCGCACGCAAGTAGTGTTCGGCTCGGGAAACGAGAAATCTAAGATCCTTTTTATCGGAGAAGCTCCCGGAGGAACGGAAGATAAACAAGGAATTCCTTTTTGCGGGATGTCCGGAAAGATTCTTTCTGAGTTACTTGCACACATCGGAGTTTCTCGCGAAGATGTCTTTATTACCAATACTATTCTCTGCCGGCCGCAGGATAATAGAAATCCAGCGAAAGAAGAAGTACAAAATTGCCGTGAACGATTGGATAAATTGATTGAAATCATGCAACCCAAGGTTATCGTCACTATCGGTAACTTTGCTACAGAAAGGATTCTGGACAAAACCGGAATAACTACTTTACGCGGAAAGATCTTTCCTACTATTATTAATAATAAGGAAATTAAAGTAGTTCCGGTAATTCATCCTGCTGGTTATTTATATTCTGGAAGAAATCCAGAACTGCTGGCGCAGATGAAAGCAGACTTTGAAGCCATTGCCCGAGTGATTGATGACAAGAAGCAACAGAAGAGTCTGGGAGATTATTGAATCAAATAAATTTCCACTATCTTTAAATAATCTTCAACATTATTCATTGTAAATGGTGGATTTAAGAAAAGCTTTATACCAAGGAATAGATGTGAGTAAGAAGATTGTCACTGCTTCACATAATTTTATTCACAAGTTAATAGATTTCCAATCAGAATTATGGGATCTGTCTGAAAAATATTCTAAATATGATCCTCGTCTTGAACCATTCTTTAAGAGTATTATCACTGAACTAAATGGTTTAACTCACGGGTTAACTGTAACACAGCAAGGAGAAGTACATATTCTATTGGAAAAAGAGGCTGCTCTTAAAAGGAGTAAAGGTTGGGCTTTAAAATATCTCCAAAAAACAGGTCCTGGCGGATATGTTGCCAAGAAAAAGTATCGAGAGAGAGAAGTGGATAAAATATTTATCGTTATTTGTAAGGAACATTTCCAAAGGATGAAACAATTATTCCTAGAAGGAGAAGAATTGTTCCAAGTAGATATTCGCACTGCTCGCATCTTAAAAGTTAAAATAGAGTTAGGAAGAGCAGAAGCTGGTTTCAAAGAATTAATGGAAAAAGTTCTGGCCTTAATCTTAGCTTATGAGAAAATTTTCCAAGATGCAGAAAAGGAGTTAGAAGAAAGTTAAAATTTCTTCTCAGCAACCTTTATAAATAAAGTTCTATTTTAAAGTAAACGTACCAATGAGTTGTTGGGTTATACAACGAGGTAATTCATTCTAATGAATGTTACCGACGCCGAAAAGGCACCAGACAGATAGAGGTTAATTCAAAATGGTTAATGAAGGAAAAGTATTGGAAGCGATTGAAATTGCTCGCACCAGCGGTAAGATCAGAAAAGGGGCTAACGAAACGACTAAAGCGATTGAGAAAGGCGATGCCAAACTAGTCGCTTATGCCAGCGATGTTTCTCCGAAAGAGATTATCATGCACTTACCTTTGCTCTGCAAAGATAAGAATATTCCTTGCTTTGCGGTTTCTAAGAAAGAAGACCTCGGCGCTGCCGCTGGTTTAAGTTTAGGCACGGCTGCTGTAGCGATAGTAAAAGAGGGAGATGCTAAAGGTGCAGTAGAAGCTTTAGTTCGGAATAAAGAATAAGGTGATTCATCATGGCAGTTAAAAAAATGGTTGGTAAGGACGCTAAACAAGAAGCGGCTACCGAAGTAAAATCCGAAGGAGAAATTAAATTCTTTCCCGGAATTCCGGCAGAAGTGAGAGAGATTGTCGCTCGAGGCGGTACCAGGGGAGAAATTACTCAAGTCATGGCGGAAGTTTTGGATGGGAGAGACAAGAACAAAACTATTCGCAGAAATGTCAAAGGACCAGTAAGAGTAGGAGATATTCTAATGTTACTGGAGACAGAAATTGAGGCTCAACGTGTCGGCGGAGGACGCCGTGGCGGCAGTAGCAGTGCTGCACGGAAGTAGGTGAATAACAATGCCAAAATGCACTTTTTGTGGAAATTCCCTGAACCCCGGAATGGGAAAGATGTTCATTTATGTTAACGGAAAAGTAGTTTATTTCTGTTCAAATAAATGTGAAAAAAATATGTTCAAGCTGAAAAGGAAACCTTTGCGTATCAAGTGGACTGAAGCTTATAGAAAAGTTAAGAAAACTGGCGTGAAAGCAGAAGCAGAAGAGATTCAGATGCCTAACGAAAATGCGGCGATGGAAGAAAAACCCAGCAAAGAAATCAAAGTTAAGAAATAGGTGTTAAAATGATGGAAAGAACTCTGGTTTTAGTGAAGCATGACGGGGTACAACGAGGATTAGTGGGAGAATTAATTCAACGTTTTGAGCATAGAGGCTTAAAGATAGCGGGAATAAAGATGGTTCAGCCCACTACTGAGATGGCTCAGAAGCATTATGTTATGACTGAAGCTTGGATTAAAAAGTTAGCCACTAATACCCGTGCTGCGGCGGAAAAGAAAGGTCTTAAGATTGCTGAAACTGATGAGCAGATTGCTCGTAAAGTGCAGGGATGGAATATTTCTTATCTGGTGGAAGGGCCGGTCGTGGCCATTGTTTTTGAAGGATATCATGCCCTTGAAGTAGGAAGAAAGATTGTCGGTCCCGCTTGCGCTAAAGATGCTGGAGTAGGTACTTTTAGAGGGGATTATACTGTGGAAAGTTACGATCTCGCTGATGCAGGACAAAGAACCATCCGTAGTATCGTCCATGCTTCCGGAAACCAAGAAGAAGCGGACAATGAAATTTCTTTATGGTTTAAGAAGAACGAACTGTTTGATTATGAATTATACCTGTGGAGGATCATGCATAAAAAATGAGACTGCTTGTTTTAGGTAGTCCGGGAGTAGGAAAAGGAACTTACACCCAGGAATTGGTTAAATTATTTGATCTTCAACATATCTCTACTGGAGATATCTTTCGAGAGAATATCAAAAATAAAACTAACTTGGGTAAACAGGTGGAAAGCTGTATCGCCGCTGGAAAACTGGTTTCGGATGATTTAACTATCGCTTTGGTTAGAGAGAGATTGAATGCCAGAAAAGATAATTTCATTCTGGACGGTTTTCCTCGGACCATTGCTCAAGCTGAAGCTTTGGATACGATGATTAAAATTGATTTAGTGATTAATTTTAAAGCGGAGAGGAATGTAATCATTGACCGCTTAAGTGGAAGAAGAGTGTGTAAATCCTGTGGATGGATTTATCATACCAAACATCTTCTCCCCCAAGTGGAGAATAAGTGCGATCACTGTGGTGAAGATTTGTTCCATCGCCCGGATGATTTTCCGGAAGCTATCTCCAAGCGCTTAGATACTTACGAGAAAGAAACTATGCCTTTGATTGATTATTATACTCGTAAAGGGGTTCTAAAAGCGGTGGTAGTCAATGAAGATTTTGGTTCGCACAAAGAGATGATTATGGAACGGATTACAAAAGTAATAAAATCTACTGACTTTAACAAAGATAATTTGAGGTAATAAAAAATGGCAGAGAAAATGGTCGATAAGGTCTTGAGGATTACTCAAAACCCTAAATTCATTAGAAATATTTGTACTAGTGCTCACATTCATCATGGTAAGACTGCCTTTACAGATAACTTGTTAGCTGCAGCCGGACAGATGGCTTCTAAATATGCTGGTGATTTGGATCAAGGGATGGAAACTTGGCAGCATAAGGACGAGCAGGAACGTTTACTGACCGTAGATGCGGCTAATGTTTCTATGATTCATACTTTTGGTGGAAACGAATATCTCATCAATTTGATTGATACTCCCGGACACGTAGATTTTGGTGGAAACGTTACGCGAGCTATGCGTGCAGTGGACGGAACCGTGGTTTTAATTTGTGCCGTAGAAGGAATTATGCCTCAAACGGAAACCGTAGTACGTCAGGCTTTAAGAGAAAGAGTTAAGCCGGTATTGTTCATTAACAAGATGGATCGTTTAGTCAAAGAATTAAAACTTTCTCCGGAAAAGATTGCAGAAAGAGTTATGACTTTAATGAAACATTTCAACGAGATGATTGAACGTATCGCTGAACCTGAATTCAAACAGAAATGGAAAGTTAAT
Organism: Candidatus Woesearchaeota archaeon; assembly: GCA_043797205.1. Classification (GTDB taxonomy): domain Archaea; phylum Nanobdellota; class Nanobdellia; order Woesearchaeales; family GW2011-AR9; genus JACRPH01. Next base: position 9,684 of record JAZDQB010000023.1, read on the forward strand.
GTGCAGGACGGAAGCGTGGCCTTTGGCTCCGCGCGGGAAAACTGGGCTTTATCTTTTCCTTATATGCAGAAGAAAAGTATCAAGTTCTCAGACATTCTTAGAATTTATGAAATGGAAGAAGAAGAGCGTAAAGCCTGGGTGTGGGAAAATGCTCCTTTACACGAAGTAGTTTTGGATATGATTATTAAACATCATCCCGATCCGGTGGATGCTCAGATTTACCGCATTCCTAAAATTTGGCATGGTGATCCAGAGTCAGAATTTGGACAAAACTTGATTCATTGTAATCCTAAAGGAAAACTAGCTTTTGTTATTACTAGAATTGTGGTTGATCCCAAATCCGGAAAAGATATTTCTGCCGGACGCTTGTTCAGCGGAACGGTCCGTGGCGGAATGGAAGTATGGTTAAACAATTCTCGGCAAAGGCAAAGAATACAGAACGTTTACATTTATAATGGAATCAAGCCGGAGATTATCGAATCTCTTCCCGCCGGTAATGTTTTAGCTATTTCTGGAGTAGTGGGAAATGCCGGAGAAACCGTAACCTCGGAAGAAGAGCAGTCCTTTGAAGAATTAAAACATATCTTTGAGCCGGTTATTACCAAAGCGATTGAACCCAAAAGATCGGGTGATTTACCCAAGCTGATTGAAGTTTTAAGAAAAGTGTCTCGTGAGGATCCTTCGGTAAAAATAGAGATTAACGAAGAAACTGGAGAGAACTTAATGCATGGGATGGGAGAACTGCATTTAGAGATTATCGAAAATAGAATTATTACTGAGAAAGGAGTGGAAATAAAAACATCTCCGCCGATTGTAGTTTATCGTGAATCTATTACTAAAAAATCTTCCGAAGTGGAAGGTAAATCTCCTAACAAACACAACAAGCTGTACTTTATAGTTGAACCATTAGAGCCGCAAATTGTACAGGCCATTAAGGAAGGAAGAATTTCTACCAACAGCCGCTTTAGAAAGAAAGATGAAATTTTGATTAATTTTTTAAGAGAAGAATGCGATTGGGATGCTAAGGCCGCTACTCAAGTTAAAGCTATTTTCGGAGCTAATCTGTTCATGGACATCACCCGAGGACAAGTACACATTGGAGAAATTATTGAGTTAGTACAGGACATGTTCGAGGATGTAATGAAACAAGGTCCCCTCGCTAGAGAACCCTGTATGGGAGTTAAAGTAATGCTGACGGACTGTACTTTGCACGAAGATGCTATCCATCGTGGACCGGCACAGATGTATCCGGCGGTAAGAGAGGGTATTCGTGGAGCGATGATGCAGGCCGGACCGATCATGTTTGAACCATTACAAGTCACTCGCATTGAAGCTCCGCATGAGTATCTGGGAGAAGTTTCTAAATTGGTAACTTCCAAACGTGGACAGTTGTTGGATGTACAGCAGGAAGGAGATCAAACCATTGTTATTGCTAAATTACCGGTAGCAGAAATGATTGGTTGGAGCAGCGATTTACGTTCAGCTACAGCTGGAAGAGGAGTTTCTTCTTTGGTTGATCAGAGCTTTGAGAGAATTCCTTACGAATTGGCAGAGAAGGTCAGAGGAGACATCATCCGCAGGAAAGGATTGTCTGAATCTCAGTTGGGAGCTTAAGGTTTTTTATTTTTTTATTTTTTCTTTAAAATCCCCATTTCTGCATCTCTATTTCATAATATTTATGCTTGTCCAAAAATAGAACTAAGAAGTATCCTTCTTTCTGTTTGGTAAGTATGGCCCGCAGGCTGCTTCCAAAACGCCGGACGAAACCGATCACTTCGCGGTTAGTCTTAGATTGAATCACGCTGGTCTTATATTCTTTACAATCTTTAATCCAAACCAATAATTCCTGCTGCTGGGTTTCTTTAAGGTTGGAAAAGCATTTATCAAAATGTCCGTCAAATTTGAGATTAGCTCCTAAATAATCCAAAATAACTTTTCTTCCATCCTCAACTTGCAAGTTCTAACACCTCTTGATAGGTTTTAATATAATACTGCAGGTTAAAAGATTTATGGTATTGTTTGCTTAATTTTTGATAATCTTTGATATACTGCTTTAGTAGAATCAATTCTTTTTTGGAGTAATTTAAAGCCAAATTATCTGCCAGATATTTTTGCAGTAAAGACAAGATATTCTTTTTGGAAAACTTTTTTCTGAGTAAATATAGTTGCTGGGGATTCAAAATAATGTTCTTGGAAAGGTATTCTACTTTCAGCAATAAGTCTCGTAAGTTCTTTTGGCAATCTTCTTTATTCAGGACTTCATTTACCAGCAATTCATACGCCTGAAGAATCTCTTTTAGGGAAATAGTCAAATCATTTTTAGATCCAGAAGAAAAATTGCTTAAACTAATCTGGCGTAGGGAATGGAAGAATAAGCTGTTTAAGGCGGTCTCGGGAAGAAAAGTTACATGAACTTTCTTCCAATGGTAATCTTCCTTTTTATACTTCGAAAAGATGAAAATATCGATATCTTGATATTCTTTTTGAAACAGAAAAGAACCCGAAAGCATAATTTTGGCTTGGCGGTGCTTATTCTGCATCTGCTGCAGTATTTTCTGGGCCGCTTCTATCTTTTCGGGAAGGATGAACTCTTTCCCCTGCCAATTCCTTTCTTCGATTCCACTCAGGGAAAGCAGGGCTTTAACTTTGGGCTTGATGAATTTGTAATAATAAGTCTTTTCATTGGAGTTTAATTGCTGGTTTTGAATCTTTTTCTTTAATACTTTCAGCTGTAAATCCGTAAAGATATGCTTCCGCAGCAAAGGTTCGTTTATTCTCAGTTTCTCCAGCGAAAGTAAATTGTCCATAATAGGATATTAAGATATCATATCTATTTATAAATATTATGATAAATATGACTTAATCACACCAATCTGTATCCCGGGAAGTAATGGTAATCTCTTTCGGTTGAATTTGGTGATGCACGTCTTCAGTAGATATTGTCATGATGATCAAAATCCACAAATAAGATAAAGTTTTTTTCTTTGTTGACGCTAAATGTTAATACAAAGTGGCTATCAATGTGAACACGTTTCAAGTGTTTCATATCATTCCGTAAATTCTTATAATGGTCTATGCCTTGGTGGTCATTATTGATTATCTCTTTAATTTTGCGATTAATAATTTCTACCTTTTTTCGGTCTTTTTGGGATAATTTCCTAAGAACTATCTTCAATTCATCCGTAAGATCAAAGTCAAACATGCTCAGAACCTCTTTAGGTAAGGTCGCATATTTTATCCAGTTCCTGTAAAGTCATTTTTCGCTGGCCATACTTTTGAAAGTGTTTTTTTTCTGTTTCCAAAATTTTCTTCAAGTATTTGTCGTTGGCTTCTTTCTCTACAAATTCATCACCAAACATTTCAATAAACTTATTGGTGGCTTCAGACTTGTCGTGCAAATCAAATTTAGCTTTGATAACATTAAGCACTTGGTTTGCATATTCACTCAGCGTTATTCGGGCGTAGACCATATTATACCTCCGGGTGTATGTGGTATGCATTTGGAATACACACTACTTTAAAAATCTTTGGGTGGAAAGGCACAAAGCAGCATACTTCTGCCCATCGTCAACTATTATTCATAACCTTAATCACACCAATCTGTATCTCTTGAAGTGATGGTGATTTCTTTCGGCTCAGAATAAATCTTCTTTTGCTGTTTCTTTACTGTTCCGGATTCTGTTTTATTTTCTTCTTTATCAAAATCGATCTTAGAAACATCCTTGACTTGATTAATTTCAAAAATCTTTTTCTTGTTGACATTGCCACATTTTTGGCATCTGAAATACAATCCCCATTTTCCGCTGCAAGTTTCCAAATACTCTCCGCAGATGCATTTCATCTCGTTTAAGAGAGCGTCTTTATGTTTAGCACAGACAGAAATATCCTGCTGGTTCTTAAGTGTAGATTGTCGGCCACAGAAAGGGCACTCTTCTATCTTGGACTCTCCATAACGCTTGGGGATGTACATGGAGAGAATAAATAGAAGGTGGTTTAAATTGGTTTCTCTTTTAGTCTTTCTTCTAATTCTGTCTCGAATAAGGGGATAATAAAAGCCCAATCACAGTATTGAGTATGGCTCCAATAAGATTCTTTCCAAAGAGAATAATTATACCCATATTTATGTCCGCTTATTTTTAATGCCACTTTGTTCATCCAGGCGCAGTCAAGTGGGGGCGGGGTATACCCCATTTCTCCAATTACGTTTCCTACAAACTCTATGGCCCATTCTCCATACTTCCAAATTTTTGGTTGGAGAAAAACGCCAAAATAATGACAAAATGGAACATAATATAATGCTGATCCTCCATAAATTGTGATTGCTGCTGCCGCTATTTTTCTTGGAGGATAAGATGAAAAAGGCAGTAAGGGATTTTTTCTCTCATCCTCCGCCATATATTGTAATTCATCTAAGGTTATCTCTTGCGGGATTTCTTTATACTGCTTAAAGCTGATTTCTCCAGGATAGCGTTGGAATTTCTCAAAGAGCAATTCCATTACTAATTGGTTCAATGCTAAATCATTTTTACTTTTCATTACTATTTCGTAATTCTATGGTAATATTTAAACAATTGTAGTCTTATTTAAGATGACAAAACGAAAGAATTAAAAAGAAGTTCGACTTATTGCACCTATGTCGGAAGAAACTGCTATCTTAGAAGAATTGGGGCTCTCTGGAGCAGAAGCGAAAATATATCTCGCTTTGCTGGAATTAGGCTCTACTCTCGCCGGTCCGATAATTAAGAAAACCGGTTTGCATCGGGGTACTACTTATCAAATTCTGCAAAGATTGAAAGAAAAAGGTTTAGTCTCTTCCATCATCAAAGGAAAGAAGCAATACTTTTCCGCCGCCAGTCCAGAAAGATTGATGGATGTACTCAAAGAAAGAAAAGAAAAGTTGAGTGATATTCTCCCACAATTGAAAGCTAAACAGGATTCGAGCAAGGAAAAACAGGAAGTAACTGTCTATTATGGGCAGAAGGGAATTCGTTCCGTCCTAGATAAAATGCTGGAAGAATTATCTAATAAAGGAGAATATTACGATTTTGGCGTATCCGGGTTGTTCCGGGAAGTGATGGGCTCCTACTGGGACCTCTTTCAAAGAAGGAAAAGAAAGTTAAAAATAAAATCGCAAGTGATTTTTACGGAAGAAATCCGAAAATCAGACTTGATTAAAAACTATTTCGGGCAAGCGCGATTTCATCCCAAAGAATATTCTAGTATCACTGATACGATCATCTACAAAGATACCGTCGTCCTTTTCATCTGGACCGCTAAACCTCCCTTTGCTGTAGTAATCAAGAATAAAGATAATGCTGACTCTTATCAGAACCAATTCCGATTGATGTGGAAGTTTGCGAAGAAGTAATCTATCTCAAATGCTCCGCCCTTGGATGCTCGTGGCCCATCAGTTTTCTCTTCTTCAGATAAGCTTGATGTTTAACTTTCTCATTCAGGAACTTTTTAACATCAAATTCATAGTTCTCTAATAAGGAAGCCATATAATTTCCTCCTACGAAATGCGGCATTAAGACATAAGAAGCTCCTCTTTCATAGAATTTCAGGGCATCATCAATCTGATGTGCAATAACGATAACAATTAAATTATGGTTGATTTGTTTAGCTCGAGTGATCAATAATAAATTAGTGTCGGGATCGGGGATGGTCGAAATAACCATTTTAACTTTCTTGAAATTGATTTGATTCAATAATTCAATATCTCCCGCATCACCATAACGGCAATCAATTTTATTTTTAGTCAATTCTTTAATAGTGTTGGGATTAAAGTCGATCACCAGAAAACTCTTTTGCTGCTTCTTAACCGATTCGAGAATATCGTAACCCACACGGTTCTGCCCGAAAAGAACTACATCATATCCTTTTTCTCTCTGCAGTTTATACTCATCTATTTTTCTTCCTTTTCGTTCCAAGAATCCCAGTACTGGAGCAAGCAAATTGTAAATCTTTTCAGAGTATAAGATGAAATAGGAAGAAGTAGCTAAGGAAATCAAACCTACTATAGTGATAAAAGAAATAGCACTTTTATCAATCTGGCCCACATTCGTTCCCAAAGTTATCAAGATGAAAGAAAATTCGCTCACTTGTGCTAGACTCAGTCCGGTAATGAAACTATTTCTTTTAGTATAACCCAGCAATCCAATCAGGCCCATGATTATTAATGGTTTGAGGATTAATATGAATAAAGTGATAATGATAATCGGAACAGTAAGACTTTGTAAGTTGCTGAATTCCATCTGCGAGCCGAGGATGATAAAGAAGAGGACCAGGAAGAAATCTCGTAAGGGCTTTACTTTCGAACTCACTTCATGATTATACGGAGTCATGGAAAGAGTCACTCCTGCTAATAACGCTCCGATTTCAATTGAAAATCCCAAATAATGAAATAAAGCGGCTAGGGCTAAACACCAGCCGATAGAAAATATTAATAGGAATTCTTGCGAGCGGGCCACAAAACTGCCTAGTTTAGGTAAGATGTAATAACCAAACAACATCAATAATAACATAGAAATTAGCCCCTTAGCCAATAAAGCGAAAGTATAATTTGAAAAACTTAAATTGCTTACTCCGCTCAGAGAAGAGATATACATCAAAGCTACCACTGCTACTAAGTCTTGAATCAAAAGAATTCCAATGGCCATTCTTCCGTAGAGTGTTTCTAAAGTATTCTTATCTGACAATAGTTTGACCACCACAATAGTGCTACTGAAAGTGAGAGCTAAAGTTAAGTATAAAGAAAGGGTAGTAGAAAAATTAAGAATCCAGTGCATCAGTCCAAAGCCCAAGGCTCCGGTAATCAATACTTGACCGAATCCAGCAATTGCCGCTACCGGACCGACTTCTCGAATAAGTTTAGGATTCAACCCTAAGCCCACAATAAATAATAGTAGCGCTACTCCCACTTGAGAAAAAGCGGTAAAAGCGTCATTAATGGTAATCACTTTCATAAATAAGGGTCCGGCCAGGATTCCAGCTAGAATATAACCGACGATTAAGGGCTGTTTGAGTAAGCGAATAATGATAGAGATAACAATAACCAATATTATAATCAGGCTAATCTCAGTAAATAAGTTCATCTTTCCCTCTTTTTATGTAATTGAAGTAAATAGAATAGTATTATTAAGCTTTTTGTTAGGGGAGGGTAGTTAAACAAAAATAAGCGTTATTGGGCGAAATCTTTATAAATAAACCTCCCTGTGAAAATTCTTGGCCCTCAAGGGCATAAACTAAATATAAAATAAAACGAAAACACGTTAAAATAACCTATTTAATAGGTGAAATGGCGGAGGAAATAAAATGGCTAAGACCAAAGAACATATCAACTTGGTTTTCATCGGACACGTTGATCACGGTAAATCTACTACGGTAGGACGTTTACTGTATGATTCAGGTAACATCGATGAACAAGCGATGAGAAAATTGAAAGAGAAAGCAGAACAATTAGGTAAGAAAGGATTCGAGTTCGCTTTCGTTATGGACAACTTAAAAGAAGAGCAGGAGAGAGGAGTTACTATTGATCTATCTCACAAGAGATTTGATACCGATAAGTATTACTTTACCATTATCGATGCTCCTGGACACAGAGATTTCATTAAGAATATGATTACGGGAGCAGCCCAAGCCGATTGCGCGGTATTAGTAGTTGCGGCTAACGATGGAGTTAACGCCCAGACTATTGAACATTTAAAACTTTCTAAGATCTTCGGAGTAGGTCAGCTGATGGTGATTGTCAATAAGATGGACATGCCCGGAGTTGACTTTGCTGAGAAGAGATACAAAGAAGTTGTTGCTGATGTTACTGTTCACGCCAAGCAGGCTGGATGGAATACTGAGAAAGTAAGATTTATTCCTACTGCTTCTTTAATTGGTGAGAACATCGTTAAGAAAACTACGAAGATGCCTTGGTGGACTGGCGATTGTTTGTTAGAAGCCATCAACAGATTTGAAGTTCCCAATAAGCCGGTTAACTTACCCTTGAGATTGCCTTTACAGGACGTTTATAACATCACTGGTATCGGTGTAGTTCCGGTAGGCAGAGTAGAAACTGGAATTATGAAGGTTAACGATAAGGTTATCTTCGTTCCGGGAAGAGAAGGTAAAGGAGTACGAGGAGAAGTTAAGTCAATCGAGATGCATCACGAAGCCATTCAACAGGCGGAACCGGGAGACAACGTCGGATTCAACGTAAGAGGAGTAGCTAAGAAGGACGTTCAGAGAGGAGACGTAGTTGGACCTGATGCTAATCCACCTACGGTAGCGACCGAATTCACGGCACAAGTGGTTATCTTAAACCATCCTACTGTAGTTACGGTTGGTTATACTCCGGTATTTCATATCGGTACTTCTCAAGTAGCTTGCCAGTTTATCGAGATTGTTAAGAAGATGAATCCCACTACTGGCCAGGAAGTTACGGAGAACAAAGACATCTTAAGAAACGGAGATGCCGCTATCGTCAAGATCCGGCCGGTACAGCCAGTGGTAATCGAGAAGAACTCCGAGATTCCACAGATGTCCCGCTTCGCTATCCGCGACTCCGGTTTAACTGTAGCTGCAGGTATGTGTATGGATACCGTTAAGAAGCAAATGTAATTTGCTTATTTTTATTTTATTTTTTTATTTTAATCGTTAAAGGGGGGCGCAACCTTTATAAATAAGCGTCAAAGATTAAAGACGAACGACACGATGAAATAACTTTTACCGTGTGGAAAATAAGAATATGGCCCAAAGAGCAAGAATAAAATTAGCCAGTACGGACATTAGCAAGATTAACCAGATTTGTGCCGATATAAAAGATATCGCTCAGAAGACCGGAATTGATCTACGTGGCCCTATTCCTCTTCCTACTAAAAAATTAAAAGTAACTACTCGGAAATCTCCTTGTGGTAATGGTAAGGCTTCTTGGGAAAGATACGAGATGAGAATCCATAAGCGCTTGATTGATATGAGCGCAGATGAAAGAACCTTGAGATTGGTGATGAGAGTGCCTATCCCTGAAGGTTTAAACATCGAGATTGAGATGGTGGATAGTTAAGTTCTTGAGGTTTATTTTTTACCCAAAGCCCACATTACTTCAAAATACTTCTTAAAAGAATCAGCTACTTTCTTATTCTTAACTCTGAAAGCCACCGGATCCTTGGTCCATAAAGCAATAAAAACCACGTCTTTGTAGATATTGATAGTAGCAGGAGTTTCTTGAGGTGAGAATCTATTTTCTGTAATGAATGATTGTTGTTCATATTTGAAAGTATTACGAGCACTTTCGTTATAAAGAACTTTCCATTTCATCTTCTTTTCTTCACATTTCTTAATAATCTTAGTAATTAATTGGTCAGTCCTTTCTCGATCCTCTCCAGAATAAGCTCCCAGAACATACCAAACATCATTCTTGCCCATCACTTTAATGCCTTCGTTAAAGACCGTTTCCATTCCTTTCCAGCCGCGAAAGATCTCTGCTTCCGTTTCATCTATTCTTAAAGTTTGTTTGAGCTTTAATTCTGGTAAGATATTCTTAATCTCTTTTTCTTGCAAATCAATCTCTTTCTTTTTGTCATCCAAGAAATCAATTAAGCGGTCGGGGTCTACGGCTTTGAAATGTTTGGTATTGGTAATAATAATATGCGTTACTAATCCTTTGTCTGCTAATCTCTCTAAGCTATCATAAACCTTCGAGGTGTGAATCTTAGTCCTTTTGATGATTGCTCCAGAAGCGCTGGAGCCCAGCTCTAATAAAGCTAGATAAATTTTTATCTCATTTTTAGTCAATCCAATCGATTCTAAGAGGCTTTCGTGGGTCATTTTATTCTAAAAATCGTTCTTTTATTTAAACCTTTGCTACTCTTCCCCTGCAGGGGAGGAAGAAGGTTTATATATTATTATGTTACTACTACCTCATAACAAAATAGATAAAAGCCAGCCGGGCTTAAAGCGGCACAAAAGGAGGATAAAAATGAAAACAATTCATAGAATATTAGGACTAGCAGCTTTATTGATTGGACTAGCTGGTCCTGCAGCAGAAGCCAAAACTACTGGTTCAGTAGAAGTAATGGGTGGAGATAAAACCACTCTTTTGGATGTTAAGGTAAGTGGAGAACTGGCACCAAAAGTGAAAATATTTTCACGAGGAAAAACTAGTATTGATTATGCTAATTCCAAAGAAGTAAGATACTTTGGATTAGTTGATATCGCTAGAGAATTGGGTAGCGGATTTGATGTAGTTGCAGAAGTGCAATTCATTCAAGGAGTCGGTCCAGTGCCTCGATTAGGAGTTCAATACTTTGGACAAAAGGGCGGGTTTAGTGGTTACGGATTGATCACGGGAAAAATTGATCAAGATTCAAACTTGGGATTAGTTGCTGACCTAAGATACAAACATCGGCTTAGTGAAGCATTAGCAGTGAGTTTGGGAGTTGAAGAAGTGACTAGCTTGGGATCTAAGGGGCACGAATTCAGCACACAAAGTATTCGTACTGGATTGGAAATAGAAGGATTTCACTTTGGTCCTGCTGTTGATTTAATCGAAGTTGGTCAAGGTAAAAAGCTGCAGTTTGGATACAATGTTGGCGGATTCCTAAGAAAAGATTTTTAATTTTTTCTTTTGTATTTTATATTGAAGGAAAATACTGGAAAGAAATTAATCCTCATTGCTAAATTATTTTTTTTACTTTTTCTTTCAAATACTTCTCTTTAACCAAATTCTCTAGGAAATCCTTCAACCACGGATGCTCCACTTTAATCTTAGCGTAAACCTTCCCTTTTTCTTCAAAAGTATTTTTATGCTCTTTCTTAAAATGAGCCACATGCTCTTTCAATGTTAAAGGAGGTCCCATTCTAACTTCAAAATCTGGTAACCTCTCTTTCTCCAGCATAAAATAAAATACTGCTTTTTGCTTTTTGTCCCATTCCCAAGCACTTTTTCTAACCCCGAACTTCTGCAATTCTTTCTTAATAAACTCAAACCCTTTGACTAATTGTGCTCCCACTACGTCCTCTTTTCCCAGCAAGGGTTGAACGTCTAAAAAAACTAGTTTCAATTTATTCTTCTGAGATTCCTGTTCCAAATGTTCTTTGATGATCACTTCCTTTTGAAAGAATCTTTCACTGGGCTTAGTCAAATATTCTTTAGTCACTCTTTTGAATTCCAGAAACTTTTCTAGGGACAAAGCGGCAGCTACGTTCCGGTTCTTGTCCGTCGGATCAATTAAGATCAAGGGAGATTGCTGTTTGGAAGAATTCAAATGGAATAAAGCATCTTTTTTAGGATAATAATTCTCCGGATCGATTACTTCTTTCTCTTTCCACTTCTGCGTAGCTTGCAACAACTTCTGGAACGAACCATAATAAGCCACTAATATTTCTAACACATAACCGCTAAATCCGCCGATGTAAGATTCTGCTCCATAAACTCGATTAGATTTACAGAATTGTTTAGTCAAGCGAATGTCATCTTTAAGTTTGCCGGTATGGACATTGATCCAAATAGAATGTAGCGGAGACAAATCAGTAATATTCTTGGCGTCAGCAGCTTTTTTTACCTTTAAGATAGGGATAACTTCAAAATCAATCTCTTCAAAACGCAGCTGGAAATAATCTCTGCTGCCATGCAATCTTTCTATTTTTGATGAAGGAAAGGTTTTTTTTAACGCTTTCTCCAGCAGGTCAGAAAGCTGCTCCGATTTGGAACTGAACTTTTCGTAATTGAACTGGACAAAGATGTCTACATCATGATTACCCGAAAGCCAAGTATCTTTAGCTCCGCTGCCCCCAATGATTCCGGCGGCATCTTTCAGAGTAGAGTTTAATTTTTTAAGAAATAGCTTAGTAACAGACTCAAACTTCTTTCTCTCTTCCGTACCAGGTTTAATTTTCTTTAAAATTTCTTTCATAACTGTTCATCTTTTACTATATTCTTAAATCTTCTTGAATTCTTTTTCTATCCAGCGCCCGCCTTTCTCTAAATTATGGACGTCTTTAATTAACATTTTCTTAATTTGGTGTTTGAATATTCCGATTAAAATTGAACTAATAACAAATACAGAGATAATAATAATAGGAGTAGCAGTTAGTCCGGTGGACAATTCTGAACCAAAATAAGTTAAGATCGCTACCTCAAAAACAAATCCGGCCGTGGAAGCGATATTAAACCAGAAAAACTTGATGTCGGTTAGTCCAGCCGCAAAACTAACTAAATCATTGGGAAACAGTGGAACCATTCGAGCAATAAAAATGGTCCAAACCTTGTTTTGTTTAAAGAATAGATGAAAATGAACCATTTCCTTTTTATTAAACAAGTGTTCTGCTAAAGATTTACCATACTTTCGGGCTAATTCAAATACTACCGCTGAACCCAAGAAAGCCCCAATCAAAGTATAAATTGCTCCTAATATTGGTCCAAAGATAAATCCTGCCGCTACCGCGGTAACTTCATGTGGTAGTAAGGGAAGTATATTCTGAATTGCTTGTAAGAAAATCAAGAAAAGTGGGGCGATGGCTCCAAATCCTAAGGCAAAATTTTTGATCTGCTGAGGGTCATTTAAGTATTTCTGCACTCCATGAGAATTAACTATAAAATAATAGGCTATGGCAATAGTGATTAAAATACAAAGAATTTCTACAGCCTTTTTGATCTTATGCCCATGCTCTTTTTTATACATAGTTTAGAACAAATAGATTAGAGTATATAAAATTTGTTTTATAGTAGTGGTAATTGGTGTTGAATATACCACTCGACAAGCGAAGATTTTTTAAACTCCCCCTCTTTCCAAAAGCCTATGTTTATGTTGAAAACTAAAGTAAACTGCTTTAAATGTGGGAAAGCGGTGGACAAGAATGAGACTTATCTGGTCCAAACTACCGATAAGGAAGGTCGTTATGAGTGTTATAGCTGCTTTAAAAATTCTAGATCCACTAAAAGAGACTTATTCTGCGGCCGCTGCAAATACAAATTTAAAGGCCGAGTGCCGGTTTGTCCCTATTGCAGCAAGAGTGATGAAGTTATTGAAGGAAATGTTTCTATCCACGATTTGATTTAGTTTGTTTGCGAAAGCTTTTTAACCTGATTTTGTTTGTCTAGTTTAGATGTTAGAAAAAGATCCCCTACTAAAAAAAGAATATTCTTGGAAATTCTATCTTGGTGTAGCCTTGGTCATATTAAGTGTAATTACTGGAATAATAACAAAAATCCTGATGTTTGTTTATCTTAACAATCCTTTATGGTTCTGGGTTGATGTTTTTTTCTATTTACTTAGCTGGGTCGTATTGATCATAGGAGCATGGTGGATCGGGAAGGAATACGTTGAAAAAATCAAACGTTATGCTAACTATAAATTTTATCAAGAATCCATTAAAAAGGGAACCACTAAAATGTATCGCATCACTCGAGAAAAAACACATCGACTGCGAGAAAATGCCCATGCTGAATCTATAAAATTTAGGGATAAAGCACGTAATCAAAGAGATAAAGTTAAAATTAAATTGCAAAAAGTTAGAAATAAATCTCCTTTTCGGAAGAAAGTTTAATTGTTTTTAGTTGGGATTATCTTTAGGGTGTTTATTCTTATGATGCTTAATGTGTCGATAGACAAAATAAGCACCGACTAAAACAATAATTGCTGCTATCGGCAGAGAGATCTGTTCAGAATACTGTCTAACCGTGGCCCAATTTTCTCCCAACTTCAGTCCCAAATAAGCAAGGAAAGTGTTCCACAAAGTAGCCCCAACGAGAGTATAAATACAAAACTTCTTCAAATTCATCTTGCCAATCCCGGCAGGAATAGAAATAAGATGTCTAACTACCGGAATGAAACGGCTGATGAAAATGGTGATCTCTCCTTTCTTTTCAAACCAATGCTCAGTTTTTTGTAAATCTTCTTCGTCTAACAACAAATATTTTCCCCATTTATTGATTACTTTTTTACCCCCATAATAGCCCATATAATAAGAAAGTAATGAGCCGATAATACTACCTAAAGAACTGAACAAAACTACTAGCCAGAATTTAAAGGTTCCCTGCACGCATAAAAATCCAGCAAAAGGCATCACCAATTCCGAAGGAAGAGGAAAAACCATGCTTTCCAGGGCCATCATCACTAGAATTCCGCCATATCCGAGGGAATGAATGGCGGCTATTGCTAATTGTCCGATCCAGGAAAGGATTTCAGTGATAATCATAAGAAAGATTAGATGGTGGGGTTATATAAGACTTTTGAAAGAATAGATAAAGGCATCGATACAATATTCCCAAACCAAGGGTATGGTACAAGGGAGTTTAGCAAATTTTAACACAATCTAAATGGAGCTTTGGCTAAGTGTAGGTATACTTGCAGATTGATACTCCTTTAATTCTCTATTTAATATTGCTCGTGGTGCTTCTAACACTAACAGATCCCCTACCATGTCGATTAATCCGGAGTATGGTCTCTTAGATTCCCTTTCTGAAATAACTGGCGCAGGTATCTCTGCTTCAATTCTATACACTTCACTTTTCTGAACACCCAATTTTTCTACTGCTCTTCCTAAACCGATGATGGGTCTATAATGAATTCTCCCCTGAAACTGTTCTTTGGTCAGTCCAGCTTCTCGTAGAATATTATTTAATAAATCTTCGACGTGCTTTCTTGAATGAATATGATATTTGTCAACTTCTTCATTGTATTGAGGTGAAATCAAAAATTTATCTTCTGACATTTCTTTAAAAGTTTTTATAACATTACTTTGCAAACGAGCACAATCATAAATAGAGGAAGGATTAGTAGGTAAATGACTCACCGTCAATGCTACTCTTTCAACATATTCTGGATGACTTGCAATCCAATCCGCGTTTTGTTGAAATGTGGGATAATCATACCAACCAGAGGTAAGTAAATAAAATCTCTTTCCTGTTTTATCATGAAATAGTTCTACCAATCTAGCTAAATCCGGATGAAGAAATGGTTCAGAATCTGCGGATGTTAATACATAATTAGTTAGAAGATCATTGCCCTTTTCTTTTATCTTGATTATCTCATCTACGTTAGCTTCAAATTGTTCTACTGAAATTTTTAGCAAACGCGTACCTGGATTCTGGCTACAATGCTCACATCTTCTTGGACAATTACTGGTAATCTGGAGTGTATCAATTTCTACTTTTCCTAACAAATCTCCTAATTCATCAAGAGCACGGGTTATTTTCATGTTTTACCTATTCTTAGATAACATCCGATCTAATAAGTTTTTATAAGGTAAATCTAAACATAATGGTAATATTTATATATAGAATTAACTTTATGTTCAAAATTATAACCAACAAGATTATATCTTAGTACATACCTCCAAAATAGAGGAAGCCTAATGGAAGAAAATGAAGATAAAACAAAAATAGGCACTATCGATCACAAAGTGGTGCGAGAACTTGGAAACAACTCTAGATTAAGCTATTCTGAACTTGCGAAGAAGATCAATTCGAAAAAAGAAGTTGTTGCGTATCATGTTACCAAATTAGAAAAAATGGGGGTGATTAAGAAATATATTCCTGTTTTTTCTCAGGCTAGGTTGGGGATGTTTGTGTACAAGATATACATGCGCTTTCAGGGAGTGACAAAAGAGCAAGAAGAGAAAATAATCGAGGAGTTCAAAAATAGTCCTTACATAACTTGGATGGCAAAAAGTGTTGGAACTTGGGATTTAATGGTAGGCATATTTTGCCATAATATCTTAGAGTTCTCTAAATTAAAAAGGGATGTTATTTTTAAGCCGTATGGTCAATTTATTCAAGACTACAATGTCTCTATGCTCGAAGGAGCACTCATTTACACTCGTGATTATCTTATCAATGCCAAAACCAGATCTCGTCCAGGGCTTTTTTATGGTGGAATATTAGAATCTGAGAAAATAGACAAGCACCAAAAAGAAATAATTAGGCTCATCCGCAACGATGCCCGTTATGGAGTTGCAGAACTTTCGAGAAAACTGAACCTGAATGTGAAAACAGTGATGTCTAAGATCAAAGATCTAGAAAAGCGGGGAATTATCCAAGGATACATTACTATTGTTGATCAAGAGAAGTTGGGTGTTCAGTATTTTAAAGTGGACATTTCGTTTCAAGATCATTCTGACAATCAATACAAGAGAGTTCTCGAATACTGCAAAAATAATAAATATGTGGTTAATCTTATGACCTCAGTAGGCAACTGGGAGATTGAACTGGAAGTTGAAGCAGATACTGTTGAAGAGATATATCAACTTGCGAAAGATCTTAGGATTAAATTTCCCATGGTTATTAAAAAAGTAGATTTACATATCATTACTGATGAGATTAAAGTTGATTACTTGCCAGAATGGTTCTAAATTTAGATATTCAAAGTAGTAAGGCTTTATAAGTTGAAATATAGAATCGTAGACTATCAACCTGCTTAGCAGCGCCACAATTGAATAAAAGCGCCGACACCCGGACTTTCATGATTTTTAAACCGTTTTGAACCGGGAATCCCAAAGGGATCAGTTATCTCAGGTAAGCTTCAAGACTGACGCACTACCGGATTATGCGATGTCGGCACAATAATAATGTATAGTTTAATTTATTGTTTTTATAAAACTTTAGGTTGTTTCTCTTTTATATCCTCCATCACCAAAAACTATTTAAAACAGTGAGGGCTGGAAGTTCTTATGGGATTTTTCAGCAGATTATTCGGAACAGAGGAGCCGGTTTCTGAGCCGGTAATCCAGGCAGAACTTAAAGAGAATAAAGATATGCTTTGGGAGAGAGTCAGTGGCACTTTATCTTATGTGGATAGTGAACTACGTCCGGAATTAGTTCGTGGACAGCAGAAGAAATGGGTTCGGGCTACTTTTTCCGATTTCCGTAACTTTCATGCTAAAATGATGGAAGGAAGAATGCGCTTAGATAAAGAAGCGGTTCGAGTGGAAGCCGTTCCTTTACAGAATCCTTCTTTTCAAGAATATTCTCGTAATATTACTGCTTCTATCCGCCGTCTAGTGGACGAACTAAAAACAGTGGAAAACCAGTTGCAAGGAGAGAAGAATATCACTGAAATTACTAATCATATTACTGAAAGTATTAGTATTTTTGACGAATTAAAAGGATATTGGTCTTCTCAGGTTAGGAAGCAGTTCTTGGATTAAAAGTTTAATTTGGTTCTATGGTTTGTACTTTAAAATAGGATAAACTATATAAACGCGTAAAAATACCTTTCCTTAAAAGAGAGATGGAAAAGAAAATAGACAATTCGGAAATAGGTGATTATATCCACGAAAATCTTCGTTTAGGTAGAAGATATGTTCATATTAAACATAAATTAATGGAAGAAGGGTGGCTGAAAGAAGAGATTGACTCTACTTACCAGCAAATATTAAATTCACAAAATAGTTCTCCAAATAATTTTCAAAATAAGTTAATGCAAAATCCCGGTGTTAAAAGAGCATCTTCTTTTTCTAATCAGAAAAAACCGATCTCTTCAAGTAGAACTTCTTCCAACTCATCGCTTTTTAATTTCTCTTCCTCTTCTCCAGCTAAGCCTTTGGTTTTAGTGGGATTTGGTTTAGTTCTGTTGTTAGGAGTATTTTTTATATTAAATAGTACAGTAGGAAAAGCTATTTATTATGATAAGCTGATTGACGGAAGCAAGAACGCTACTAGTGGAGAAGTGACTTATACCGTGCAGTGTACTCTTCCTCACATTCTTAATCCGGACCAGAGCGGCTGTTGTTTAGATACCAATAATAATACTAAATGTGATTTTTTAGATACGGAAGAGATGAATGAAGTACAGAAATCGGTAGAAAAAAAAGAAACCGAGCAGCGCTGCACTAACTACAACCAATGCGCTTCTGGACAGTGCATCAACGGGAAGTGCGGTACACTTACTTCTTTATATTCTCAACCTTTAGACGGTTGTGCTAAAGTATGCAATTTTTATGTGGTAGACATTCTCACTAGCGATGGAGAGAAATATACTGTAAAGCCTAGCGAAGGCAGTTATACTGGTGCAGGAGCATTAGAATGGAGCATCTTAGCTGCTCCTGATCATTGTTTGGAAGAGCCGGTGATGGTGCCGATAGAAATTGTTAAGAATCAGCCGGGAAGAATCTTGAGCAAGGAAATCCTTACTTTAACTAATGGTCAAAGCAGTAAACTACTAACCCATCCCAATGCTAAAGGGCTTTATTTCACTTTGACGGTGGTAGAAGCGCAGGAATTGTGCGGAAATGATATTAATGAACTGCATAGTATTCTAGCGAAGCAGAAGGCCTTAAAGACGCAGTTGCAAGCCAAGAAATAAATAAAAAATAAAAATACTAAATTAACATTTTCCCTTCAAGTTCGTATCTCAAACCTTGAGCTTCAACATAATCTTTCTTATCAACTGGAGCAGCAGCAAATCCCTCAACGAAATTAACTCTTTTATCCATTTTTCCAAAAGGATTTTCTGAGTGAACTAGGTATAAAGCTGCTGTTCTATCCCCTAAATTTAAAGAAGCAATTGTTTTTGCAGCTCCTCTTACTCTAATACCCGTTCCTTTTACATATTCAGAACCATGTAATTCGATATTCCCAAAAGATAACTCTACACCCGTTTGCTCCTGAATTGTTCTTACTTGATCGGTGGATAAACTCTTCAATTTACCACCGTCAAACCACATATAATTTGGAGTTTCTCCATTAAAAACTTGATTAACAATATCTAATTTTTGTTCAGCGGTGTATTCTGGTCTTTTTTCACCAAACAATCTTGAAGTAAGTCCTGTCATTTTATTCTCCTCCTATTAATCATTTTCTGTATTTAATACTACTTAACTCTCTGGAAAGTGGATCTATTTATAAATATTACTAAAAAGTAGTGAATTTTTGAGGAGTTGTACACTTAAGTTAAAATAAAGATTTAAAAATATTTAGAAACCTTACCTAATCCTGACCACTTCTAGATTCTTGGGAGCGATACTCTCAATCCGATACTGCTTGTGGATCGAGCTGGCAAAGTCCAAACATCTGCTGGACTCTCCGTGCAGTACAATCACTTTTCGGGGCTGAGGATTACAGCGTTTGACAAAGTTCATCAACTGCTTGCGGTCGCTGTGGTTAGTAATTTCTACTTTATGCACCTGCAAATTTATCTTTAAGAGATGATTTTTCCCTTCTTCTCGTACCATTAATTCAGATTCTCCATTTTTTACACGATAACCCATACTCCCGGGGGGTTGGTAACAGGAGAAAATCAAAGAATGCTTGCTGCCTTCCGCCAATCCTTTCAAGTATTCTACACTCGGTCCGCCGGTAAGCATACCGGAAGTGGCTAAAATCAAGCAAGGTCCTTCTTCCAGCATAATCTGCTTGCGCTCTTTAGGCGATCCTACTCTTTTAAAAATAGGAGATAAGAAAGGATTATTCTCTTTATGAAAAATCTCTTGGCGGATGTTGCGGTTGAGATATTCTGGATAAGCGGTATGAATAGCGGTAACGTCCCATAATAATCCATCCAAGTATACTGGAGCGTTGGGAATTTTACCCTCGCGCATCAATCTTTCCACAATGATCATCACTTCTTGCGCTCTTCCTGAACCTAATACCGGCATCAATACTTTTCCGCCGCGGGCAAAAGTTTCTTGAATCACTTTAATCATATAATCATCAGCTTCCTGTTCGGACATGATATTATCCTTTCCACCGTAAGTAGATTCTATGATTAGGGTTTCACATCGAGGAAATTGAGTATTGGCTGGCTCTAAAACGTTAGTTCTCGCATATTTTAAATCTCCAGTATAAATCAGATTGTGCAGTCCGTTGCCAATGTTCAAGTGAATGATAGAACTGCCTAAAACATGGCCGGCATTGTAAAATGTTAATCTTACATCGGGAGTAATGTCTGTAACCTCATCATATTCTGGACAGATAGTATGTAAAACCATATCCCTAATCTCTTCCGTATCGTAAAGAGGATCTTTTCCTTCACTTCTTTGGATTTTTACCATATCCAACTGCAGTAAAGACATCACGTCTCGGGTGGGAAGAGTACAATATACCGGTCCTTTATATCCATATTTGAACAAGTAAGGAATCAAACCGCAATGATCTAAATGTGAATGAGAAACAATTACGGCATCTAACTCACTGATGTTTAGTTCTGGAGCATCTAAATAGGGATAAGCTTCCGGTCCATCTTCACTAGCATCAATACCGCAATCCATCAATATTCTAGATTCCGGAGTTTGCAACAATAGACAACTTCTTCCAACTTGTCTTCCTGCACCTAAGAAAGAAAGTCTGACCCATTCGTGTTTCTTTTCTCTCAGCCAGCCGTCGTAAATACGGTGTCCGGTCCGATCTAAGAATTTTTTACGCTGATCGGCATTTTCGTACAATACCGCGCGGATACTTTCTATCAATTTGGAGCGGATGGGAGGAATTCTTTTAATCAAAGGCACCCACATGGTCTTACTACGAATATCTTTAATAAATTCACTTTCCTTACCGATAATTGCTCCGGGCTTATCCGCATGAATAATTACTTGAGAACGGGGAGCATCGAAGATAAATTCTTGCGCTCCGGCTTCTTCCGGTAGGATTTTTTTGATTTCCTTTTCCGCCTTTTCTATTTCCATACATAAGGACGGATCCGGTCTTAACTCAATTCTTTTCTTGAACTGTTGCACTGCCGCTTTAATCGTTCCTTCATTATCCAAGAAATACTTCTTGTCTTTGGTGTAGAGTACAATATTGGCCCCTTCGAAGGCCGCGTCAGATATTTTATTCTCTGGCAATGTTTTTATAACTTCTTTTAAAATGTCGGGCATGCTTCAAAAACCCCTCTTAGGTATATTTTTTTGATATTAATTTATTTTACAATTTACTAAACGATTCTAAGAAGCAAAGTATACTCAGAACTAAAGACTATACTCTAATTCTTTCTGAAATACTTTCTTGACTTCTTTCTCTGTGACTACGACTACATCGATTCCGTTACCGGAACAGCTGTCGCGTTGAAGAGCAGTGTTAACGCATCTTATAGCCAATTTTATCCCATCAGCGGTACTCATGTCTGGTTTGTACTGGGTTTCTAACACTCCTAAAGCAAACACCGAACCTGAACCGGAAGAGACATAATCTCTTATTTTGGTGACGCTGCCATCGGGAAATAAATCGTACAAATATACTCCGCTAACGTCTCTTCCTCCTAACAGAAAATGAGCGATACCGGGCATCATACTCATCTGACGAATATTAGTATAAAGTAGCCCGCCCAATAAGTTAGCGGCTTCTTTTACCGTAGGTCTTTTACCTGTCCTAACTTCTTTTAATCTTAATTCTGCTTTGATTAATTTGATAATCAATTGGGCGTCGGAAACGTTTCCAGCGATAGTAGCAGCCATATCTTCAGTGAGAATATGCACTTTTTCGGCACGCTTATCGACAATCATATTGCCGGCAGTGGCTCTCTTATCTGCAGCTAAGACAATCCCATCTTTACAGACCATTCCTATCGTAGTTGTTCCGGTTTTTAATTGCTCTTCCATGGTTTAATCCTCACGTAGAATAATTTCACACCCATCATTCTTTTAAGAAGGAATTGGTAGGGTTCTTTTTAAACTTTTCGGGTATGGGGTGGGTTGGTAGAAAATTATGTCACCAGCATCAGGTCGAGCTCTTGGTGATTATATTTCCAGTGCGAAAGGGGGTTGTCCCTTACGGGGATGAGCACCATGAAAGTTCAAAGTGAGGAGCGAGAAGCTGGTGGCATTTTCTACTTGAAATGAGATACAGAAAGCTTTATATTACTACTAATATAAGCTGGCGATAAGAGATGATATTCAATGTTAAAAACGCTTTTAGGCAAGAATAAACAAGAGAAAGATGAAGAAGTTATAAGTTTAGTCCAAGGAGTACCAGATGGATTCTTTAGATGTTATAATTGTAAGAAAGTTTATACCGCCAGCAAATTTGGCAGTACTATCTGGACGGGTAAAGGAACCGGTCATTTATGCAAGAACTGTTTCTTTGTGGGTGAGAGTAAACCAGTGATTCCCGAGAGACTGAAACCCAGGATTACTAATCAACCGAGAAGTGTGAAAAGATATTAAGCCCCTGGAGAGATTTGCACTCTCGATCTACTGATTGCTTTTGGTTAATACAAGTCAGTCGCAGTAGCTACTGTGCTACAGGGGCACTAGTTTGTGCTGCTGAGCAAAGCGAAGCGTACTATGGCCGTCAACCATAATTGACCTACTGTGCTACAGGAGCATTAAAGAAGGTTATTTAGAATTTAATTTATTAAGCTTTCTAAGATAATTATCTATGCTGAACTTTCAATCTCGTTTCATATCTTTGGCATTCTTCTGCTAACAATCGGCGATGGCAGTGTTCAGGTGTCTCTTCCGCGCAAAGAAGAGTTATATCTTCTACAGCTGCTCTCTTGGCTAAAGATATCACTTTAATACCCACTTCTGGAGTTCGGAGATGAGCCAAGTATCTTTTTTCGAATTCTGGCCAAGGAAGTCCGCGCTTGTAATAATCTCCCACCAACGTGTCGGGAGGAGCAAATTCTTTCCTCCATTCTTTATACAGTGTAGGTGCTATTCGATGATCGGGAGTAACTCCATCCTCCAGCGTATGCCGACTCATCACCGAAATCCTAGTGCCATCGCTTCTTTCTACCGGTAAGAAAATACACTTTGTGTAAAGCATAAGCAAAAAATAAGAAGCTTGAATTTAAGTATTTCTCTACTGAAGACTTTATTCCTTCAGATGACTGGGCCAAGCCTGGGAAATAAAGAGAGTTTTGCTCTCTTCATATGGCAAGTATCTCTTCAATTTGAACCATTGTTTAATGAAATTCTGCATCATATACAACTCTTGGTACAATTCCTTCTTTCTTTCTTCATATTCTTGACGGTAGACTCGCTTGTTAAATAGATTTAAAAAAGGGCTGATTAATTTGTTCTTCTTAAGATCTTTTTCATAAGTCTTTTCAACTAAAGCTTGATAATGCATTTCTATCTCTCCTTTCTGCACCTTTAATTTGATGCCATCTTTTACAACTTCAACGTTACTCAATCCTAAGACATGAAAGTTAAGATCTAAATAATAATTAAATGGTCCTCCCTCTGCTGGCTTAAAAGTTCTCCAATTAAAATGAATTTCTCTATTTCCATTGCGGTCGATCCTTTCTATGTATGCCGTTTCCCAGTGGTCAGCTTTATCATCTACATCCGTCCAGCCGTAATGCATCAACCATTCATGCATAGCCTCATAGAATGCTTTGAGTTCAAACACATCTTTATACTTAACTCTCATCGGTCTGCTCAGGACCGGTTCGGCATCCACTTCTTTGTAGGGCATAATCTAAAGTAATGTTTTTAGGTATATAAAGCTTTTTAGAAGTAGTTTAGAACAGAGATAATCTTTTATATTTCGTAAATTTCCTTGGTTCATGGACAAATTGCGTTTTGGCACTGCTGGACCGCCTCTTTCTACTTTTGACCGCAATACCCTTAACGGAATCGCTCAAGTACGTAAATTAAGATTAGAGGCAATGGAAATAGAGTTTGTGCGTCAAGTTTTCATCAAAGAAAGCGCTACGGCAGCGGTAAAAGAAGCGGCTAAAAAACATGACGTCGCTCTGACTTGCCATGGTCAATATTTCATCAACCTCAATGCCGCAGAAAAAGAAACAGTTCTAGCCAGTATGCAACGCATTGCTCATGCTGCCAAGATTGCTTCTCTGTGCGGAGCAGAAAGCCTGACTTTTCATGCTGCGTATTATCTAAATCAGGATAAAGAAAAAGTTTACGAAAGAGTTAAGGATTCTTTAAAAGAAGTCATCCGCCAATTGCAGGATGCTGGACACCAGATTTGGATTCGTCCGGAAACTACTGGTAAGCCCACCCAGTGGGGAGATCTGAAAGAAATTTTGCGTTTATCACAAGAGTTAGAACAAGTCTTACCTTGCATCGATTTCTCGCATCTCCATGCGCGTACGGGGGGAAAGAATAATACTTATGAAGAATTCCGACAGATGCTGGTAGAAGTAGAGAAAGCTAAAGGAAGAGAAGCCTTAAACAACATGCATATTCATGTTTCTGGAATTAATTATACTGCTAAGGGAGAAAGAAATCATCTTAATTTGCAGGAGTCGGATTTAAATTATACTGATCTGATTAAGGCCTGGAAGGAGTTTAAGATTAAAGGAGTAGTGATTTCTGAATCTCCTAACATCGAAGGAGATGCTTTATTGATGCAGAAAGAGTGGGAGAAATAACTATTCTAATACATTAATTATTATAAATACGTTACTTTTTTATCTTAATTATAGACAAGTCCAGATTTAAACCGGTTAAGGATGAAGACGACTTAGATTTTCTCGTTGCGGGAGACATAATTAGGGTGAATATTGGTGAACCTTGTGGTTACACTAAAATGGTTTACGAAGGGACGATTGATGGAAAATTTTCCGTGATGGTTCCCGGCGATAATGGAGTAATTCATTGCTGGGGTTCGGAAATTAGATTTTTAACTTTTGGAAGTTATAATGACGTTCGTCTGGATCCGATTCAAAGCAATCATGCCGTTCATACTCCTAGTTCTACCGTTCACGATTCAAAGTTACCTTTATTAGCTGCCGCCGGATATCGATTAGAAACCATTCCTGCTCAATACTTTTGGAAAGAAGTTACCCCTTCTTAATCTTTCCTTATCTGGCTGGAACAAAATAATTTCTTCCGAAAACTCACGAAAGATTTATATATATCTCGCATTACAATTACATTACAATGGTAATGGATACAGTACAAATACGATTGAGCCATGGTTTGGTAAAAAGAGTTGATGAACTAGTGAATACAGGAATTTACGCTAATCGTTCCGATGTAATTCGAGATGCAGTTAGAAGATTAGTGTTAGACCAACTCATTGGAATGATTCCTAATAAGGGAGACTCAGTTAAGGAAATCAAGGAACTGAGAAAGAAATTGTCTCTGCAAAAGTTTAACTTAGAAGAAATTAATAAATTAGCTGATTAATTCTTCCGGCTTAAGTACAACGATTTTATCTTTTGCGAATAAAATTAAATCGTTATCTCTCGTTACTAATTTGGCACCAACTCTTTTGGCAATAGTTACGTGGAGATAATCGTAAAAGCTAAGTAATCCATGATAATCTTCCATCTCTCGAGCGGAGTTATAATCTTCCGGAAGGGTTTTTATAATTTGAATTGATTTTGTCTTTTTGAAGAAGGTTTTTGCTAATTCAAATTTATCTTCCATTTTGAAAGTTAATTCTTTCAGTACGATAGTAGAAACAATAATAGTTTCACCGTTTGCATTTAGTTGTTGGATTAACTTTTCTGCCAATTTCCAATAAGGAATTCCTTTAGTGTCATCACCTTCTCTTTTAAATAAATTCAACCAGATGCAAGTATCTAAATAGTAAATCATTGGATTCACTTCTTAATCTCTCCTTCTCCGGCTGGAAGGAAAGTCACAATATCATCCAAATCTCCGCCTTTCAACTTAAATTTAATTCTTTTAGCTAAATCTGATTTCTTTAAATCTCCCGGAATTATAACCACCCAATTATCAGTCTGCGATTTAACCGCATTAACTGCTCCGCCAATAGTTTTACCTTCCACTACTCCAATAGCCATTTCTACTTTAGGATGCATCACGGTTCTTTTACCATAAATCATGAATGCGCCTTTAGCAATAAACTCTCCCGATTTAGCTTCCTTAGTTACCTG
Organism: Candidatus Woesearchaeota archaeon; assembly: GCA_043797205.1. Taxonomy (GTDB): domain Archaea; phylum Nanobdellota; class Nanobdellia; order Woesearchaeales; family GW2011-AR9; genus JACRPH01. The sequence goes on from JAZDQB010000023.1 coordinate 35,420, forward strand.
TTCTGGAAGAATATAAAATACATCTCCTTGAGTGTGCTTAGCTTTCCAAGATTTGCTGTATACTGCCGTAGCCTGAGCCGTTTCTTCTTTAGTAGTTTCTCCGCACTTCTGTCCTTCTTTGATTAAGAAGAACGGTGAACCGGGCAGTTCAGTGTGAAACACTAAGTCTGTCGGCTCAAGATGTTTCTTGATGATAATTTCGTTGGAAGTGGAATCCTTTCCTCCGATACACAAGAATCCTTCTGAAGAGAAGAACCAATGGAATTTTTCGTACCATTCTCGTTTGATTTCCTTCTTAGCTTGACGTTTCTGCTCTTCTTCCATAAACTGATGTTCCTTCTTTTGTAGCTCTTCCAGCTTCTTTTTAGTATCTTCTAGCGCTCTTTTGGCTCCTTCAATCTTCTTCTTGGCTTTTTTAGCTAAGTCAAAGTAGTTGCCAGCATTCTCGTCCACGGATTTATTCAAATCAATTTCTATTGGCATGTTTTCTTTGTGTATTAAGTTGTTGGCCAATTAGTGCGTGCGAGAGGATCTATGTTTTAATTGTAAATTAAGTCCTGCTTTAATCTTCATTTATTGGCGGAAGCAGGTCGAGCACGCGGCCAACTTAATACACCATATTTTCTAGTAATTGTTTCAGAAGTTAAAAAGGTTTGGGTAAAGCTTAACAATTTCTAATTCCTTCAACCACTAGTGCCTGCTCGGTACAAATCTGTTCAGTATCATAAAGAACAATTTTAGGAGTAATCTTGATCTGCTGAATTTCTCCGCTCACCGCAGTATCGTAAGTTACATGGCCGAGATAATTGCCTACTTTTATCAGCTTAGCTTCATTCAATTCAAAAGATTCCGCTTTGGTTTTGCCGATAGCACTAAAAATCAATCCTTCCACTTTGATGTTCACTCCGTTCTCGAGAGTAAAAGCAATATCTTTCTTAGCGGAATCGTAACAAATCTGCTCCTGGCCGGAAATTATCGCTAACTTTAATCCTATACTAACCGGACATTCTGCTGCCTCTTCCACTTCTGCTGCACCTAAATTCATAATCACTACACCTACGGCTACAGCAAAAGAAATTAGCAATAGAGTAATCATTAAAGGAGTAACTCCCTTTTTTTTATGTTTGTGATTAACCATGTTTCCAGTAAGATTTTCCTTTGTGTAAAATTTCTTTTACGCGATGAATGGGAACGAACAATTCTTTTCCTTCTTTTTCTACAAACACAAGGAATCCTTTTTCAATATCTTTTAAATTTTTAGCTTCATGTAATATATCTTTGCTCTTAAAACGGTCGTGAAACTTGATATTAAACTCATGCTTTTGAGGATGATGATGAATCTTAAGCATCTCTGTATGGATTTTTTGTTCTTCTTCTTTAAGTGGATCAAATTCCTTCAGCAGTAATCCGGAAGAAGCTAAGATGATCAGTCCTGTTGCTAAACTCACTAAGGGGTTTTTAAGCAGCCACAAATATCCTATTCCGTCCCACAAACCGGCCCAAAATAATACTATTCCTATCACTCCAATAACCGCAAAAAGATAATGTCTCAATGCTTCTTTAGAAAAACTAATCATCTTAAAACCTCCAATAAGGTTCTCCTTTAAAATTTACTTCTCTCATGCGATGAAGAGGAATGAATACTTCTTGTCCCCCTTTTTCATGTTCTATTACCAAACTTCCTCGTTCCACATGCTTGATCCGTTCCGCTCTTACCATTACATCCTTTTTGAGAATTTTATCATGATACTTTATTTCAAACAAATTCTTCTTGGGATGACCATGGATAAAATGAGCAATTCGGTTTACAGATTTGTCTAAACTGCCTAAAGGATCAAACTCTTTAAAGATGACTCCTGAAAAAGTGAGCAAAGTAAAACCCAGGAATAAGGCTACCCACTCATTTCCGATAACCGGAATTTCATACCATCCTTCCCATAAACCTTTCCAAACTAAAATTACTCCTAGGGCAGCAGTAAGTGACCATAAGAAATGCCTATCCTGTTCACGTATGACCATCTATCTTTTACCTCTCTAGGGAAGAAGTCTTCTTTAGTATATAAATGCTTTTCTGGAAGGGTTTTGGTTATGTAGCTACTCTATAGTTGTTATTAACGGAAAGATTTATAAATGGGTGTTTCTCTTTATGTCTTATTATAATTAAAAACGGGGTAAATTAAATATGAGAAAAACATTATGTACTTTAATGGCCATAGCGGCTTTAACTGTGGGATGCGGACCGAAAGAAGCACCTCAACCACCTCAACTTCCTAAAGAAGGGTTTGATTCTGTAGAAATCGTTCGTATTTCAGATGTCGATTATCGGGTTAATTTTAATGCCGAAGATGCTATGACTCACTTTTTTGCTTTTGCTGGAGCTTGTTATTTTCCTCCCGGTAAGGAAGAATCTTGTGCTTACACCACTGATAGAGTTCCAATATCTTCCGATACTGAGTTTAGAATTAAACAATATATTCGGGCGGGAAGAGATTTATCTTACTTTTTAAAATTAGATGAATTTAGAGCTCAGAAACAGGAAGGGGGAAAATAAAATGAGAAAAACACTATGCGCGTTATTGGCTGCGGCGGCGATGGCCGTGGGTTGTGCTGGAAAACCTGTACCTCAATTGCCTCGAGAAAGTATGGAAGAATCAATTAAGACCGCTTTTATTTTGCCTTATGCTACCGGAACTAAACAATTATGGTTTGGGCGCAATGACGATGGAAGCTTTAAGCCATATATTGACGCTAGATCGTTTAATGTCGGACCGGGTCTATCCGGAGTAGGTTGCTTATATGCTCCGGGAGAGGGAAACGAGAAATATTGTGCTGGAAAACCTAATCCTACTCCAATCAGTCAAATTGAGTTTAATGAATTAACCACTTCCTTAAAGAGAAATGCTGCTATGGAATATATGATGGAAGGCATTGATACAAGAATCGGAAGACCTGCTCCAGAAAAGTAATTTTATTTATTTTATTAAATAGTTAAGTATCAAAGTGGTGATAGAATACATTTTAAGATCGGTGAATCATGGACACTTTCGAACTACGCCGAGAACAATCAAGATTAGCACCAAAGATAGTTCTCCGCGACGGCTTCGATAAGATAAAAACTATTGCTGGAATTGATACTCTTCCCATTGATAAAAATAAACTCTTAGCTTGCGTAGTTGTGTGCGAATATCCTTCTCTAAAGATTTTAGAAACACAAACTTATACTTTAAACGACCCATTGCCGTATCAACCCGGATTTCAAGCCTATCGAGAAATGCCGGCGATGATGGAAGCTTTTAATAAATTAGAACAAGAGCCAGATGTGATTTTGGTCAAGGGAGAAGGAATCTTGCATCCGCGGAGAATGGGTATCGCTTCGCATTTTGGATTAAACTTGAACAAGCCCACCATCGGAGTAAATCGAAATCTTAATTTAGGGAAAGTAGAGCAAGGAAAGATAATTTACGATAACGAAATTCATGGTTTTGAGATTACAACTAGAGAACATGCTAATCCAGTGTACGTTTCTCCGGGGCATTTGATTACTTTAGGTTCAGCGTTGGATTTGATCACCAAAACTATCCGCTATCCGCATAAGCTACCTGAACCGTTGCATCTGGCGCATAAGTTGATGAAGAAAGGATTGAAAGAGAATTAATTCACTTCCAATATCTCTTCCATTCTTCCAGATAACGACGAAAGAACCATTGCAGGAAGATTCTTTCTTCCTTCTTTATCTGGCTTCTTTCTAAAGCAGTATAATAACCGCTTCTCTTTACGTAAGGAATATTCAGCAGAGGAAATCCTTTCTTATGCAGTACAAAGTTCATCATCAAGCGGGAAATTCTTCCATTTCCGTCTGTGAAAGGATGAATAGTAACAAATTTCAGATGAACTAAGGCCGCTAATTCTACTGGATTGATTTTATCTTTATTCTTAGAATACCAGCTAAAGAATTCTTCCAAAGCGGGAGCTACTTCTACCGGAGAAGGAGGCAGGAACTTGCTTCCAGCGATAGCTACTTGATGTGTTCTAATCTTCCCGGCGATATCCTGTTTAGTGCTTTTCAATAACTGTTTGTTCCAGTAAAGCACAATCTGTAGGTTTAAGTCTCTATTGTACTTTAGCATTTCATAAAATAAATCTCGGTGCGCTTCTGTTTCTTTAGCATCAGAAAGCGGCTTTCGGGAAGGGGCAATTCCTTCTTCCAATAACCTAGCGGTCTCTTTCAAGGTTAAAGTGGAGCCTTCAATACGATTAGTGTCATAAGTAAACTTAATCATAAAATTATTAATTTCTTTATCTATGGCAGATTTAGGTAGTTTCTTCTCTTCTGCAGCATAATTCTTTCTAATCTGCTCAAATTTGGAGTACCATTCCTGGACATAAATTTCCTGAACAAAAGCTTTCTTTAGCTCTTCGATGTTCTTCGGTATTTCAGAACCAAGATATTTCTCTTTAGTAAACATCTTTTTGTTGTTTCTAAAGCTATGAACTAAGTAATAATATCTCTTGTTTCCAATGTTCCTTTCAATTATAGTTACCATAACGATAACTTACCCATACATATTTATAAATCTTTCTATTTTTAACTAAATGTATTGGTAAGAATGGGACACTTCCCAAGAGTATTAAGTCTGGTGCATTGGCGGTCGCTGGTCTCGTCCTGCTCTCGTTGGTGTTTATTCGATAGGTAACTTTATGTTTATTTGTAAAAGCAGGTAACTTAATTTCGTGCCTAGCAATTGCTTAGCTCGACCAGCACAATTGACCACGCCAGCACCAGACTAAACTTAATACGTACTTTACCACAATAACCTTTATAAAATCCTTTCTTACTCTATCGTTTATGGTTAAAAAACTGGAATTAGATCAAAGTAAATTAGCTCGCTATCATGAACTGTGGCAGTCCGGGATAAACCCTTATCCTTATTCTTTCCAACACACTTATCATGCAGTACAAATTCAAAACAAGTTTGCTAATTTGAATGTGGGAGAGCATGCGGAAGAGAAAGTTTCTGTAGCGGGAAGATTAATGCTGCAGCGGGTGATGGGAAAAGCCAGTTTTGCTCACATTTTAGACCAAAGTGGGAAATTACAAGTATATCTTAGCCAAGATAATCTGGGAGAAGAAGTCTATAAACTTTTTACTAAGAAAAGCGATATCGGAGATATTGTAGGGATTACCGGAACTGTATTCAAAACCAAAACTGGAGAGATTACGGTTGAAGCTAAAAGTTATCAAATGTTATGCAAATCCTTGTTACCTATGCCTGAGAAATTTCATGGATTGAAAGACGTAGAATTGAGATATCGACAAAGATACGTAGACTTATTTGTTAATCCCGAATCGCGAGAAGTATTCACTAAAAGAAGTAAGATGGTAAAAGTTATTCGAGAATTTTTTTATGAAAAAGGTTTCTTGGAGATGGAAACTCCTACCTTACAGCCTATTTATGGGGGAGCTAACGCCAAACCTTTTGTCACCCACATTAATGCCTGGAACATGAAGATGTATCTTTCCATTTCTCCGGAATTATACTTGAAAAGAATGATTGTGGGTGGATTTGAAAAAGTATTTACTATCTGTAAGAATTTTCGTAACGAAGATGCTGACACCACCCATAATCCTGAATTTACCATGCTGGAATGTTATCAAGCGTATGTTGATTATAATACCATGATGGAATTGATGGAACAAGTGTGTGAACGCGCTTGTTTTGCGATCAACGAAACCACTACAGTTAAGCACACTTACAAAGGACAAGAAGTCACTTTAGATTTTAAAGCTCCTTGGCCCAGATTAAGCATGTTAGATGCTTTGCATAAGTACGGCGGCATCGATGCGCGGAATATGAGTAAAGAAGATGTTTTGGATTTAGTTTCTCAACATAACATTGATTTTGATGGTGAGTTCAGTTGGGGCCTAGGAGTACAGTTATTATTTGAACATCTGGCTGAAGAGCATTTGATTCAACCGGTGCATATTATCAATCATCCTAAAGAATCTACTCCCTTGTGTAAAGTGCATCGGGAAGATACGCGCTTGATTGAACGCTTTGAGTCGTTCTGCTTGGGAGCAGAATTATGTAATGCTTATTCTGAATTGAACGATCCGATATTACAACGAAAATTATTGGAAGAGCAAGCAGCGCAATTAAGAGCTGGTTCGGATGAAGCTCATCCCATGGATGAAGATTTCATCAATTGCATTGAATATGGTATGCCTCCTACCGGAGGATTAGGGTTCGGTATCGATCGCATGGCTATCATGCTAACGGGAGTAGAATCCATTCGAGATGTGATTTTATTTCCGACCATGAAACCAATTGTGGAAGATGTTCCTAAGAAAGATGAACATCAGAAAAGATCAGATGAAGAAGAGGAATAATTTTTTATTATCTATCTTTCCTATAACCTAAATTCTTTTAAACTTCTTCTTCTCCTGAAATAGATATGTCCAAGATAGAAGTCCTTCCAGAAGAGTTGATTAACAAGATTGCCGCCGGAGAAGTAATCGAAAGACCAGCCAGTGTAGTCAAAGAGCTGCTAGAGAATTCTTTAGACGCGGGAGCTACCAGAATCTTGATTGAAATTAAGAATTATGGTAAAGATTTGATTAAGATTATCGATAATGGTGAAGGGATGGAAGAAGAAGATGCTTACAAAGCCGTTCTCCGACATGCTACTTCTAAAATTAAAAGTACAGAAGATTTATTTGCCATCCAAACTTTGGGATTCCGAGGTGAAGCCCTTTCTAGTATCGCCGCTGTTTCTCGTTTGATCATCACTACTAAACAAAAACATACCTTGGAAGGATTCAGCTTGGTGGTAGAAGGAGGACAAATTATTAATTACGGAATCGTCGCAGCAGAAAAAGGAACGACGATTGAAGTGGAAAACCTGTTCTTCAACACTCCGGCTAGAAAAAAGTTTATGAAAACGGATGCAGTAGAATTGCGTCATATCATAGAAGTAGTAATGCAATATGCATTGATTAATTCTAATATTTCCATCAAATTGATTCACGATTTGAAAGAAATCCTTCATGCTCCTTCCGTGGAAGAGTGGCGAGATAACATTGCCGCTTTGTATGGCTTTGAATTAGCGAAAGATTTGTTAGAAGTAAAATCTGAAAATCCAGAATTAGGCGTGAAAGTGTCTGGCTTTGTTTCCAAGCCTTATGATGCCCGCAACGATAAGACCATGCAGGCTTTGTTTGTAAATCGAAGATGGGTGCGTAATGAAGAAATCACTAAAGCTATTTACGAAGCGTATCATTCTCTTTTGTTTGTAGGCAAGCATCCGGTATTTGTAATGAATATTGAGATTGATCCCACTAAGATTGACGTGAATGTCCATCCTACCAAGTCCGATATTAAAATTGAGCAGAAGCAAGAAGTGTTGGAAGCAGTGCAACAAGCAGTAAGGGGAGCTTTGCAACAGAACGATTTGATCCCTGAATTGGATTTTCAGTCTGAACAGCAATTAACTTTTGGCCAGAGTATTCCTAAAGAGGAAGTTAAACCAAAATTCAAGTACGTGTTCGAGAAATCGGCCCAAGTAGTGCTGCCAATGCCGCGAGAAGAAGGAGCGGTAAGGGAAGAAGTGTTCTTAAAAGAAGAAGTTTACTCTCATTCATTAGAAGATATCGCACCAGAACCAACTGAAAGACTTCCTCCTTACAAACTCCTCGGTCAAATCCACAAAACCTTTTTTGTAGCCGAAACTCCCGGTGGAGTTTTATTCATCGATCAGCATGTAGTGCAGGAACGAGTATTGTATGAAAAGTTTATGCAACAATTCTTGAACAAGCAAGTAGCAGTGCAGAATCTGCTGCAAGGAGAAGTATTGGAATTGACCATTACCCAAAGCTTATTGTTAAAAGAAAATTTAGATTCTCTCTTGCGAATGGGTTTCGCTTTAGAAGAATTTGGCGAGAATACTTTTCTGCTCAAGACCATTCCTTCGGTATTTGGAAGATTGCAGCCTAAAGATTTGTTGTTTGAGATTATCGCTGGATTAACTGAAGGAAAGAATCGTTTGGAAGAGATTCAAGAAGATATCATCACTCGGATGGCTTGTCGTGCTTCGGTAAAGGCTGGTGATGAGTTATCAGTAACGGAAATGCAAGGCTTGCTGAATCAATTGGGACAGACTAAGTTCCCTTATACTTGCCCGCACGGAAGAGCCGTATTAATCAAATTTGGAGTGGATGAACTAGAAAAAAAGTTTCGTAGAAAGTAGAATTTCTGTAGAAAACAAAAGGTTTATATTTAAAAAAGAATACCTTCTCATCAGATTAACTATGGTTAAAGAGAATAAGGTGATATGTATTGCTCATCGGGGAGCTAGCGGCAGTGCACCGGAAAATACTGGGACTGCTTTCTTAGAAGCTATTAAACAAAAAGCAGATGTGATTGAGTTTGATATCCATACTACTAAAGATAATCAATTTGTAGTCATTCATGACGGATCGATCGACCGAACTTCTGACGGGAAAGGTCATATCGTAAACAAGACTTATACTGAATTGAAAAAATTTAACTTCTCACCAAATAAGAGAAGAGAGATTATTTTAACCTTAGAGCAGGCTTTGAAGTTAATTACTCAGCATTCTAACAGCACCAAAATCATTGTTGAGTTTAAGATCTCTCTCTTTAAGCATGAGAAAGAAGCACTAGACATCATTCGCAAGTATAACGGAAATAATCAAATAATGATCCATAGTTCCCACCGGCATATCCTAAAAAATATTCGTAAATACGATTCTAAAATAAAGATAGGATTAATCATCTTTTTCTCATTCTTTCACCATTTAAGGTTACCTTACTATACTCGCTTCATTAAAAAATATAATTTATACTTTTTCGCTATTAGTGAAATTTTTCCCAATAAACCATTCATCAGTAAGTTCATTTCTGAAATAAAAAAGACCGGCACCAAAGTTTATGTCTGGGTCGTTAATGATTATATCTCCATGAATAAAACTATTGCTTGGAAGGTGGATGGAGTAATAACTAATTACCCGAAAATATTTAAGGAAGTGTTAAAAGAATATGAATAGAAAGAAAGGGAACAAAAAGAGTACCTCTGGATATATTTTAGCTATCGATTTAGGTACGACTGGAAATAGAGCTATCTTGTTTAATCATGATCAAGAGATCGTTTCTAAGGCGTATCAAGAGTTTCCGCAATATTATCCTCATCCGGGATGGGTGGAACATAATCCGATAGAAATCTGGGAAACAACTGTGAATGTGATTAAAAATGCGATTAAAGAAGCAAAAGTATCACCTTCTGAAATTAAAGCTATCAGTATTACCAATCAAAGAGAAACAACTGTAATTTGGGATAAAAAAACTGGGAAACCTATTTATAACGCCATTGTTTGGCAGTGTCGTCGAACTGCAGAATATTGTGAAACCTTGAAGAAAAGCAGTAAAATCACTTCTCAAATAAGAAAAAAAACCGGACTGCTTCCTGACGCTTATTTTTCTGGTACAAAAATAAAATGGATTCTTGATAATGTTCGGGGTGCTCGGGTTAGGGCAAGTAAAGGAGAACTGTTATTTGGAACTATCGATACTTGGATCCTTTGGAATCTTACTAATGGTCAGGTTCACGCTACCGATTATTCTAACGCTTCTAGAACTTTACTTTTTAATATTAATACTCTGAAATGGGATGAAGAATTACTCCGTCTATTTTCCGTACCAAAAAATATTCTTCCAGAAGTAAAACTGTCTAGTGGAATATTTGGAAAAGTGAATAAAACCATTCTCAATGCTGATATTCCTATTGCCGGAATAGCTGGTGACCAGCAGTCCGCCATGTTTTGTCAGGGTTGCTTTCAGCCGGGAATTTTTAAAAATACTTACGGCACAGGTTGTTTCTTGTTGATGAACACCGGTACTAAACCTGTCTTTTCCAAAAACAAATTATTAACTACTATCGCTTGGGGAATAGATAATCATGTGGAGTACGCTTTGGAAGGAAGCGTGTTTATGGGCGGGGCTTCCGTACAGTGGCTTCGAGATGGGTTGAAAATAATTAAAGATGCTAAAGAAACAGGAAACATTAAGGTTACCGATAATGGAGGAGTTTACTTTGTACCTGCTCTGGTGGGTTTAGGTGCGCCATACTGGGATATGAATGCTCGTGGAACCATCATTGGAATTACTCGCGGAACTACTCGTGAGCATATTATAAAAGCCACTTTAGAAGCCATCTGTTATCAATCTAAGGATCTAGTTGAAACTATGCTTAAAGATGCTAAGATTAAATTAAAATTATTAAAAGTGGATGGTGGTGCTTGCGCTAATAATCTGTTAATGCAATTTCAATCCGATATTTTAAATACTCCCATCTATCGGCCGAAAATAATTGAAACTACTGCCTTAGGTTCAGCGATGTTAGCCGGGTTAGCAGTAGGATTTTGGAAGAATAAAGAAGAATTAATGGCTAGAATGAAAATGGATAAAATCTTTAAACCCCGTATGAAAGATAGTGAAAGACAACGATTATATTATAATTGGAAAAGAGCAGTGGAAAGATCCAGGGGATGGATAGAGAAATAACTTATTTGAAGGATAATAAAAGGGGGAAAATAACATGTATGAAAAATTTAAAAAATTAGCTGTGCACCATCAGATCATTTGGTCTTTGATTATCGCTACTGCTTTGGTTAGTATTTGGAGAGGGATATGGGGGTTAATGGATAAGTTCATATTTCCCAATGATTTACTTATTTCTTCCATAACGACACTTTTATTGGGAGTAGGTATATTTGCTATAACCCATTATAAATTAAAATAAGTAAAAGTTTACCTAAAGTCATATTTTCTTGAATCTATTTTTGAGATGAAGAAAATGATGTTTGGAGTACATAAATCCATAAAAACAACCTTTGTTGTTTAAGAATAAAATGGACTTAACCAAATTTATAGGATATTATTCTGATAGTACCGGTAAAGAAGGGTTTTACACTCGGGATGAAATGAAAGAGCTTAATCTTGCTCCTGATTCTTTTTTCTGTCACAGTTTGCATTATTCTCGCGGTGTTTTTGAAGGGATAAGAGCCGTATGGGACGCCCAAAGTGAAGAATTATTTTATGTCGTTTTAGAACAGCATCTTAGAAGGCTTAAAAGAGGCAGTGAGTCTACTCTTTTAATGGATATAGACACAAAACATCTTCATGAAGTTATTGATGAATTGGTGCGCAAAAATATAGAAAGCGGTTTTATCAATCCTAAAGAAGGCTGTTATATCCGTCCTTTAGTGTATAAAGATAAGCAGTTTGATCCAGAAGAAAAGCAGGTGCATGGCTTGGGGGTATATTCTCAAGATCATCAGACGGTTCTTACTATTAGCCTTTTTCCCTGGGGAGCGTACTTGGAGCAACCTCCTCGTATCCGAGTTCATGAAAGCGGGGTGGCCTGTTGTTTAAGGAAATACAAAACCACTTCCAACTACGGCTTCGGGGGATTTGCCAAGGATCTGGCTAAGATAAATGGTTTTGATGAAGCTCTAATCACCGATCCTTCTCCCGAAAGAAACGTTTTGGAAGGGGGAGGAGAAAATGTTTTTTTGATTACTAATGGTTTGGTGGTTACTCCCAGTACCGTTCAAGATATTCTTCCCGGAACTAAAAGAGCTATCTTGCTAGAAATGTTCCGTAATTATGGGATAGAAGTAGAAGAAAGAAAAATACCTTTGGACGAATTCTTAACTGGAGATGCTGCTCTCTTTACCGGTACGGCGGCAGGAGTAATCCCCATTAAATCCGTAGATGATCCGCTGACCGGCAGAAAAAAAGAGTTTGATTTAGGACATTGCTTAAGAAGTCCAAGTTTAGACTTGAAGCATTTAGAACAGCAGTATCAAAGGATGATTCGTGGTGAACCGGTGGATGCTGTACATCAAGATTTACAAGAAAAGATTAGGACG
>JAZDQB010000024.1:0-2426 GCA_043797205.1 Candidatus Woesearchaeota archaeon
ACCAAAATTTTACTTTTTACTCCTGTTGCCTTGGAAATGGCTTGCAGATACTTCCCCCACAATGCACAATTCCGCCGAACTTTAGGATTATTTTCCAGCTCTGCAGAAAGTATTCTTAAAATCTCAGACGCAGAATCTTGGCGTAATTCACGTGGCATCGTTCGCGGATCCATCTCATTAAAGAGCCAATAAGAGGAGGCATCCCAAATTACCAACTCTAATTCCGGTATCTTGTCTTGTACTCCTTTAGCCCAGCTGAAAAAGTCTAAAATATCAACCCTCTCTCCATTCTCGGCTAAAGTGTCGTTGTATCCCAAACCAATGTAAACTTTCTGCGGAACTTTCCCACTCAGAATTCTTTCCAGAAAAAAAGAATTCTGAGGAATGAATACTTGGTAGGCAGCCCAAGGCTGAAAGAAGAATTGAATAACTTCTCTTGCTTTTTCCATATCGGAATAATCTAACTTGAATTCGCGGGCATTTCTCTCAAGAATGTAACGCAAATCTCCCGAAGTATTTCCTAATTTGGGTTGGGTTACTCCTGTATCTGAATCTGACTTAACCCGAAACAGATCGGCAATATCTTGGGCAGCGTAGATGAATATAATCAGCACTTAATTGTGCTTTAACCTCATCACTAGCATCAAACTCAGCCCATTCTGACCAGTTTACGATTCTTTGTAGTTCTGGTTTCAGCTCTTCCGGTAGCTCTATCTGTTCATAGCATTTAGACAACGCCCCAAGAAAACTAAAACTGTTGCCAATGTTCTCAGATTTAGTAAACTGTTCCATTGCTTCCTCTAACTCCGATGGCAAAACCGTTCCTTGAGGAAGGCGCTGCAGTAGTTTACTAAAGCGCCCATACTTCACTCTTGCTTCATTCATTGTGGCAAACTTATCTTCTTGTCCTGACATTTTATTTCTCCTCCGCATTTAAAGCCTGCTCGGCTGGTTTTTTTCTTATTATTTGATAGTTTGAAACTACTGTGTAAATTGTATCCTCTCTTTTCGTCACATCAACACGTACAATAAGGTCTTCTTGTTTAGCTTGCTTTAAAACTTGTAGAGATGGTTCTAATATACTACTCGTCCCTTCTTGAAAACGATAAGTAAAGTAGATAAAACCACTAACATCTTCCAAAGCTAACCCCAAAGCATAACTATAAAGTCCAAGACAGTCTATATTCGGTTCTCCTACTATTCTTCCTTCTAAAGTAACTATTACTGGTTTCGTATCTTTAACTGGCTTTGGATCAAAGCGATCGGTAAGAGCTTTCACTGCTGAATATGTATAATCTGTCCCACGATCTCCTTTTATTTTTTCAAGTACTACTTTTGCGATCAATTCCTCTATTTTAGGTTTAGTCATTTCTTCAGGCAGAGTAGATGCACTAACAAAAGAGTAAATATTATTAGCTCTATCTTGGCAATTACTGTATTTAAATGGAAGTCTCGCGTATTCGGTTAACAACTTTTTAAATTCTATTAATTCTACTTGCTGCAGTGATGAAAGTTCTGGTTCAATAGGAGTTGATTCCATTATTTTTGGTTTATCTTCTAACCAATCGGCTATTCGGTCCAACAAACTTCTTTTCTTTTCCATTTTTATCTCCGCGCTTTGAGCCTGCTCGGCTTCTTGTTTAGGATTAATTTCGTACTGAAACGATTTATCTTACATTCACAGTAGCACCACCATAGTAAATACATCCGCCATTTTCACAAACCATTTTTGGTTTAATTATCTCTTCTTTACAAACTCCATTGTTACAAACAGTTATTACTTGGTATAACTGAATATTATTCTCACCAGTGAATTTGGGAGTGGGAGAGGCATATTCAGTTAAAACCGGGTTTGGTTTTTGATAATCGGGAACTAAATATGCTTTAGTTCTAACAAATTCTGTTAGCGGCTTCTTCGGGTTATATTTTGAAGAATCAGATATCCTGTTTTCCAGAAGTGATTTAACTCCGTTCGTTGAAGATTTAATTTGCTCATAAGAACTTTTGCTTTCCCGACGTACGACACTTACCGATGCAGACGGCGGAACTACCACTAAAGTTTGTGGCTGATCTATCTTCGATCTGTTTCTGTAATAATTTGCCAGCCGTTGGTTCACGCAACTAGATGGAGGAGTAACCTCTATATTTTTAGGAATGTATTTCGAATTATCTGTAACAGCACCACTTTCATAACCAGTAATATTGTTATAATCTATTGGAGGAACAGATCTTTTTTCATCAATTGTAACGTATTTCTTGATATCTTGATTAATATTAGTAGTAATATAATTACCTGCTCTTTCGAAAGTCGCAACGATATCTTCTAGCGGACGAGTAATCTGCCTCTTAGTGTTATTATCTATTAGGCACCAAGCACTTGTTCCAATAATTACCATACCCAACAAAAACTTTAGAAATGGTGATGT
>JAZDQB010000025.1:0-11939 GCA_043797205.1 Candidatus Woesearchaeota archaeon
GTAATGGGTAATACTATGGTATTACTAGCACTACCAGCCTTGCTGGTATTCCAGACAGCGGAGAAGGGATTAGCATCTGTCATGATCCGCATATTCGAAGCCGGCTCAGCTTGAATTTCCATGCTAAGGGGATTATTCTCTAGGATAACTGATTCAGAAGTATCGGGAGGAGCAATTACCATTTCTTCTACTCCCACTGCTGCTCCAGTAATGTCTGCCCATGAGGAAAAATAATGGTTAACCTTATTCCAAGTTCCTGAATTAACAGTTTGTGGCAAAAGGTAAACTAGACTCGAACCGACTAGAAGTAAAACTAGGAAGGTGAAAGCGAACTTTACTTTACGCTCTCCTTCTCCAGTTTTCTTGAGGTTGTTACTTCTTTTCATCTTTATCTCGCAGTAAGTCTAAAGCTTTCAATTTCATATAATCAGAAATGGATAATCCAAACAATTTGGAACGGCGTAATATCTCTTTCTTGCTCTCTTTGTCCAGATACACATCTATCTTCACTCGTTCCGACATGTAAAATACCTATAATAAACATGTAAAATACATGTTATTATATATAAAGGTTTCTACCCAGAGATGTGCAGAGTAAAACTAAATCTCACTCTAACACCCAAATCTTTATATAACCTTTAACGGAAAAATTTACTATAAATTAATAAATAAAATACGTTTTTAATAACTGATGGAAGATTTAGAGGGGATGACCAAAATGGAAGGGAATATTTTAGTTACAGGAGCTACAGGAGCGATTGGAAGAAATTTAGTTCCCCTGCTTCGAGAAAGATATGGTAACGATAAAGTTATTGTGGGATATAATAGTAGAATCCCACAAGGTAGTTTGGCCGATGGTCCGACAGTTCAAATTAATGTTGTTAATAGAGATAAGTTATCTGAAATTGTGACTGAATATAAAGTTAGCAGCATTTATCACCTCGCCGCGTTGCTTTCAGTGGCAGCTGAAAAAGATCCAGAAGCTGCTGAACGAGTGAACACACAAGGTCTTCAGAACGTTCTTGATGTAATGAAAGAACAAGTTGCAAGGGGCAATCACATGACTGGATTTTGGGCCAGTTCCATTGCAGTCTATGGCGAAGGATTGCCTGCAGAAAATGTTGCTGAAGAGGTTGTCCTCAAACCGATTACAGTTTATGGAAAAGGGAAAGTTATCGGCGAACGAGAAATAGCAAAATTTTGTCAAACAGCCGGTGTGGATGTACGGATTATACGTTTTCCAGGACTTAATGGACCGGGCAAGCCCGGACCAGGAACAACAGAGTATGCTATCGAGATGATCCAAGCCGCGGCTAAATATAATCATTATATAGTTCCCTTGAACCCGGATACTAAAATGCCTATGATGGATATGCGAGATGCGGTTCATGGTATTATGCAGTTAATGGCTGCACCTAAAGATAAGATAGAAATAGGAAAACCATATAACATCGCCGCGTTTAGCTTTTCACCTGAAGAACTGGTAACTGTTGTAAAAGAATTTAATCCTTCTTTTATGGTGGACTATCAATCTGATCCGCTTAAGCAAAGAATTGCCGATTCCTGGCCTAATACGATTGACGATTCCCGGGCGCGAGACCAGTGGGGATGGAAATCTATTATTCCCCTTAAGGAAATGGTGCGAAATATTTATGAAGCCGCGAAAAAAGAATAATGATTCCCTTTATTGTCTTTAACACAATTTAAACCCCATTTCCACCGCAAACATTAAAAAGTAGTTGTATCTGCCTTATTCTTATGTACAGAACACATACTTGCGGAGAATTATCTAAGAAAGAAGCTGGTAAGAGTGTAACTTTAGCCGGTTGGGTGGACTCTTTGCGTATCGGGGGAAAGATCGGCTTTCTGGATTTGCGTGATCGTTACGGCAAGACCCAAGTATTCTTAAATGCGGAATTAGCGAAAGAATTTCGTACTCTTAATCGGGAAGATGTACTACAAATTATTGGAACGGTGCAGGCACGACCGGAAAATCAAGTTAAAGGAGCGGGAACGGGGGAAATAGAACTTTCCGCCACTAAAGTGATAATGTTGCATAAAGTTCCTCCTTTACCTTTAGAATTAGATCAATTCATCAATTCTACTGAAGAAACGCGCTTAAAATATCGTTATATCGATTTAAGAAGGCCGGAAATGCAACATAATCTATTGATTAGACATAAAATTACTATGGCCATTAGAGAATTTTTGGATAAGGAAAATTTCTTAGAAATTGAAACTCCTATTTTAGCTAACTCCACTCCAGAAGGAGCCAGAGATTACTTGGTTCCGAGCAGAGTCAATCCTGGAAAGTTCTTTGCCTTGCCTCAATCGCCACAGCAGTTTAAACAATTGTTAATGGTGGGGGGATTAGATCGCTACTTTCAATTAGCGCGCTGCTTCCGAGATGAAGATTTGCGTGCTGATCGTCAACCAGAATTTACTCAGTTAGATTTGGAAATGTCTTTCATGGATGAAGAAGGAATCTATGCTTTGATGGAAAGGTTGATGCAGTATGTTTGGAAAAAAGTGTTAAATTATGATTTAAAGATACCTTTTAGAAGAATTTCTTACCAAGAAGCGCAAGAGAAGTATCAATCGGATAAACCTGACTTTAGAAAAGAAAGCGGAGAGCAGTTTAGTTTTGCTTGGGTGGTGGACTTTCCCAACTTTGAATGGAGCAAAGAAGAGCAGCGTTGGGTTAGTGTACATCATCCTTTTACTGCTCCTAAACCAGAAGATGTCCCTTTCTTACATACCGATAAGGCTCGAGTACATGCTCGAGCTTATGATTTGATATTAAATGGTTGTGAATTGGGTGGCGGTTCAGTAAGAATTCACGATTCGCATTTGCAAGCAGAAGTGTTCCGTGCTTTAGGTTTAACGGAACAGGAAGCGCAACAAAAGTTTGGTTTCTTCTTAGATGCCTTGAAATTTGCTCCCCCCCATGCCGGAATCGCTTTCGGGTTGGATCGCTGGGCCATGATCATGGCCGGGAAAGATTCCATTCGGGAAGTAATCGCTTTCCCTAAGAACAAGGATGCGCAAGATTTGATGAATGGTGCTCCTTCGGTAGTTAAGGATGAGCAATTAACCGAAGCGCATATTAAATTGAGATAATTTTTTTAAAATTCTTTTTTTAGCAATATTTTGTACCACAGATATACGTTGGTTCTGTAAAAATGATGGTCAGCAAAATAATCTCTAAAAAAGAAAGTACTGCATAGACAAAGATATAGAATATAACCTCTTTCCAAGAGGATTTTGTCAATATTTGCTTTTTAATAAGATAAATTATTACCCCGGAGAAAATCAGGTTCGTGGTCATCATGATTAGAACCCATTCGTTTGCCTTAATATAGATAGAGAAGGTATAGGTGAATATCTGTCGAACGTACTCTATGAAGTGATAATTCAGGGAGCAGAATAGGGTAAAACTAAGGGAAGACCACAGACTTGTCAGAAATATCTTTTTCCAAGCCCATTTACGTTTGATTTCAATTTCTTTTCCCATTTATTCTATTCAGAATATAACCTTCTATTTATAATCCAAACATAACTTCAACTGCTTTGGAAGTATAACCAATCTTTATATAGGTCATTCTTTTACTTCTATGTATATACGGAGGTATCAAATGACATTTAAAGAACAATGGTTAAAAATCAAGGATAATTGGCTAATGATCGTATTAGTCTTATTGATATTAGGAGCTTTTTTAGTAGTTAGTAATACTAACAGCAGTTCTAATGGATATGGTGGAACGGCTATGAATAAGGCTCTTTCCAGCTATGCTGAAAGTTCCGATGCAGGATATTCCATGCCTGCTCCCAGCGAATCTTTTGCTCCAGGAGTAACGGAAAGGAAGCTGACCAAGTCTGCTAATCTTAACAGCGAAGTGGAGCAAGGGGAGTTCAAAGCCGCGGAAGAAAAACTTAAAGCGATCGTTACTTCCAGTGGAGCTTATTTATTGAATGAGAATGTGCAGAAGTACGATTCTGAACACCCTTACTATTATGGCTATTATACTTTGAAGGTGGATACCAAGAAGTACACTGCAGTGGTCTCTCAGCTGAAGGAAATCGGTACAGTAACTTCTTTCAGCGAAAATACCGACGATATTACCGGTAGCTACACTAACTTACAAGTAGAGCTGGGTGCGGAGCAAGAAAGATTAGAGCGCTACCAGAAAATGTTTGCGGAAGCGACCCAGGTCAGCGATAAGATTACCTTGAATGACCGTATCTTTGATGAAGAACGGACCATTAAATATTTGCAGGAAAGAATAAACCACCTAGACACGGAAGTGGAATATTCCAGCATTTATGTCTCTTTGAATGAGAAGCAGTCTCCTTATGCCCAAGTGAAACTGATTGGATTTTCGGCCTTGGTGACTAGTTTGGTGGACAGTTTAAGCAGTTTGTTTATGCTGGTAGTGGTAATTCTGCCTTATGCCGTAGCGGTTCTACTGATTTGGATAGTGTATCGATTTTTTCGTAAGAAAAAGAAGTAATTTATTGTTTTTCTTTTTTATTAAATTGACATTACTATTAACCCGATAATAGCAGTTAAAGCGTTAGCAACCAAACTCATTAACAACATTTTGCCATATTTTTGGTTAAGTAGCAATAGCCAAAGTATGCTTTCTACTAAAACTACTCCTATTTCTATTCCCAACCATCCTAATAACAAGGATGAAGGGGGAAGCCTTCCAGCTAAGAGCGTAGCTAAAGGAAGGGTAAAACAGTTAATTAAAACGGCGTATCCTAATAATTTAGTATAATCTTTTCTTAAAAAAGCGATTACCACGAAGTATTCTAAAATTATTGTAGCGATTAAAGCCAATAATTGGGTCCAAATCATTTTTTCTTCACCAATAGATAAATTAAGATAATCAAAGCAACTATCGGCAATCCCAAGAAATAAAGATATACCTGCTGGTTTGTTCGAGGTGGAGGGACATTATGGTTAATATAACTATGTTCGGTTTTAGAGCCATCTTCATAGGTGTAAATAGCTTTACTCTTGATTATCTTGAACTCTTTATCGTTTAAAACTTCAATTCTTAATACGTCTTGCACTGATTCTAAGGGTTCATAATCTTTAACCAAACCGTAAGAAAATAGTTGTAAATCCGATTTAAGAAAAGAAGAGCGGGAATAATAAGTTTCTAACTGTTCGGAAAAGTTATCTTGGCTATAGCTGTGGATGAGTGTATTAAACTCTTCTAAATCAAAACTCTTTTCTTTTATAGCATAAATCCGGGGAGAAGCGAACTTGTAGAAGCTCAGGCATTGGTTTAATGCCATAACCTGTCCATGAGCTAGGGGTCCGCCATGCATAATGAACACATAATCTGAATAATCCGGCTGATTTTCTAGAGTAAAGCAGTATCCTACTGATTTCATTCCCGCGGGAATCATATCTGCTGCTACTGAAAAAGAGAAGATTAAAAGTAGGGATATGCCTAAAACGATTCTATTCATGTTTCTTTCTCCACCACTCTTTGATTAGAAGGATAATAAGGTAAATAATTATAGCAGCGATTCCACCAATCAAGAACCATAAGGCAATATAGTCCCAAGGAAAGTAAGGAGTTCCACCGATTGGTCCGTCAATCGCTATGGGAGCAGCTTTGAGCAACGTACTTTCGGCAGCATCTGCGGCTGGGGAAGAAGTAGCAGCCATAGTTTTAAGGGAGGTGGTCCAAGAAGTTATCAACTTGATTATTCCGGCTACTCCCAGTATAATCAATCCCACCGGCAGGATCCCTTTCAACTTTTCTCTCAGTCCGGAAACTTTCTGGGGAGCAATAATAATATACTTGTTAGCCAGCTTGTAATGATTGACTTCCCTTCCTTTCTGGCTGTAATGGAACTCTTCTACTTTGACTAATCCAGCTTCTTGGAGCTTCTGCAAGTGATAATGAACGGTAGAAATGGGAATTTCTAAAACTTGAGCAATATTCGCTTCGGTTTCATCCTTTTCAGCTAAATAACTTAAAATCTTGCGGCTGGTTTCAGAAGTAATAGTTTCTGCCAGCTTTTTAGTCTTGGTATCGTTCAAGTCCACTAACAGGAAGTTGTTTTTGCTCATTGTTATACTAATAAAACAACCATATTTAAATAGCTGTTGATGAGTTCAATCGAAGTTGAAGTTAAACTATTATTCTTCACTCCCATAAAACTTATATATTCAAATATACTTACCATGCTTATGATTACTCAAGGGATGGTAGGCGAGGTGGAAACGGCCATGCTGCGAGCTTTTGGCCGTACTAATAGCAAGATTGTTCCCATGGCTCAGAGAGAGAAGAATTTTCTGAGTTCGGCCAGTTACAAGGAAGAGTTTGTGAAAGAGTTTATGGCTCAGGTTCAAGACCGAAAACCGCAATTAGAATTAGAAATTGAGAAGGGGGGCTATCGGGACGTTTCTCGTTTAGCAGTAAATGTGCATAGATTAGTAGAATCTAAAGTAAGAAATGGTCTCACTCAACGTCTGCTTACCGATAAAGGTGTAGATGAAACTACTATGCTGCGTCTGGTGAGAGAAGTCAAAACAGAAATGCGTAATTTGTTCTACGAGAACTATTTTGGTGGTTAATCTCATTTTATATCCTAACTCCTACTCATGAAAGCTGTTTTTGTGATTGCCCCTCGGGGTTATCAAGATTTAGAGTATGCTATTCCCAAGAAGATTCTAGAAGAAGCGGGAATAGAAGTGGTAACTGCTTCTAAATCTGGTGGAACTTGTGTGGGAAAGTTAGGAGGAATGGTTAAAGAAAGTATTTCTTTGGCTGATATTAAGGTTGATCAATATGTAGCAGTAGTGTTTATTGGCGGCCCCGGAGCAGTTTCTTATCAACAAGATTCAGAAGCGCATAAGTTGGCTCAAGAAGCCTTATCCAATCATAAATGGTTAGCGGCTATCTGTATCGCTCCTATTATTCTGGCTTATTCTGGAGTATTGAAAGGAAGAAAAGCTACGGTGTGGAACGGAGATGAAGGTCAAGAGGAAGTTCTTCGAACCAATGGAGCCAAGTATACCGGAGAGAAGGTAACCGTGGATGGAAAAATCATTACGGCTAATGGACCGGAAGCGGCAGAAGAGTTCGGAAAAACTTTAGTTAAGTTGATGAAGTGGTAGATTTTTAATCAGATTGTTCTCTAAACTCAAGAAACAGGAATGGAACGATAAATGGCAAATTCTGCACCAAAAGTGGAAGCATAAATGGCGTAAAACCGATGACGGAACACTCTTCCCATATCTTCATCGTCTTCTCTAACCATATCAATGGAATCTTCTACTTCCGGACATAAGGATGGACTGAGATCTAAAGCTCTTCTTATACAGTAAGAAATTATATCTTTTTGAGGTTCAGATTTCTGATTTCCTTCTGCTTCTACCGGTCGGTATGCTTCTTGGGTATAGGGATCTGCTAATAATCCGTGGATCAAATAACCTTCTTCTTCATCCAGATTAGAAAGAAGATTACTGGTATCCATTCCAGTATAAGTTAGGATTCGTTCTAGATGAGTAGAATCGGTAGGAAGGAGGCTTTCATAAAATTGATTACTTTCGGTAGAAGAATCGTTTCTTACATAATCATCTATATATAATGAACCAGAAATATCTTCTTCACTAGAAGGGGAGCCTTCCTCCACATCATCTATCAACTCTTTCTCTACTGAAAAAACAACCATATATATTAAATTTGCACCTCTTTGTAACGTTTAGAAGAATAACCTTATTTATATATATTTCTTTTTTAAACGTTTATCGTCGGAGAATTTTTTAAATTTTACAAAAAAAAAAACTTAAAAATTAAACGTTTTAATTATAACTAATGATTTATGGTTACTTTACTAAGATAATTTTTTAAATATTTGCTTTCTTCCCGACGATAATTATCGTTGGTGTAACTATTCAGACTACGGTAAAGGAAGGATCGGTAAGTTGTAACGTTTCAATCCCGTGTTCAAGATAGCTAGAATCATTTGGTCGTAGGTCATTCCGGCAGTATAACAGGCTTTTGGGAAACGGGAATTCATGGCTGGATCCGGAATTAATCCCGGAATGGCGTTTATTTCTATAACATTAGGGGTGCCCTTAGAATCCAAACGCAAATCGACTCGAGAGAAATCTAAACATTCCAAGGCCCGATAAGCTTTCAAGGAAATATCTCTTATCTTTCCTTCTAAGGTGGAATCAAGTACTGCCGGACAAATAACTTTCACCATATCTTTTCCCGGAGCATCATACTCCCATTTTACTTCGTAAGAATCAAAGGGACGAATACTGGGAGGTAAACCGCTAAAATCTATTTCTACGATAGGAAGAACACGAGGGTTTTCGTTTCCCAAGATAGAAACAGTAAACTCTCTTCCTTCCAAGTACTCTTCAACGAGTACGGGTTGATGATATTGATCAAAAATACGGGCAATTTGTTTTTTCAACTGCTCGCCGTTAGTAACATAAGAATCATTAGTTATGCCTACACTAGAACCTTCACTATTCGGTTTTACGATTAGTGGATATTTTAAATTATTTCTGAATGGTTCCTCTTTAGTACGTACTAACCTAAATGGGGGAGTAGGTACCTCGTGGGCTTTTAATAATATTTTAGTAGTGCGTTTATTCAGGACATTAGCTTGGACTTGTACTCCTGATCCACTAAAAGGTATTTTTAAAGAACCTAATAATGCAGGAGTATATGATTCTCGGCTTTCTCCGTACATTCCTTCCGCGATGTTGAACACAAAATCTGGGCGGTGTTTAATTAGATTATACGAAGCATCATCGTTGGCTTCGATTAGAATAACTTCGTGACCAGCAGAAGCAATGGCATCTCTGATAGTATGGATGGTCTTGATATCGTCAAATTCAGCATATTGCTCTCCGAGCTCAGGCTGATCGGTTGGTTTGGCGTTGTAGGTTAATCCTATTCTCATTGTTTTAGTTTAAAATTTTTCCTTTTTTCTTATTTTGAGAAAGTAGGTTATATTTAAAGTTATCTTTAATTAGGTATAATCGTTAGGTTTCTTATTTTCCTAAACGAGATAACCACAACCATTTTAAAGGCAAAAGTATTTTCTCCTTAAAAAAGAGGTAGTATGTGCATAGCCTCTTCGAAATCCTTGCTGTAAGAATCATAAAAGCCGCATCCCCGTATGGGGCAAGTCCCCCTGCGGCTGTCGGTAGATATTATGATTGGATTTCGACCTTATGACGCTATGCACATCCAAAAGGTAAAGAATGTTATTTGGTTCAGATGTGTTGTGTATTGGTTCAGTTACATTGGATACGTTTCTAAAAGTAGAACGATCCTTAGCTAAAATTAAGTTAGGAGATAAGGTGTTAGTGAGCTCTTTGGAAAAACATTCCGGGGGGGGAGCGACTAACGCGGCCGTGGCTTTGACTAAATTCGGATTGAAAGCGAGAATTCTAACAAAACTAGGTCGAGATCATGATGGAGAATTCATTCAGAAAGAATTGCGCCAGCATAAAGTAGAGAATATCTGCTTACATCACAGTCATCGGTGTACCGATAGCGCTAGTATTATAGATTATAGTAGGGATAAGGATAGGATTATTTATGTTCATAAAGGAGCTTCAGAAGATTTAAAGGAAAGTGATTTTAAGGTGGCAGACCTAAAAAGCAAATGGCTTTATCTGGCCACTTTAACTGGGAAATCTTGGAAAACGGCCGAAAGAATAGCTCACTTAGCTTGGGAGAAGCATCTGCCCATCCTCTTCAATCCTTCTTTGTACCTGGCCCAAAAGGGGAAAACTTACCTTAAACCAGTGTTAGGGGTGAGCTTTATTTTGGTTTTGAACCGGGAAGAAGCTTTAGCTTTACTGGGTAAAAAGAAGGGTCAGCCGCAAAAGCTGTTACGGGCTTTGCAGAAGTTAGGACCAGAAATAGTAATTATTACGGATGGACCGCGGCGCTTATACGCTCGGCACAGCCAAGAAATCTTTTCTTTACAACCGCCTCAAGTGCGAATAGTGCATACGGCCGGAGCCGGTGACGCTTTCACCGCCGCTTTCTTAGGAGCATATATCAAGAATTATTCTTTTGAAGATTGTTTACGTTTAGGTCAGGCGAATGCTTGTTCGGTGATTCAGGCTAAAGGAGTGAAACATAAATTGCTGACAGAAAAAGAAGCTTGGAACGTAATTAGTAAGTATAAGATTAAAGTTCGGAAGGAAAGAAGGTAGATAAAAATGGGAGTCTCGCGGAGTAAATTCAATTTTATGCGTTGGATACCTTTAGGTTTTTCTATAACTTTAGTTTTAACTTGGTTGATTATTCTATTAGTGGTAGGATTAGGTCAATATCTTACCGCGGGGATGATGGTGCTGGTAATATTAATTTTGACTACCTTAATCGCTTGGAAGAATGCTCCCATCGGTGGAGGGATCTTTATCATTCTGGGAGCAGGATATATGATTTTTTCCATGAGCATGATCTTTTCTGTGGCTTATATCTTAGCGGCATTTCCTTTGTTTATTACCGGTTCAGCGTTCATTATCCAATATCTTTATCTGGAAAGAAAAGAACAAGAGGAGGAAGGAGTTGATGACTTTTAAAAATGCTCGCCAACACTAAACAAATATTAACTAAAGCACATCAAGGCAAGTATGCTATTGGACATTTCAATATTAACAACATGGAAATTGTGCAGGGAATCGTGCAGGCAGCAGAAAAGCTGCGCTCTCCCGTAATTTTGGCTACTTCCGAAGGAGCGATCGAATACGCTGGAGTTAATTTTCTGTATGAATTAGCTAAGACTGCTTCAGAATTGTCTTCTGTGCCGGTAGCCTTACACTTAGATCATGGTAAAGATTTGAAAATAATTAAACAATGTATCGATTTGGGCTATTCTTCAGTAATGATTGACGCTTCTCACGAAGATTTTGAAAAAAATGTCCGCTTGACCAAGCAAGTAGTACAATGGGCCCACAAAAAAGGAATCTCGGTGGAAGCAGAGTTGGGCACGATTGGGGGAAAGGAAGATAAAGTACATTCCCGTGGGATTATTTATACTAATCCTGCTAAAGCGGCAGAATTTGTGCGTCGAACCGGATGCGATTTTCTGGCGGTAGCCATCGGAACATCTCATGGAGCATATAAATTTTCGGGAACGGCTAAACTGCAGATAGAGATCTTGAAGAAGATTAAATTTCAAACTAACATCCCGTTAGTCTTGCATGGAGCTTCGGGAGTGCCTTCGGAAATAGTTAAGCTGGCGGAAAAGTACGGAGCGAAGTTGTCTGGAGTACAAGGGGTACCGGAAGCGCAAGTTAAATTAGCCATTAAAAATGGAATTAATAAGATTAATACCGATACTGATTTAAGAATAGCTTTCGATGCGGGAGTACGGCAAGCAGTGAAAGAACATCCAGAAGATTTTGATCCGCGACATATCTTGGCACCAGCGCGAGAATTGATTCAAAAGGTAGTAGAACAGCGGATTAAACTCTTTGGTAGCGCCGGGAAAGCGTAAGCATTAAAAGTTCATAATAATTATTAAGGAAAAAGAGGTCAATACCATGGGAATCTTACAGACTTTATTGGGAAAGAGGCAGTTTGTTGCTCCGGAAAAGAGAATTAAGGCTCATCACGGAAAGAAGATTTACATTGCTGCAGACCATGCTGGTTTTAAGCTAAAAGGAGAATTGAAGCACTGGCTAGAGCATCATAAGATTGCTTATGAAGATTTAGGAAATAAACTGCTTGATCCGAATGATGATTATCCTGATTTTGCTGGAATTTTAGCCAAAAAAGTAGTTAAAGAAGGCACTTCAGGAATTTTGGTATGTGGATCAGGAATCGGAATGTGTATCGCGGCTAATAAAATTAAAGGAGCTCGAGCAGCTAATCCTCTTTCTCTGAAGGAGGTACGTTTAGCTCGAGAACATAACAATATAAATATCC
>JAZDQB010000026.1:0-40896 GCA_043797205.1 Candidatus Woesearchaeota archaeon
GGTGGAGAATAGTGGACCTGGCGCGAACAAGCCACAATATCATCCAATATCCATATTTTGGGGTTGTAATTGGTTAAAAGCTTCTTCCAAATACAAATAGCCCCGAATAATTTTTATACTTCTTATGTTTTATTAGCTTAAAATGGAAGAATTTAATTTAAAAAAATGGTTAGTGCCTCCGGCAATAGCTTTTGTGGTCATGATCGTGTTAACTTTGATTGTAATTTGGGATATTTTATTGGCTCTTCTTTTAGGAGCGATTGTGTTTGTCTTGATTGCTTATATGACTCATCCTACCATTAGGCTTAAACAACAAATGAAGAATGTTCGAAGACAGGCAGAATTAGAGCGAGTAAATGGTGAGAAAGAACGCCAAAAACAAGTTTTTGAAGAAGAGAAATTAAAAGAATTAGGAAGACTTACAGCAAAAAAAGAATTTAAAGAGGAACAAAAGAGAGAAAAATATAGTGTCTGGACAGATTTAAGCAATCGTATTCAAGGAGCAAATAAACATAATAATGATTCTTTTCCAGGATGGAATATGAAAAAGAAACTTCGATAAAAGTGAATAGCAAAAGGGAGTTTCTGAGGATGTTATTAGGGTGTATTTTGGGTGTCGTTTTAATTAAGAAATGGTTAAAAATTTAATAAAAACAAAAATTGATGGATTTGTATTTTATATTGAAAAAGAGTCAACTGACTGTCATTATGATGTTTTTAGGGATAAAATTATTGTTGGAGACAAAATATTATCTTTATTATCTAAGGAAGAACTTAAGGCTTCCTTGTTTCATGAGCAAAATCACAAAAATGGTAGGAATATAACCTTTTTGATTTGTATTATATGTTTAACCTTGGCCTTGAGTAATATTTATTTCAAATTTACTCTTTTTATTGAGACAAATATACTAATTTTATTAATTTTATTTTGTTACGTTCGGATATCGGAGTTTCGTTCTGATCGATACTCAATAACTAACTATCCTTCTCCCGATGCCTTAATTAATGCTATTATTAAAATCAAAAGTGTAAAAAATAATATCTTTAAAAGAATAATCGGTTGTATATCTCATCCTCCCGATAAAATGAGGCTTATACTCATTAAATGTTGGTTACGAAAAAGTAAAAATAATTCTCAATAGCCCCACCGGAACTCCCAACAAATCAATTCTTCTTTCCTTTTAACCCCAGCAGAGAAACCACAAATACCAAGAAGTACATGATAAAGCCATAGACGCATACCGGCAGGCCTAACAGATTAGAACAGCCTCCGGCCAGTGGACAGACCTTTCTAAACAATTCCCCATAAGATAAATATCCAGAGAAGAGTATTCCAGCAATAGAAATTACTAAAATTATTTTAAGAGCAAGGTCTTTTCTCATAGTATAAAGTAAATTTATTTTCTATTTAAAGCTTGCTGTTAGGGTAAAAAGAACTTTATAATCGTAGTCACAGCTGGGTTATAAATAATCAGAATTATATTATCCAGAAGCGTAAAATATATTAATTACCCTTCGTAATCAATACGAAGTAGAATTCAAATATGGTCCTTACGCATTTTATTCCCCAAAACTTCAGGATAAACACCAGTAGCAGCAAAGACTTAGAACAAAAATTAGAGTCGTTGTCACCGGAAGAAGAAGTAGAAATATTTCTGCACCCGCTTATTGGAAGGGGATTTATGGGAGAAGCTGATTATTCTGACGCGGTTATCAACATCTTAGAAAAAGTCCGCTCTTACGGTCTAAAAACCACTGACGGGAAAACTAGAGAAACATCCATCGGCTTGCTATCTGAATTAACGGAAGAAGCATCCTCTTCCTCATGGGATATCCAATTATACTTGGCAGCTTTATCCATTAAAGTAATGAAAAGAAGAGATGATTTAACCTTCAGAGAAGGGCCGGTTAAAATCTTTTTGTTTAAGGATTATAATCATCCATTAGGTACTTATATCAAGCATAATACCAGCAAAAGAATGGTTGCCCAAATAGAGTATGTTCCTTTTGGTTCAAAAGAAATAAAGACCATCGATGCAACGGATATTGGGTATATTAGAATACGTAAGGAAAACGCAAATTAGAAAATCTTCTTAATATAACATAATTCTATATCATTTCGCTAAAAGAACTTTCCCAATCCCGTCTGGGCTGCCTCTCCAGTCAAGTCCGCTTCAGAATAACCTAGGACTAAGAAAATATTTGCCACTGCCG
Source organism: Candidatus Woesearchaeota archaeon (assembly GCA_043797205.1). Classification (GTDB taxonomy): domain Archaea; phylum Nanobdellota; class Nanobdellia; order Woesearchaeales; family GW2011-AR9; genus JACRPH01. The sequence continues at coordinate 2,215 of JAZDQB010000026.1, forward strand.
GCAGTAATTGGTTATTCAAATAATATTCTGCATCATAATCTTTGGCTTCCGTAGGAATCTTCGCTCTATCCCGGACCAAACCACTTCCGCGACAGATAATATACTCAACAATAGAACCGGGACCTACTCTTTCACCTTTCTCTACCAATTTCCAGCCCACTGCTACATGAGGAGCGATAGAAGAATATTGGTTCAATTCTTTAGTAATTTGGGTTTTAATCACCAAGCGATCTAAGGGAGTCTTGCCGCTTTTCAATTCTTGAATCTTTTCTTGCACATACTTTAAGGCTTCCTTAACTTGGTCTTCCAAGATCAAACGTAAAGCTTGCTCCTGCACTTCTTTAGACAAGAGAGAAGCGTTGCTTCTGACCATCTCAAATCCGGTAATCTTCAATTTTCCTTCTTTAGAAATTAAGGCATAACGTTTCTTTGCTCCTTTTTCTACTCCTTTATCTTGTCCTTTAGCTGCTACAAAAATTCCGCGGGGGTAATGTCCTTCCAGTTCTAATTCCATCGAACCGGGCAGATGCGAATTTATTTCTTTCTGGAATTTAAGCGCTTTCTCCATCCCTTGCTCACCCAACAAACAGAACAAACTATCTGTGTTATGAACTAAAATCAAACCTTCCGCATCCACAAAATTATGGTGCTTAACTTCCAAATCATAAACATAACCCTTATAACTCTCTTTGTGGATTGTTTTTATTCGCGCGGAACAGTAATTCTTTTGTTCTAACTTCTTATCTTTTACTGCTTGCCATCGCAATGATGATACTTTTGGCTTGTCTTCCCTATATCTCCATCCCACATGGCAAATATCCTTCCCAAAGTAATTCTTTCCTTTAATTAAAGATTTAAACAAATAATCTATTCCGCAAGCTAAATCTTTACTGTTGGTATCGCAACGAACAAAATGAGTAGCATAACGCTTATCTTTAAACTTATTTCCATCTCCTTCAAGATATCCTTGTAAAAAGGACCAGCGAAGCTTTTCTTCAGCAGTAAAAATAAAAGAAGGAACTTTCTTACCTGAACTTCCTTTTCCTCCGCCAAAACCATAAACGAATAAAGCCACCAAAGGGCGACGCTGGATTCGGTAGTAATACGCTTTTTTATTAATCCTAGAATCAAAATCTTCAATTATCTTTAGATTTTCTTTAAGTACTGCATCAAAATATCTTTTTACTCTCTGAATCTGCTCTAAGTCTTGGCTGCCAAAGGAAATTATCGATTTTCTTCCGGTTTTTGTTGAAGCGTCGCTAGCCGAACCTTCAGCAGCGTAATAACCCAAGATCCAAGCCAATTCCGTAGTCAACTTCCAGTAGCGAGGTATTTTTCCTCCACTAGCATTCTTTAAACCCACAAAAGAAAAATCAGAGAGCTTACCTTTCTTTATTTTTCTGTCTTGATGTATAAAAAAAGAATGATTAGATAAAGAACGAACTTTCTTTCCACAATAAGGACAAACTCCGGAAGCGTTGGGGAATTCCAAACAATCTTTATATAAGTAAATTTCTTCTCCAAAATGGCCAAAATCAAGAATAGAAATATCAAAAACATGGCCTGATTTATACTTCTCAAAAAGCGGAACATTAGTTAAAGAAACTAATTGTTCTCCAATGATTAATTTAGAAGCATCAGTTAAATTTAACTTTTTTCCATAACAATAAATTGAATGTTGTGGAGTAATTCTAGTCTTTCCATGGGTGGTGGTTATCTCTAAGATATCTCCCTTTTTATCGGAATCATAATCGTGTCTAATTGCTTGTTTGATAGCACTAAATATCATCTTTTTTCCATCGAAAGACAAGGTTTTATAACCAGAAATATTTTTGTTATTATAATTGGCATCAACAAATTCACCAATGGGAGTTAGAAGAATGTCTCCGTTACCATCCATAACAAAGATTTTTCTTTCTGGAGTCAAACTATCCCCGTAAATAACTTTAAATCCGACTTCTTCCGCTTTAGCGATAGTCGTCAAGATATAATTTCGGGCATAAGCAGTAGTGGATCTGGCACATTCAATACAATACCATCTGGCTCCGAAGAACCCCAGGTAGCCATAGAAAGAGTTAGCTAAGGTTTTGATGGCCCAGGAACGCGCTTCGAGAATAGCAGTATTATCTTTTCTGGTTTTGGCTTCTTTGATCTGTCGTTTCAAGTCAGCGCGAATATTGATTAAGTGCTCTAACACATTTGGAATAAATTTCTTTTCTTGAGTGCAAAACCAATATTCTTCTTGAGTAGGTACTTTAACTCCTTTCTTCTTTTCACAGCAAGAACAATGAAAACTTTCCGGACCAATATTATGAGTAGTAATAATGCTGGGGTAAAGAGAACGGAAGTCAAACACAATAATATCTCGATACATTCCCGGAATGGGTTCATACACAAATGCTCCTTGAAAAGTTTCTTCCAAACGCTGATCTACTTCGGTATTAACCGGTTTATTAGGAGCGAGCACATTATATTCCATCGCCCGTTTCATAATGTAATTTTCTACTAAACGACTGAAACGCATCCTGATCACATCATTAGTGGGCAAACCCACAATCTTAGTAAATTCTAACATATCATACAATAATTTCTGACACAATTGTAAGGTCAAATGAGCATCATGGAGATTATACTTGCAGTAATCTTCTAATTCATTCAAACAATCATCCCAGACACAAGCTAAATTATCCAAATTGACAATCTGTTTTTTATGTCCAATTAATTCTTCTGCTACCGCATCTAAAGTATAGCTGTCTGTTTTTAGATTTTTACCAAAGATGTAACGGACAAATTTGCACACATCCAGGTGCAAGATTCCAGTAATGCTAGACTCTCCTTCACGGAAGTTAGCTTTTCCTCCCGTTTGCAGTTCCGAATAGTCTAACCCCACATCTAATTTTACTTTATGCTTATTGGCCCGCTGTTTAAGATAAGGTAAGTCAAAACCGTCCGAGAAATATCCCGTAAGAATGTCGGGTTGGTATTCTAACAGGACCTGCTTAAAGCGTTTTAACAGTTCTACTTCATCCGAAACCACTTCTAAATAATCTAATTGATGTTCAAAGCGTTTCCAAGTGTACACTTTCTTGAATTCTTTTCCCTTTTCATCTATTCCATAGAAGGCTAGCATCAAAATAGGATTCTTATCCATATCGATGATTTTATTCTTAGCGTAAGTCTCAATATCTACCGCTAAGATTTTCCATTTAGTATAACTTTCTTGACTGATCTGTTTTACATTCGTGGCTCTAAAGATAGGAACGCGCAGAAAGGTTTCTTTTTCTAACTCTCCTTCTGCTTCCGCTAAGGTTCCCGGAGTCAAGCCCAAGTCTCTTAAGTAACGATGGATGAAAAGGATATCCTTCTCGTAGCATTCTAAACCCCACGATTGCAATTCCCGGCTGATTAAGGGTACGGCTTTAGGATAATTAACATAAATCTGCCATAATTTCTGCTTCTTTCCCAGCAATTCTTTTTCTACTTCTTCCCACTTAACTACTTTAGCTGGTTCGGGATGATTTTCTAAATGCAATTTTTGGAGACGAGAGAAGAACTCTTCTTTATCAATATTATTGATGGAAGCATAGAAGTAAGGCTGATGTTCATGAATGACGCAGATTCTTTCTCCTGCTTCCGTTCTCCCGAAGAGATAAACGTAAGTATGTCCAGCTTCAACTCGATAGTTGAAGTCCAAAGGGTAGAAATTTAGATGCATCTTGAATAGCTAGAATGAAGGTATTTTTATAAAAGTTATGGGTGGAAAATGAAGAAGTAAGGAAATACCACGACTAATTTCTTTACTTGAAATTTCATGAGAAAATTTCTCTTCGTATTTTACTAAAATCTTTATTCTCAAATTGTAAGTATCAGCATGCTTAGTATAAGCAACCCAACCTTCCATGAAATCGTAGAGCTCATCATATTCTATTTGCTTGCTTTCGAAAAGAGATGAATTCTCTCTAAGCGTTCGTTGAAATTTCCGACGATTTCTTCTCTTGATTAATCGATGATGCGAAAATACCTTGAAACCTAGAAAATCAACGCCATTCTCTAAAGGAATAATTCTAGACTTATCTGGATGCAATTCTAAAGCAAGATGATTGTACAGGAAAGAGTCAATTTTGCTTTTCCACTCTTCCAAAATTGTTTTAGAATGATGCAGTATAACAAAATCGTCAACATAACGCAGATAATACTTTGCTTTCAATTCGTGCTTGACAAATTGGTCTAACTCATTAAGATAAACATTGGCAAAGAATTGGCTGGTTAAATTGCCTAAAGGCATACCCTTTTCAGAAGAATGATTTTTCAAGATTTTTTCGATTAACCAAATTATTCTGGCATCTTTAATTTTAGATTTGAGCACTTGAAGCAAGATGTCATGGTCTACTGTTTCAAAGTAATGCCGGATATCTGCTTTCAAAACGTAAGCGGGCAAAGCATGGTTTCTTGTTATCTCTTTAGAAAAATGTTCAAACCTTTCTATGGCTTTAAATGCACCTTTGCCGATACGGTTAGCATAAGAATCATAAATGAAACGTTTTTCAAACAGGGGTTCAATAACATTGCATAAAGCATGATGGATAACTCGATCTCGAAAATGAGCTTTGCTTATCTTTCGAGTCTTTGGATCTCTTAGAATGAAAGTTTCCAAAGGTCGAGGTTGATAAAAATGAAATAGTAATTCTGTTCTAAGCAAAGAAAGATTATTTTTCAAATCTGATTCAAACTCAATAACGTATGACTTTAAAGTCTTATGTTTTCTGGCAGCTTTGAAAGCCAACTCCAAATTCTTCTTGGAGCAAAGCTGCCCCCATAAGTCATCAGTCAAAATGAAAGTCTCAGCACGCCGGAATATTCCACGCAAGGAGTTGTTGTTATTGATGTTATGGTTATTGGCATTGAAGTTAGAGTTGTTGTTGAAGTTGTTCAGCCAAGACGCCCTCCTCACTAATAGCCCAAGTTGCTTTGGAAGTGCTCTCTTCCTTAAGCCCACCACAGATTCATTTCTGTCTCTGTTGTAATTTATCAAGTTGGAACTTGTTCAACCTGAAGATTTTATAACTTCGTCGCCGAAATCATAGCAATTGGACGTGTAGTCCAGCTTACTCCTTTCGGAGCTGCTGAGACAGGTAAGAAAAAATAAAGAAGTTAATAAAATTTTCCTATTTTCTACTGCGTAAGTAAAGAGTTAATAAATTACTTAATTCTGCAGCCCTAACATCATTTAATTCCTGAGAAGAGTCAATTACACGTTGAAAAGCGGCATCGTAAGGTATTACTATTCCCCTATCGCACTCAGCAAGCGCATCCGCATTTTTCGACGCGTCCCCTACGGGGACGACTACCGAACGTACCCCACGCAAGGAGTTGGCGTTACTGATGAGATGGAAATAGGCATTGAAGCAAGAGTAGTAGTTGAAGTTGAGCAGCCAAGACGCCCTCCAAATTGGATCTTCTCCTTTCTCTTCAAACACACCAGCCAAATATTTTGGATTAGGCAACCAAATGCGGCTTTCCGTTATCCCTTTCTGAGCCATATAAGCCACATTCTTTCGAGTGTGCCCCACCATTGCTGCCGCTCTTTTCTGCATTGGATTTAAATTGTCATATTTGCCGGTCTCGACAAGAATAAAAGACCATTCATCATTCTCTCGAACCAATCCCAAATCACTTAAAGAAAATCTTTTGCTGCTGCGATCCCGAATAGCTTCCCAAGATTCTTGTGCTGCATCCGGTCGGAAGATTCCCGTAGGAGGCAGTTCTCTCAAAGCTCGATCAAGATATTGCGGTTGAGTGATGAGATTATGCACTCCGTCAGTATAAGCCCAGCAGAAAGTGCCTTTCTGCTGAGGATGAGGATAAAAGCCATTAGCGTTAGCAACATAGAAAAATCTGCTTTGTAAGTCTTCTTGACCATCCTTGCAACGATCATCCTGCAATTCTCTTCCAGTCTGTAAGCGATATCCTTGTGCTTCCAACTGTCTGACTGCACCTAGATTTCCTGAAACGATGTCATATTCTAAGACTTTAGCCATTTTTCTCCTCCATAAATGTAAATTTTAGAGGTAAAAGTATCGATGCTTTTTAAACTTTTCGTTAGATAGTTACTATTTAGTAGTACCCTGTATTGTGGAACTGGAAAATCTCAACCGCAACCTTTAAATAGTAGTTACCTATTAGGTAACTATATGACAACAGAAATACCGCAATATGGCTTGAAAGCCTATGCCTTATTGTTCTCAAAATATGGTGTACAAGAAGAATTCAAACAGTCAGAATTAGATTGGATTGTCTCCATGAGCATGAAAAAGAAAATCTTTTCCTTGTTGTTGAAAGCGGGATGGATTAAGAAACATTCTTCGAACACCTATTCCTGCACTAACCCTGCTGAAGCCATCAAAGGATTGTTAGAATTCCGCGTTCCGGAGATAATCAAAAACGCTAAAAAGGATTACGCTTTTACTCAATTATCGGCAGTGGAGATTTGGTCTGACTTTTCTTATGTACAAAGAGGAAGAGAAAAATCTCCTTATTTCATTAAAGTATTAAAAAAGGATTTAAAGTATTGGACCGCTTTCTTTAACAGCAACGGAATCCGCAACTATATTAATTCGGGAACCGCTATCGGAGAATATGTAATCTTGATTCCTGTTTCCCATTTGTCTTTCAAAGAGAAAAGCAACTTCAAGGTGGATTCTTTGAAAGAAACTATAAAATACGCTAAATCTAATGATATCTACGCTTATGCTTCAGAATACATGAATAAAAAATATGGAGCAACAGTATGAAAGACCTATTCTCTCTGAGAGAAGAGGAAATCTTCTTAACGCTTAAAGAGCTTAAAGAATGTGATTTTGTGATTATCGGCGGCTACGCTGTAAATGCCTACACTTTACCGAGATTTTCTGTAGATTGCGATGTGGTTATCAAAGATAAAAACGAGCTAAGAAAAATAGAAACCCTTCTTATGAGAAGAGGATACCAAAAAGAAGAACTAAATATAGAAGCTCAATATTCGGGAGAATTTTCTCGCTACGAAAAGAAATTAGAAAATGGCTTTGCGGTAAGTATAGATATACTTATTTATCAGGTTACAGATAGGATGACCAAAGCATCATTTTCGGCGGAATGGGTATTTAATAATTCCAGCAAAAAGATACTGAAAGGCAAGACTATCACTGAAGAGCTCAATTTAAGAATCATCAATATCGATGCCTTGTTGGTAATGAAGATTATATCCTGCCGACAGACAGACATCCGCGACGTTTTTATGATGATTGTTAACGCAGAGAATAAAGAATGGATAAAGTTCGAGATAGGGTTAAGATACTCCCTTCAGGACAGAATCAATCGGATAATAGAGAAAGTTAATTCAAAACAATTCAAAGATGGACTTTCCGGAGTATACGGATACTTTGATGCCAATGTATTTGAGAAGCATCAAAAGGCAATTCTTAATTTTTTGAAGAGATAAATATTATAGAAGTAAACCTAAGGTAGCCGTCTGACCGACTTCAAGAGATAATTATCTTTGCCGTCCTGCTTAGTGATTTTGGAAGTTTCTTCCTTCTTGCCTTCGGTTTTAATGTCCTCTTTAGGCACAGATACTTCTTTCTTTTTCTTGCCGATATCCACTAACTTCTCCCCTTCTTCCTTAATCAGCAGATAAGCGGTATCCATCTCATCGGGAGGTAATTGCTTGGGATCCCACTGCAGATTTAATCCATCTCCTTCTCTTCTAGGAATCACTTCTACCGCAAAATGGGGTACTTTCTGTCCGGCACCCAAACCATTCTGTACTATAATGTTAGTTCCTTGAGCTCCGAATCCCTCGAAGATAGCCATGCTTACTTTATTAGCTAACGTAAAACATTTCTGGACAATTTCGTCCGGAACCATTTCCATAATAGTAAAATGTTGCTTGGGAAAGACCGTAATCTGACCGGCAATGGAAGAGAAATCTTTGACCACCGCCATCACTTCATTATCTTCATAAATAATATCTAAGTTGTTTTGCCGTTCCAGCATTTCACAATAGTCGCATTTCATGGTTTATTTGAATAAACTAGCAATATCATCCAGTTCGATTATTTTCTCTTTGCCCACAGTTATTTTTTTCTCCTTAACTCCTTTAACTTTGACTACGTTCGGGGATTTTTTCTTTCCTTTCTTTTCTTTCCCATACTCTTTGAGCTTAGTTTTCTTGGTTGATTTTTGATGCTTCTCTTCTTTTTGCTCTTCCTCTGCTTCCACTTCCTCTTGTTCTTCTTGCTCTTTCACTTCCTCTGCTTCCACATCTAACACTTCCTCTTCTTTATGTTGCTTACCAATCTTCTCTTCTTTCTCCGGCAATTCTACTTTAGGTAAAGTGGCCTGCTTCTCTTTCTTCACTCCCAATAGAGCATTTAATTTTGGTCCGATTAAATCCTTAACCTTAGCTCTCAAAGCAGCATCAATCAACTTCTCTTCAATCTCTAAAATTTTATCTCCTTCCTTTCGAGGGATAAGATGAAGCATGAAATGTTGTGCCCTTTGTCCAGCAATCGCTCCATTAGCTACAAAGATGTTTGTTCCAGATACTTTCAACGTTTTCAGCAGTACTTGCGACAAGTATTTGGAAACTAAAAACAGATGCCCAATTTCCTTATCTGAAATTTGAGGCATGATAGCATAATGTTCCTTGGGTAAAAGTAGTACATGTCCTTTGGTGGCAGGATTGATATCCATCACTGCTAAGCATTTATCATCAGAATAGACTATTTTGCTGGGAATCTTTCCGGAAACGATTTGACAAAAGATACATTGCTGCTTCTGGAATTCTTTCAACTCCTCCGGAGACATCTTCTTGATCTTCTCTTCCAGCTGTTTGCGCTGCTCTTCCGTCATTTCAGGCATAAGCTCCGGAGAGAGAAAGGTATTTATAAAATTAACTTAATATTCCTGTTTAAATTGCTTTAATGCCGACTCAGGTAGGTACTTTTCCATCACTCCGAATAGAGCTTCCAACTTTATTACACCAATATCCTGATTAGGTGAAGGGAGAGCATAGTCCCTGTGGGTCTCCACCTTAAGTCTAATCTTTTCCTCATTCTCCCCACAAATTAATTCTAACACTGAGAAAGGAAGAGCGGTAAAAACTCTAACTTGCTCCGGAGTAAAATCTACTTTTCTTATTCTTACTCTTTTTAAATGTTCTAATTTATCCAATAATGCTATCGCCTCTGCACCCGTTTCAAATCTTGCTCTATAAACAGAATCGTAGCCCCTTGTCTCCCTAAAATAACATACTTCCTGTTGAACCATTTCTTTTTAGAAGAGTAAACGATTTAAAAAAATTTAGATAGTCTAAGCTAATCTTTCTTGTGGATAGATTATCTAAGCCCTCCCTTCTGGATAATAAGTTTGTCCGAAACGGTGGCTGACGCAATCAAGTACAGATTGTTTCGCTTCAAGAGAGATATTGGACGGAAGTTCATTCAAAGAGAATAGTTGGAATTCTTTATCTTTCTTCAACTTTCCTCCGACCACGCTAGCCAAATAAATCTTCTTCACAAATAGTTCTGTATGTTTTTTATCATAATAAGAATTAATCAATTTACTGGTTTTAACCACTAAGCCCGTCTCTTCAAACGTTTCTCGGACAGCGGCATCCTCAAAGGTTTCTCCTTCCATTGCTAAGCCTCCGGGGTGTTCCCAAGTGGCATAATTCTCTCTAACTAAAAGAAATTTACCTTGGTGAAAGATTAAAGTTAAAGCAATCCGGTTTTCTTTCATTTGAAGGAGCTATTCTTTTCGAGTTTAAAAAGGATTATTATTCTAGAGTATAGAGATAGTAAGATTACTTCTGTTCTTCCTTAAGAAACTCTCGCACATGTCAAAAGTAACAACGATTACTTTTGAGCATGCTCAAAGATTTCCCTCTTTAAGGAAATCTTTGACATTCCAGAAATCCATCTTCACAAACTTAGAGAAATCTAATTTGCGCTGTTTAAGTTCCATCAAACCGATTTGTACATGAGTGCTTCCTTTAGGCAGATGAAATCCGGCTAGGGCAGAAAGAGAATTCAATTGTTTTAAGGCGGCATCTCGAGCTAAAATGGAAGCAGCGGCTACTTCTACATATTTTGATTCAGCCTGCTCTTCTTGGACATCTCCCACATTACATCCGGGATATTTGTCGACGATATGTTTTCCGGGTTTGAGAAAAGTTCCGCATTGGTGGTGTAAGTGATTTAACAATAAAGTCATTTTTCCTGGATGTTGATTGTATTCTTCCGGTGAGATAGTTTTAATCTCACAAGGAGCGATTCTTTTGATCTGTTCAGCCAAGCGCACCACTTCATGATCACTTAATTTTTTGCTGTCAGCTACGCCCATTTCTATCAATTGTTTTCTGATTTTGCTGTCGGCTTTAACTGCCGCTACGACCATCCCGCCAAAAGTGTCTCCTTTCAGACATTCATCGCTGCCAATGGTCCAACCAGATTCCGGAGTAAATTTTTCTGGCTTCTCTCTTCTTCCAATCTTTAGTTCCTGTAACTGATCAGCTAGTTTTTCCGTATCTTTGGAAGTTCCTTGCAACAATAGCTTACCTGAATTGTACAAAATCAAAGTAACTTTGCCTTTTTTTAGACGTGCTTCTTCGTAAACTGTTTTAGGAGCTTCTTCCAAATAATCTTTAAGATGCTCTTTAATCTTCTTTAATTTCTCTTTTTTGACGTTAGTAAACACAACCATTATACTGAAGAATATATTTGAGGTTTAAAAAAGTATCTGGAATTTAGTGTTATGAAAAAGTAACAAAGATAATAAAAATATATTTTTAGAAATCCCCCAAGCACTTCTGCTTCTTCCGTTCCAACACATCTTGATATGGTCGCCACATCCTTCGGAACAGTTCCGGATATTTATCGTGGTAATCCTTCAAGAATTCCTGCGTTTTAGGATCGCTCAGATAACCCGAACCAAAATCAATCTTAATCTTATTTTTGATGGCATCTACGGCTCGGTCGCGGATAACTTTAGCGATGACCGAAGCCGCGCTGACGATAATATACTTAACATCAGCTTTATGCTCAACGATTAAATCCACCCGAGTTCTCACTTCTGGATCAATTTTGTTAAATAAATATTGATGATAGGCAGGAATATTGGTGCTAGGACAATCGATATACGCTTTGCTGGGAGCAATCTCAGAAATCATTCTGGCAGTAGTATCTGCTTCCAGCCAATTCAAGTTTGATTCCACTTCTCTCAAGGAAAGATCGATGGCATCCGGCTCGATCACTTCTACTCTGAAATCATAAACTAATTCATGGATACGTTCAAATAATTCTTCTCTAACCGAAGAACTGAGCAGTTTAGAATCTTTTACACCTAACCACTCTAATTTCTGAAGGTTTTCTTCTTCTACCGCTAGAGTTACCATTACCATCGGACCCAAAATTGGTCCACGTCCAGCTTCATCGGTTCCTGCGATTAAGATTGGTTTTACCATCGATTATCTTCTATAAACTAAGGGAATTTAAATAAGTTTAGAGAATCATTACTGAAAATAAAGTAAACATTACCAAAACATCTACAACCCAAAGGCATCGGTAAATTCTCTCATCCGGCGATATTCTGCCAAGAATACAGAACCTTTCTCAGTCAGCAAAATTGTTCTTACGGGAGCTTCTCTTTTCTTATGAAACTCCTCTTCCACTTGGATCAATTCTTTACCAATTAATTCGTCCATATATAAATTAAGAAGCTTGTGGGAAAGATTAGACTTATACATCAAATGAGTGGGCTTGATTCTTCCTCCTTTGTTCTGAATAGATAAAAGGATGTCAAAAATTAGTTCTAATCTAGATCTGCGGGAAGCCATTAGTTTTTTCTCACCTTTCTGTAAGCAGACAATAATAGTAAGAAGCCCATCAACAAAAATATCTCTCCTAGCGCATACATGCTTTCCCACTGGAAGACAAAGATAAACGCTAGATTGCTTAGCAGGATAAACAGAAAAGCACTCATCACTATGAAAGCCTTACTATTTCTGTTAGTGTTAAGATAATTCTTATAATAATTCAATACCGTCAAACCTAAAATAACTGCACTAGTGAGGTAAAATACGGAATACTTAAAGTTGCTGACAAAGCAAATTAGTAAGATCAAATACAAAAACAAAGCGATTTGGCTGACTTCATAATAATTGCTTAAACGCTCTCGAGATTTCTGCGAAACGAAGAACAATAACATCCATGCTCCTAATAATCCCGCCATTTGTAAGAAGAAAGCTCCGCGATAAAAGAGATCTGCAAATTGCAATCCCGTTCCAGTTACTGGTGCTAAGGTTTGTGCTACCACTTCCCGCAGGGAGCCATAATACAGCACTCCAAAAGTGAACATTTTTACCGCTAAACTTAATCCAATCAGCACAAAAGCTAAAGAAAAATACTTATATTTATTCTCTCGGCTCATCTGGTACACTTTCCAGCTGTAACCGGCAATGAGGAAAGCCACGATTAAACTGATTCCTTCAAAAATTAGATCGTAGCCGTTAAACCAGCTTGGTGTGAAAAATAATTGATACATGAATTAACCCCCTTCATCAGCCTCTTGCATTCGCGACTAAACTTACTTGATAGTAGCAAAATACGTTTTCGCTTTAAAAAGCTTGTGGAGCTTTTTTCTTAATTGGCCTTCTTTAGCTCTGGTTCCCGGAGTTTATAAATAAGTAGATTATATCTATATTATTTCCAACTAAAACACACCTTGGGACCTTAAATGGCCCCCGGGAGTGAACGACAAAAAACATCCCTTTCAACGCCAACACCTTCTTTCCCTCGGCCTGCGGGCCTGGTGGTTTTTTAAGCTAATAGATAGTGAACTAAGGCGAATAAAAAAGGTTGGCTTATTTAAACGGACTAAACTTTTGCTTCAACAGGTTCTGTATCGGAATGAAGAGAGGCTGAGGCAGTTTATCCCACTCGAACCATTCCCATCTTTCACACTTTTCTGGCTCCATAACCTTTACTTCTCCAAACGCAAAATCTGATACTACGAAAAGTGTAACATAATGTTTTCCTTCTTTCTCAAAGATATCGTTAGTGAAAGTTGCTTTGCGGATATTTTTGATAGAAATTCCTGTTTCTTCTTCGACTTCACGAATAGCACATTCTTCCACTTCTTCATTAAATTCCAAATGTCCTCCGGGAAAAGACCAAGAGCCTTCACCATGAGCATTTTTTCTTTTGCCTAAAAGAACTTTATCATTCTGGATTACAATTACTCCTACTCCAACTTTTGGTCTATTTTCCATGATACTATTTACTCCAGCGGTGTGCCGCTCCAGAAAGTCCAATCTTCGGAAGGAGAATAAGGAGCGAAAGTAAAGTAGGGGGGCTGATTGTGGCCGAAGTAGCCGTATTGAACATCTCCCCAATGTTTCTGGGCTGCTCCGCCACTAGCCCCATAAATAGGATTCCCAAAATAACTCCAGGCTTTAGTCATGGTTTGAAATCCAGAAGAATCAGTAGTATAATCTGCTCCTGCTTCAACAATCAATTCTCCTTTGAACCCATTCTTCTTAAAAATCTCAATCGCATCCCTAATAGGAGTATTCCCCTGACCGGGAGCCAGATGCTCATCTTGATAACCATAATTATCTACGATATGCAAATGCTTAACTACACCGGATTTAGCCAGCTCTTCTATTTTTTCCAAAAACCATTTGTTGAAATCTTTATCATTATCTTCCATGGTTTTACCAGGATCGCTTTGCCAATATTTTCTCCACATATTGAAATGTCCAGTATCAAAGGTTGCTCCGATATGATCTTGAGAACGCTTTTTAGCTTCTTCTTCAGACATTTTATACTTCTCTTGTAACATTTGTTGCATCCTCTTCTGGCTGTTTTTGACTAAAGGAATCAATTCGTCCGGATGAGCACCATAACTTTCCGGAAACAGATTTTCCATGGCCACAAAGACCGGTTTCTTGGCTATCCCTTGTCTTTCTAAAGATTGACTTCGACGCATCGCTTGTATTCCGGCTTCGGCATAGGCATCATAAGCTTCTTTTATGGCATAAGTATCGGCACTTTCCACATGTTTAATAGTTTCTTCTGCTTCTGCTGCCTGGGCCCATTGAGAAGAAGAACCTTCTTGAGCTTGTTTCATGGATCTCTTGTGGTTCAAAAGAACCATATCAATCATTTCAGTAGGTAGTTTACCTTCCTGTGGAACCAGCCCCGGAACCATATCCCCCAATTGTCTAATTAATTTCCATTGCTCTTCTTTAGGTGTTTCTTCTTCTAATTTTTTAAAAAAGGCGCGAGATTCTTCTAATTTTTTAATTTCTTTGACATTATTATCAAAATCACCAATGTAATAAGTAGCCCAGCCGCGGCTGTTAGCAGCGTTAGTCTCTAAAGTAGAAATAATGTACGCTTCCTCAGGCAGAATTTTGACTTCATCTTTAGACTTAGCATCAACAAAACGCGACCAACGTGATCTCTTAAACTCTTCTTCAGAAATCTTTCCTTTCTTCCAATCTTCCCAGCTGTCTTGAGCACGTAAAGTCATTTGTTTAGACTCCTCGATTAAATCATTCCATCCCATCTGATGAATGTAAAATTCACCTTTCTCTTTATTGAATTTGGGAACACGAACTTCGTCAGCGATTCTTTTCCCCCAATAATCTAAATAAATTAATCTTCCTTTATCGTCTTTACTTCCTTTGGCAGTTTTAGATTTTCCATCCATATCGATGTATTCTGTCCCCGATTCTGCGGTATTCCACACTGGTTTAGAAACAGCACGGTTCTTTTTAGCTTCTTGAATCACTGCTCCGGTTCTAGTATCTACTACACGGAAAGAAGCCCGTTCTTCTTCTCCGGCAAACATTTTGAATTTCTGATCTTTATTCCAGCTGGCTTCAGAAACCGGACGTTGGAACTCTCCGGTATGTACTACCACCGGACCACCCCGAGCGACATCTGCCGCAAAATCTATGGCTCTTTTTATTTCATCTACCGCTACACTTTTACTATGTTTAGAAAAGTTTCCTTGTTGATCCATTCCCGCTAATCCATAAACGCCTACGGAAGCATGAGTAGTAAAATTAACTTCATTAGCTTTCTGCATTTCTCGTAAAGCTTGACGCTGCAACTCTCCGTACATTTCTGGAGTATGTCCCTGAGCCGAGCCTTTATGCGCCCCCATAAAAGTAAGCTCGGCTATTTTTGTACCTCCCCTTAATTTTGCTCCGATGGAAGGAATGTTAGGAATCGGACCTAAACCCATACTCATCCCAATATCTCCAATACTTACACCTACATCACCAGTAGCACTTTCGTTATTATTTTTAGCTACAGAAGGACCATATTCTCTATCCAAGGGATGATAATAATTAGCACCGGAGCCAAAGCTGACCATAAATAAGGTTATTTTTATTACCTATATAAAATTTTGCCCGAGTTAAACCATAAATAAAGCACAAAACAAAAAGTTTTATTAACCACCCCAAGAAACAGATTCTAGAAAAAAGAGGCGCAGATGAAGAATTTTACCCCTATTGATGAATTTGTGGACCAGATTGCCCAAAAAAAAGTGAATACTTGGTTTGACAAACTCTCTTTTGCGGCTATTCTTTCCGTGTGGGTAACTTTGGTAGTAATCTTTGGGTTAACTTATTATTTCTTGAGTAATGGAAATACTTACCTTAATTATAATCCCACACACAGTCAAGTGCAAGGTATATTGAATCACATTTACTTTAGTTTTATTACTGCTACCACTACCGGTTTTGGCGATATTGTTCCCATGGGTTATTTCAAAGTTATCGTTATTTTTGAAGTAATTTTTGGATTCCTGCTGCTGGCAGTGGTTACTTCCAAATTTGTTTCCATCAAACAGAATATTATCCTCGGAGAGATTTATGAATTGTCTTTTCATGAGAAAGTCAACCGCGTCCGTTCCTCTCTGTTAGTCTTCAGACAAAATATTAGCAGAATTATCAGCAGAGTAGAAGAAAAAGAAATTCACAAAAGAGAAATCAATGATTTGTACAATTATATTTCTTCTTTAGAAGATATCCTCCGAGAAGTGTGCGTGTTGGTTCATAAGCCGGAAAGAAGTGAATACACTAAAACTCTTGATTCATTGAATACGGAGCTTGTTTTTAACAGCGTGATAAATTCTTTTGATAAAGTGAAAGAATTGATTGTAATATTGGATCAAAATAAACTAGAATGGCGTCGCGACCTTACCGTACATCTAATTTACAAGTGTATCAATTTGAACCAACAATTGTTTGACCACCTTAACTCAGAGAAGATGCTTTCGGAAAAGAGTTTAAACGATTTGAATGCCCAGAAAAGCAAGACCATCGATGGATTGAGAACAGAAATGAATGTGATGGTAACGGAGGAGAAGGCGCCGGAAACGATAGTGGTAAAGGATTAGTTTAGAGAATATTATCCTTGATACATTCTATCTTTTTCTCCTTTTCCTCGATGATAAACATCCCTTAATTTTGCTCCCATCTGCTGCACTAAACTAGCGGCCAGAGCTACATCTTCGTTGAAAGAATATTTTCCGGTCTCAATATCATCTAATTTGCGTTCTACTGCTGAACTTAAATATTGCACCCGACGCTGCTCTTCGGCATTGACGTAACCTTTATCTTCTACCGCCTGATTGATTTTAGTCATCTCGGAGTACAAATCGTGCATAGGACGCTGGCTCAAATGGAGAGTATATTCTGATTGCATCAGTTGCAAGGGCAGATCTATTTTCTCTCGAGCCAAGAATTCTAAATCTAAACTTTCTTTACTTTTCTGGCCTTTCTTTTCAGAACTTTCCACTTTTTCTTCTACTTCCCCTTTTACTTCTTTCTTCAGGCCGCGATGAGTACGAATAATATCCTGTTCTTCTACAGTTAAGTCTTTCAAGTCTTGCCGGGCTACTTGAGGAATAGGAATCTTCTCTTTGACTTTCTGTTTCTCAGTCAATTCTTTCTCGCTGTCCCGAATCTGCTTCTGAGCATCTTCAATCTCTTTCTTCTTCTGCTGTTCTAACTCCTTAAGTCTCTTAATTCGCTCTTCCGGTTGCAGATTCTTCAGGTCATCGTTAGCCATATTTAGAAGAAATAAGGGGGAGTATAAAAGATTTTAGTAGGGAAAGTGATTGTTCTAATAAGAGTTAGAAATATAGGTTAAAACATAATAAAATTTATAATCAACTAACTCCTGTTATAAAGCTATGGGAAGAACAGTTCAAATTCAAGGATCAGACGAAGTTATGGCTATGTTTGGAAAGGTAGGAACATTTTATCGAGGAAAATGGGAGAATATGAGGATAACAAAACCAGATAACGATGAAGATGTTCCCTTAGAAGTTAGAACTGCTTTGGTTGGATTAACAGTTCCCACTATTTTTACTAAAGAATCCATTGAAGAAAAAACTGGAGCTACCTTCCCGATTCCAGAAAGATCAAGATTAGCTTATTGTGCGGATGTGATAGATGTACTTAGGTCTGCAGGAAAGCATAAAGAAGCTGAACTACTACAGAATACTGCTAAGGGGATCTTAGATATGTATGTAGTTAGACCAGAAGTTTACGAATTATTGTCCTCCCATAATTGATTAGGGGAAATTTTAAGATTAAACGTTTACCAAGAAGTCATTCCTCGGCTTTTCTTGAAGTTTTTATACATAATGAAGCAATCTCCAGTGACACCCTTTCCGGCACTTTTCAATGCTGCATCTAATTTTTCTTTCGCTTCTTTATCTTTCTTGGAAGAAGGTTTGGAAGATTTCTTTTTATCTTTGATATCTTTAGGAGTATAGAAATCGCCAAAGAATTTTTCAGCGAAACTTTTCTCTTCTTTTTTCTCAGATTTCTTTCCCCCTTCCTCTTTTTTCTTATATTCTTCTCCCCGGGCTTCAGCGATATAGCGATCCAATTCTTCTCCCAAAGCATCCATCGCTCCCGATACTGCTCCAGAAATGTCAGACATTAACATCATGGTTTCTTTTTCTTTCAATCGAGTATAATTTTCAATTTGCTTATCCGACCAAGCATAAGCACGCAAAGTTAAATGCAGCCGACCGATATGTACCGGTCCGCGTTGATAACCTTCTTGCACTATTTTCAATTCTGGTCTGGTTCTATAAGTAAAAGAAGCTAAAATACAACTATTAGCTCCCACCCCTTCTTTAGTTTTTCTTCTGGCCAGCAGCTCTACATCTAACATGCTTCCTTCAAAAGCAGAAACTAGATCCGCCGAACGCATCCGTGAACCTTTCATGCTTAAACGCGCTACATGTCTTAAATAGGGTTTTACCCACACCACGTACATCTGAATGATACGGAAGTGTTGTAATAGATATTGCAGCATAAACCGTCTTCTGTTTTCGTGCTCTACTCCGGTCCGTAAACGCCATTCCATATACTGGCGCAAATGCCGTTCCAGCACTCGAAGTACATTCTGATTGAAATCTTTTCTCAGCCCAGCGATATGCCCTTCTAATTCATCTTTGTCTTTGAATGGCGGAGCATCGAAAAATAAATCGGGCAGAGTTACAAACTCTAATTCTCGAGCCATTCCATAAACCGAAGAAGCACTTTTTCCTCCTCCCTGGACCAAATCGATAAATACTCCTTTCAAAGTAATTTCGGCACTTTTTCCTCTCTGAGCAATCATTTTTTTTATTTCTTCGTTTACATCGCGATAATATCCCAAACGTTCATCTAAGATGCGCAACTCTCTCACCATCTGGAACATCTCTTTGATCATCTTTCCAGCCGTAGCTAAATATTGAGATACTTTCTCTTGCTGTGCTCCTAAACGCTGCTGAGTTACTCCAAAGAAAGCGGAATTTTCTGCCGCGGCAAAAGAATCTTCCAATTTTAAGATTTCTGGAAAATTTTCTTTAAGACTGTCTAAAATCCAGAAATAAGGTTCTTCCAGACTCAAATCGTACACTTCCCATACTACATAATAACGATGCAAAGGTTTAGGAAAACCAGTCTTGCCATAAGTCTCTTTACCTTTAGAGAAATTTGGAT
Source organism: Candidatus Woesearchaeota archaeon (assembly GCA_043797205.1). Taxonomy (GTDB): domain Archaea; phylum Nanobdellota; class Nanobdellia; order Woesearchaeales; family GW2011-AR9; genus JACRPH01. Next base: position 21,275 of record JAZDQB010000026.1, read on the forward strand.
CTACTAACAGTTCTACGTTTTCTTCATCTGCATCATCTTCATTAAATTTGTTCCCAGCAATAGGCTCATAAATCTTTTTTTCCGGATGCTGCTCATACTTGCTTTTAGCATTCTTATCGATAAAACCATATTCAACTAAGAGTTTAGAACGTACCGGATTCTCTTCCTTCCACAAATTGATTTCTTCCATCGAACCTCTTTTGAGTAAAAGAGTGTTTTAAGCTTAATAAAGCTTTTGGCAGGTAAAGAACCAGATATTGTCTTTAGTTGAAGATTTTACTTTAAACCCAGCTTTTTCCAGAATATTCTTCCACCCCTTTGCGGGGAAATGATGCACTTCCTTCTGCCGCTGCCAGTCATTCAACTCTTTGGAATAAAGTACGGCTACAAATGGACCTTGAGGTTTAAGAACGCGAGCAATCTCTTTCAGCAGTAAAGAATAATTCTTAACATAATTCAAAACGAATATCGCCGTAACTGAATCAAACTCACTATTTCTGAAAGGCAATTTTCTTTCTACATCTCCTACTACCTTTCGCGAAAGATTATCGTTAAAATCTAACATCTTAGGAGAAATATCCAAGCCTACGGAATAAAGATAAGAGTAACTACCGCAACCTAAATCTAAATTGGTTCCTCCACGCAGGAAAGATAATTCCTTCTCGATCAAGGCTCTCTTCTCTTTCTCAATCTTATGTCCCCACATGAAGGCTTCAGCATTCCAGAAAGAAGTTTTATTCTTGGGCCAATCTTTAGCCCAGAGAACTTGTGTAGAGAGTTTCTTCAACTTTGATTCTACCTTTTGTCCGTACTGCAGTTCAATCAGTCCGGATAAAAATAAGTTTTCTGAATCCATTGTCAATTTAGATTTTATTTACTTTTGAATAGATTTACTCTTTAAAATAAATAAGCGGCTAGAGTAGCGATTCCGTTGAAAATAAGCCCCCCAGACAAACTATTAGTAATCAAAACTATACTTAATAATAATACTCTTCCAAAACACAAAAATATTTCTCTGCTGATAAAAAAAGAAGGATGATTACCGCAAGCTTTGTCATACTCCATCGCTCCAGCAGGAGATTCATAGATACCATAAGTTACTGCTCCAAAGATAGTTATGCCAAACACCTGAGTCATACTGTTAACAAAAACTCTTCCAATCCAGGAAAGCGCTTCGAATCCCGCTACCCAACGCAAAATCTTCTGCTTGCTGACGTGATCACTATATTTTCCAATCAGCCAAATCAACAGAGCACAGATTCCCGCCGGAATAGATTCGATTAACCCCAAAGACAAATAGTCTTTTATGATGATAAAAACAAACAAAGGCCAGACCACTCCCGCGGCGATGGCTCTGGCTCCTCTAGAAATGAAAAAAAGATAATTTTTCCAATCTTTACAATAAAACAAGGATCGGAAAGAAAAATGGTAGCGAGTATGCTGTTCTTTGCTTAAGAACAAAAAGAAAGCCGAAGCAAACAGCAGTAAAGCTGCCAATACAAACACAATCTTAAATCCAGAATATTTTATCAGTAAACCTCCCATAATTGGCCCTAACATAGTAGCCACAATAGAAATGCTCTCCCGTTTGCCGAATTCTTCTCCCCGATGCTTGCAATCGCTGACTTTCCGAAAAATGGCGTGCATTCCCATCCAATAAAAAGATAACGATGCTCCTAAAACTGCACCAATAAGATACATTCCATACAAAGAGATTTTACCTTCGGGAAGCAGATATAATCCTAAAATAAAAAGAAGATATAATGGGACGCTCACTAAGATGGAATGTTTACATCCGAATCTGGCCGCGAATTTGGCTGAGAAAGGAGAAAATAAAGCCAAGGCTAAGGAATAAATTATAAAAAACCATAAGGTCTGGTTTAAGGTGTATCCCAATTCCTGATGCAAGTATAATGGGACAAATAAGCTGATCAAAGAGACAGCAAAATAACGCACGGCGGCGGAGATATAAATCTGGGTCAGTTTCTTCTTCGGGAAAAACCTCCACCACAAATGATGATAATGCATAAAGAGAAGAAAGTTTATAAATGAATATAAGCTTTTTGTTTTCGGCAAGAAGATTAATACTTTTGCTATGGACCCATAGTCTAGCGGCTATAACGACTCGTTGACGAGAATATTCTCAAAGTCGAGTAGATCCCCGGTTCGAATATTAGCGCCCGAGGCGATAATGCCTCGAACGTTAGTGAGAATGTCCGGGTGGGTCCATTCCAATTTTCTTGAAAAGAAAATTGAGTAAGAACCTTTCTCCCTTTGCCTTACCGTTCCAAAAACCATATAAAGCGAAAAATAATCCTTAACATAAATGAACCCGATTCAAACCGAGCGGCCATTGTATCTGCTCCCGCAGAACAAGTCCAGAGTGATTGTTCCCAAATTGGCTTCTTTAATCGTTTTAGGCACCATTTTCTATATTGGCATCCTGCTGAACCTCTCCCTACTTCAACTTAACGCAGAAGAACAAAACATCGCCAACATTTTTTCTCTGGTCTTTTTATTCCTAATTGTAATTTTGGGAGTATATCTGGGGTACCACCAGGTAAGCCAGCCCTATCGCTTTTACCAGAACCGCTTAGCTTTGCACCGGAAAGATGTTTTTTATAATCAGATCGGCCAGATACAAAGGAAGCAAAGTGTGCTAGATAAAATATTCAAAACCTATTCTCTGGACTTGGGAAACAAGCAAACCATCAATAACATCCCTCAACAAACGCAGATTGACACTTATCTGCAGCAGCTGGTAAATTATTCTAAGAATTTTTCTCGCTAAGCTGTCTAAATTTGTTTAGCATCTTCGAAATCTTTGGAAGAATTACTTCAGTAGCCGCATCCCCGTAAGGGACTTCCCCCTGCGGCTGTAAAATGCTTTCACAGAGAGATTTCGACCTGATGATGCTAAACAAATACTTATTTCTTGCTCAAATAAATTTCCACGATAACCGTGGTGATAGAAATAACCAACGGTCCGATAATTACTCCTAGCGGACCGAACAATAATAATCCTCCGAATACCCCTAATAATATAATCAGGGGATGAATCCCTGCTTTATTTCCAATCAATTTTGGTCTAAGAATGTTATCAAGGGTACTAACGATTAATAGTCCATACAAAAACAGGCCTGCTCCCTTGAAGATTAAGAAGTTAGAATTCTGCGCCAGACCATCAAAAAATATGATCAAAGCTGCTGGAACCCAAATAAATCCCGTGCCCAAGACAGGGATTAAGGCAAATAAAGCCATAATCAATCCCCAAAATAAAGGAGAAGGCACACCGAAAATCCAAAATCCTAACGCTCCTAAGGCTCCCTGAATCGCTGCTACCATCAAATATCCATAAACTACCCCATGGACAATTTCTTTAAGACGAAATAAGATTTTGGCATACTCTTTTTTCTGCATGCTCAAATAATGGTTAATTTTGGATAAAAAGTCATTTCCATTTTTAAGAAAGTAAAAGAGAGTGAAAAACATTACAAATAGGTTTAAAATTAGGTTAGGGATACTAAACAAAAACTGCGAGCCGCGCTCAAAGATTTTGGTGGTTAAGGACTGGATAAAACTCTGAATTTCTGCTGCTACTGTTGGTTGTTGAAGCATCTGTTCAATTTTAATACAGAACTGATAATTGCACCCGGAGAATATTCCCCGAGAAACTTTCTCTTTAATAAATAAAAAAGTAGAATAAGAATCGCTTACTAAAAACTTTACTAAAAAGAAAGTAGGGATAACCATGAGCAATAATACTAATAGACAAACCAGAAGGGAAGATAAAGTAGAAGATAATTTTTTATCTAATAGTTTATATAAGGGATAAGTAAAGTAAGCTAAAAGAGTTCCAACTAAGATAGCTTCTAAGAATGGCTTAATCAGGAAAAAAGAGAGAATTATCAATAATACAATTAGAATCACGGGAACGTAACTTTTGTATTTAATCTGCTATCGCCTCTTTAAAGGTGATAAATTATTTGGTTTTATAAAAGTATCTTTATTATAAAATGAGCCCCGGCCGGGATTTGAACCCGGGTCCCCACATAGAAAGTGTGGGATGATAGTCCGGCCTACACTACCGGGGCAACTAAAACTTCAAATGAATGGGGGATTTAAAAAGCTTTTGGGGGTTTTGAGGGTAACAAAATATATAAACCTCAAATATAATCTATAGATTAATCATGAACGCCAAGATTACCCCGTGGGAAGTGCAAGGAACGATTGACTATGATAAGCTCATCCGTGAGTTTGGATTACAACCTTTACCACCTCTGCCCAAACAGTTTGAGTCCTTACCTCTTTTCAGAAGAGGAATAATCTTTGCTCAACGTGATTTCTCACGGATATTAGAAGCAATCCAGAACAAGAAACCTTTTGTAATGATGACCGGATTGATGCCCAGCGGTAAATTCCATTTCGGGCATAAAATGGTGGCAGATCAAATTATTTTTTACCAAAAGTTAGGAGCGAAGATTTACTTGACCGTAGCCGATATTGAAGCTTACAATTCTCGTAATCCGAATATGAAAGAATTAAGAGAGACGGCCATTAAAGAGTATCTGACCAACTATGTCGCCTTAGGCTTGGACTTAAAGAAGTGTGATTTCTATTTCCAATCTAAAAGATCAAATGATGGAAAAAAGGCCAATGCCTATTACAGCTTAGCTTTGATGCTCTCTCGCCACGCTACTTTTAACGAGTTTGAAGCGATCTACGGACAGATTTCCCCTGGAAAAATGTCTTCAGCCTTATTACAAGCGTCGGATATGTTGCATGCACAATTACCTGAATTTGAAGGTTCTTTGCCAGTGATTGTTCCCGTGGGCGCAGATCAAGATCCACATATTAGATTAGCGCGGGACATTTCTCAACGTATCAAAGAGCACAAATTTATTCAGCTCAGTTCCACTTGTCATATGTTCATGCCCGGATTAACCGGAGGAAAGATGTCTTCTTCCGATCCCAATTCTTATATTGCTTTAACGGATCATCCGGAAGAAGTGGCCAAGAAAATTAAGAAGTATGCTTTCTCCGGCGGACAGGCTACGCTGGAAGAACACCGTAAAAAAGGAGGAAATCCCGATATCGATGTGGCTTTCCAGATGCTGCGTTACGGTTTAGAACCAGATGATAAGAAGCTAGATCGGATTTATTCCGATTACAAATCTGGAAAATTGCTCAGTGGAGAATTGAAACAAATGTTGATTGAGAAGATTACCGCTTTCCTGAAAGAGCACCAGGAGAAACGGAAGAAAGCGGAAAAGGAAGTGGAGAAGTTCTTGACACCACTATCCTAATTTAAGCATCCACTTCCCAAAACCTATATTCTAAAACATAACCTTTAAAAACCAGGAAATCTTTCTTTCCCTAAAAGAGGTAATCATAGAAATGTCTAAGAGAAAAACGGTAAAAAGAGTTTTGAAGAAAGTTTCTGCTACAAATGGACGTCTTTCCTGGCGTCCGGGTCCCATAAAAGGAAGTTTTATGGCTCTTTCTATCATCGGCTTCTTTATCACCGTATATTTAGTAAATGATATCAACTGGAAAACAGCTTTTATACTTGTATTTATGGCCATGTTCATCGCTTCCATCATTAGTATGACTGTTAATCCGATTAAAGATCAATATTAAGAAAAATGAAAAAGCATTTTTCAATTGTAAATAAAATAATCAAAAGAGGTAATCCTTATGGCTGAAAATAAACTATCTTGGAAATTTCCCCAGAACAAATTGGTGTGGTTACGTCTAGAACTACTATTTATAGCTGTTCTAACTATCATTGTATTTGTCTTTTCTTATTACGACTTTGACCAGCGCTGGTACTTTGGCTTACTTTTTGCTGTAATCTTCCTAGCAGTTTACTTTGGAGTTTCCGCTTTAGTGCAAAGGATCCGCTCAATTAAGAACACTTACACGGTTACTCCCAACCAGATTGAAATTCAACAGGAGCATCGTTTCGGCAGTAAGAAGCACAAAATAGCGTTCAAAGAACTTAAGCATCACAAGCTGGATAAAACCTTCCTAGGTGGTTATTTAGTTACACATAAAGGAAAAAGACATAGCTTATTCTTTAACACCAGAAAAGAAGTGGAACGGTTTGAAAGCTTCGTTAAGAAGCATCTGAAGAAGTAGTTTTATTTCTTTTATTATTATTTTCTTGTTTTTTACTTCCTATTCTCAGCATCAAACTTTTCCTTAGCTCGATTCTCTTTCCAGAAGACCACATGAGAAGCACGTTTGTCAAACAAAGACGTAGCAATGCCCACTACATTAGCTTCATCATTAACGCTGTTCTTAATCGCTAAAGCTTTCGCTTCCCGCAGACATTCATCCATCAACACCAAATTCTCTTGCTTACACTTCTCTTCTACTTGCTTTTCTTCTTCTATAGTCAGAAATACTTCTTCCCACACCGGAAAGTTGGTGCCGGGAATGTTCTTGGGAAATGTTTTGGAAAAGGCCATGTTTAGGATAAAGATCTTTCGGATTTATAATCCTTATTTACATAATCTGCTGCTCTTTTCGTTCGCTCTAGAATCCGCTGATGCATTAGAAAAGGTAAATCAAAATAATTAGTAGCATCGTCTACGGTTCGAATCAAAGATAAATCAAGTTGAGGATGCTCCTGCATGTCTTCCAACATTTGATTAATCCAACGCTTTTTAGAAGGATGATTTCGGAGTATTGCCGGTAGAATCGCTATGTCCGCAAAAGTGTGTTTTCCACCATAATACGGACGATTTTCTAACTGAGCACAAATAGTATCAATCGCTCCATAACACATGTCTGAATCGCAGGCAAAAGGATTTCTTTCCGGACCGTTCCACATTTGGTGATGATATTGTTGGCGGTGAACGTCACGTCCCAACAAAATCAGTGCACTGGTAAATTTTATGTTTAGCAATTGTTGATGTTCCCAGCTTCCTTCTAAGAGAGTGTCCAAATCAAAATTCTTAAAAAAAGTATTTATTTCTGGAACATTGGCATGGGATAAATAACCATATTGCTGGGTATGGTTATGAATTAAATAATCTAAAAATTTTACTTTTAGGGCCCGGTCCCGCGGTTCTAGAGTCAGCCCATCCAGAACCGGCCAAGTAAACTTATTCCATTTTCCACAGATATCGTGCGGCCGTTGAGGAATACTAGAAGCATGTTTTTTAGAGTGACTCCATAGAGGATAATATTCTGCTGGATTCAAATTCAGCACTGTTAAATAGTATTCCACCTGGGTAGAATGCCTTCTTATATCGAGTACAACGCTTAATCCTTCTTCCCTGGTTGGCTTGATTTCGGACATGAATTGCTCCGTCCACCTCTAATCACTTGTACCAATTGGTTGACCTCAAAGTTCAGCCAACTTAATACCCCCTTGTTTCAGACCTAGTAGGACCGCACTATTTATAAACCTTGCATCCCTATTTTACTTATGGTCAGCTTTTGGAGAAGTGTCAATCGGGTCATTCAGAATTCAGATGTAATTATAGAAGTGTTAGACTCTCGGCTGATAGAAGACACCCGGAATAAAGAGATTGAACAAAAGATCCGTAAATTCGGAAAAAAGATTCTTTACGTGATCAATAAATGCGATTTAGTGAATATAAAAGAGATTGAAAAAGTTATAAAAGAACAAGATTTACAGCCCAGTGTATTCATCTCCAGCACCGAAAAACTGGGAACGACTATACTTAAGAAGAAGATTATGGAGCTTTCTCGAGGAGAAAAAGTAGTAGTGGGAGTAGTAGGTTATCCCAATGTTGGTAAATCCTCTTTAATTAATGCTTTATCGGGAAGATCGGCAGCGAGAACTTCATCGAGTAGCGGCTTCACTCACGGCATTCAGAAAGTTAGAGTAGGAGACAAAATAATCTTACTGGATACCCCGGGAGTATTTCCGGAAAGAGAAAAGAACGAAGAGAAGCACGCTTATATGGGTGCCATCGATTACGGCAAACTTAAGAATCCGGAAATGGATGCCTTAAGATTGATCAAAGAGCATCCGCAAGAAATCTGCGAGTATTATGATGTAGAGGGAGAAGATCCAGAAGAGATTCTGGAACTGATTGGAATCAAGAGCAACAAGCTACTTTCCAAAGGAAGAGTGAACGAAGATGCGGTGGCCAGGATGATCTTGAAAGACTGGCAGACGGGCAAGATTAAGAAGAAGTAATTGATTAAATATAAAGTCATTTCCGAAAAAAGCTTCAACTGAAAGAAATCTTTATAAATAGCCCGCCCAAATTAACTTAAACATGGCACAATCACAACGCAGATCGGTAAGAAAAGCGAGCGGAGGAAGATATCATTTCTCGCGTAGCAAGATGAAATCGGAATTGGCTGGATTTCCTGCCAGCACCAAGTTGAGTAAGATCAGAAAAGTGGTTACTTCTCGCGGTTTAGGAGGAAAGACCAAACAATTAACTCTTTCTACTAATTTAATCAACGTTACGGATAAGAAAGGTAAAACTACTAAAACTGAAATCTTAAATGTAGTAGGTAATCCGGCTAATCCTCAATTGGTTATTAGAAACATTATCACCAAAGGAGCAGTAGTAGAAACCAAGTTAGGAAAAGTCAAAGTAACTTCTCGTCCTGGACAAGAAGGAACCTTGAATGGAGTTTTAGTTTAGAATAGAATATTATTGATTAAATTATTCTTCTTACGTTTACTTACTTGTTTAATACTGTATGCGCTGTACCAATCAAAGTATCAATCCCACCCCAACGCATCAAGAAATTCTCTAGCCAACCGAAACCGAAGATTATGGCGGCAAAGATTAAGATGATCCCAATAAATCCGAATACTATCCCTAACGCTGCCATCCATCTTCCTTTCATTCCTTCTCGATGTGCTTGCATCAATCCGGCAATACCAAAAATAATAGCTAAGGTGCTGAACAAAGGTAAAAGTAATCCCAACACACCGCAGATTAAAGAAATCACCGCAAATTCAGAATGAAATTTCTCTTCATACAAGTTTCGGTCTGCTTGCTGTGCCGCTTGCACCGTATTGGGAACAACCATAATTTAACCTCTTTTTAAGTTAGAAGAAGTTTTAGGTATTTAAATATTGCTGATAACCTTAGTTCAAAATTAGGATATTATTTGACCCACTGGACAGGCCACTGGACAACTCCTAATTCAGCAGATTTCTCGCTCCTCAAGCCTTAAAAGCTTAAAATCCGGAAGCCACTGGTCCACTGGTCAACTCCGGCTAGACTATATAAAGAAGCTCCACCTCTAGATTTTATAAAAAAGAGGAGGTGCCCCCATGGTTGATCTGACCACCGAAACCATCCGACATTTGTTTCAGAAGCAGGTCCAAGAGCTGACTGTCAGAACACTACAAAAGGAAAGTACTTTTGATTTCCAGCTCAGCGGGGGATGGATAAGATGAGATTCCAACAACGCATAAATAATTTGTTAAGAAAATACGGAAGCACTCCGTATGACCAATATTATTTGGATTTGACCGGAATAAGACAGACTTTAATTGACGAATATTATTTAGATCGATCTCAGGTCTGTTAAAAATTTTTATTTTCTTTTTTATGGTGGAAATACCTTATTTAACATTTTAAAATAAATATAATAAGGTATATGCGTTAAGATTATAAACCCCCTACTTTCTTCTTTTCCCTATGGAAGTATTAACTAAATCCGAATTGCAGCTGCGTTTTGAGGAAATGGCGCAGAAAATCAAGAAGGGAACCATCTTTATTCACCCCTCTGACACTATTTATGGGATGGGATGCAGCGCTTTAGATGAAAAGAACGTAAGTCAATTGCGTCGGATTAAAGGAAATAGTACTCCTTTTTCGGTTTGGGCCCCTTCTTTAGAATGGATTAAGCAAAATTGTGTGATAGATAAGAAAGCAGAAGAATGGCTGAAAAAACTTCCCGGTCCTTATACTTTGGTTCTGAAATTGAAGAACAAGAAAGCAGTGGCTCCCAGCGTTAATCTGGGAAAAGAAACTATTGGAGTACGTCTGCCCAATCATTGGTTCAACTTAGCACTGAAAGAATTGGATACACCCATTATCACTACTTCCGCGAATCAAACTGGAAAACCATTTATGACTCGCTTAGAAAATCTTGATCCTACTATCGAAGTAAATACCGATTTTGCCGTGTATGAAGGAGAAAAAGATGGCCGTCCTTCTCAAATTATAAATTTGGTTGATGGAACGGTAAAAGAGAGATAAATTTATCTATTTCTAGATAATTATAAGAAGAATGCCAGGAAAAATCATTGGAATCGTGGGAGCTCCGGGAAGTGGGAAATCTTTCTTAGTACATAAACTAGCAGAGCAGTATCATGCCATCGCCTTTATGGAAGGAGAACCTAAAGAGTTCCCTTCTGAAATCAGAGACAAATTAGAACAGAATGAATGTGATCTGGAAGTATTCTTGTGGTTCCGAGCGAAATTGCTTAAAGATATGTTAGAAGCACAAAGATTATCACATTTAGGAAAAACTATTTTGTTAGACACTTTCTGGAAGGTTAGCGAATGTTATTTAGACTTAATTGAAGAGGATGAAGAAAGGAAAGAAGCTGCTCGAGTGCTGGAAGAAGATGAGAAATTACTTCCTTTGCCGGATAAGATTATTTTACTGAAGATTTCTGAAGAAAAGCTGCGGGAATTGATTAAGAAAAGAGACAGATCTTTTGAGAACGAAGAAGTTATTCAAACTAATCTATTTCTAGCTAAAGAATACGAACGCATCTTTACCCAGAAGAAGTTTGGAGAGAGGTTGATTATAGTGGATAGAGACGAAATGGATTTTGAAAAGGAAGAAGACGTGAAGGAAGTGATGAAAAGGATAGAATAAGGGATTTATTCTTTCTTCTTGATCTTACAAACAAAAAATCCTTCCGTATCATTATCCTGCGGCCAGATGCGCAGGCAATGCTTTACCCGCTCATCATATTTATGTCCATCAAACTCCATCACTGGCTTACCTAACTTCAATCCCAGTAATTTAACCTTCTCTACATCGGCATTGGGAAAAGTCTTTAATAAATAATCAACTACTCCTTCATCTTCCTCCGGTTCTAAAGAACAAGTGGAATAAACCATTTCTCCTCCTTCGCGAAGATTCTCGAAAGCGCGTTTAATCAATTCTTTCTGATCGCGAGAAATCTTAGAGACAGTTAAAGGATTCCAGATACGAATAGTCTTCAAACTTTTACGAATGGTTCCCGTACCCGAACAAGGAGCATCTAATAGAATCTTATCAAACTGAAATTGGTAGAAGCGTTTTCCGGTCATCAAAGAAATCAAGACATTAGTTAACCCTGCTCTTTGCACGTTTATTCCTAGAGACTGCATGCGAATTCCTTTGTTGTCATTAGCGATAATCAAACCTTTATTCTGCATCATCGCTCCCATTTGTGTAGTCTTACTTCCGGGAGCAGCACACATATCTAAAACGATATCTCCTGGCTGCGGATTAAGTACGAGTGGTGGAATCATGGAAGCAGCTTCTTGGACGTAAATCTGGCCTAGATGATGTTCTAATAAATTACCTACGTCTCTTCTTTCGCCATGAGATATCCAAAAACCTTCTTTGCACCAAGGAATGGAATCCAGTTTCCAGCCTTTAGCTTCGATATCTCTCTTAATTTCTTCTACACTTCCGGCTAGAGTATTGATACGAATACTTCTTCTTAGAAAGGATAAGGAATAGGTCTTGAACACTTCCCAGTCAGTTAATTTAGAATATCTTTCGATAAAAGCGGGTTTCCATTCAATCTCTTCTGAAGTAGGAATATGTTCTAAGTTATGCATATTACTGATGAGAAAGATGTTCTTTAAAAAACTTTATATAATTAAAGAAAATGTAATCCTAAATAAGCTTAATATGTTCAAAAAAGAGGTGTATTAATATGCCAATTAACGTAGCTATCAATGGTTTTGGAAGAATCGGAAGAATGGTCTTCCGGGCCGGATATCAAGATAAAAACATCCATTTTGTCGCTATCAACGATTTGACTGATACCAAAACTTTAGCTCATCTGCTCAAATATGATTCAGTACATGGAATATTTCCGGAAGAAGTAACTTTCACTAAAGAAGCTATCGTAGTGGGGAAGAAGAAGATTCCGGTCTTTGCCGAAAAGGAGCCAGAAAAGCTTCCCTGGAAGAAGCTAAATGTAGATGTAGTAGTAGAAAGTACCGGATTTTTCTTAACTAAAGATACGACTGGAAAACATCTTCAGGCGGGAGCAAAAAGAGTACTAATCAGTGCTGATGCTAAAGACAAAGACATTAAAACCATCATCAAAGGAGTAAATGATAAGGATTATAATTCTAAGAAAGACTTTATCGTTTCTAACGCTTCTTGCACTTCTAATTGCACTGCTCCCATGGTTAAAGTATTAAACGACCATTTCAAGATTGAGCATGTTTTCTTTACCACCACCCATGCTTATACTGCTACCCAGAAACTGCATGATGCTCCAGATAAAAACTTAAGAAACGCTCGTGCCGCAGCCTTAAACATTATTCCTCATTCTAGTGGAGCGGCTTCGGCTGTGCCTAAGACCATTCCCGGCCTTAGCGGACATCTGGATGGGATGGCTTTGAGAGTACCGGTAGTAGATGGCTCGATTACTATAGTAGCTGCCACGGTCCATAAGCTTACTAATGTCAAAGAAATCAATCAAGTGTTCAAGCGCATTTCTCAAGGAGCAATGAAAGGAATTATAGAATACAGCGAACTGCCTTTAGTCAGTTCAGACATTATTGGAAATCCACATTCCTGCATCTTCGACAGCGAATTTACTAAAGCCAATGGTCGTCTGATTCAAGTAGTGGGCTGGTATGATAATGAATGGGGCTATAGCTGCAGGATGATTGATTTGGTCAAGTTGATGTTTAAGGCTTAAGTCTGATTTTTGGTCCTTGTTTTTTTATTATTCCTTAATAAGATCCAGTTCTCTCCTTATTTGTTTTTACTACCACAAAGTTTATAAAATCCTTGTTGAAAAATATTCTATGGAAAAAGTAGTGGTATTACACAATCTGGTTCCGGCAGATGCTCCGGAAGACGAAAAAGACAATTTGGTAGAAGCGGAAGCAGTAAGCCAAGCCCTATCAGAGCTAGGATATGAACCAATTAAGCTTCCTTTCGGATTGAATTTAGAACAAACCACCGGAAAACTAAAAGAACATTCTCCCCCATTCGTATTTAATTTGGTGGAAAGCGTAGACGGACAACTTCGTTTAAGTCATCTGGCACCTTCCCTATTGGATCATTTAAAAATTCGTTATACTGGAAATTCTACTGAAGCCACCTTGAACACTTGTGGAAAGTTAGGCAGCAAAAAGATGTTAAGACTGGCGGGACTACCTACTGCTCCCTGGATGACTTTAGAAGAAGTGTTAACTGGAAAAACAACTTTTGAACCATTATATATCATCAAATCAGTGTGGGAACATGCTTCCGTGGGTTTGGATGAAGATTCAGTTATTTTTGACAAAGAAAAATTACGTCCAGAAGTAGAAAAAAGAAGAAATATGGCTGGGGGTTTGTTTGTCGAAGCTTACATCCCCGGAAGAGAGTTTAATATTTCAGTATTCGCTGAAAGATATAAGCCAAAAGTCTTGCCGATAGCAGAAATGATTTTTCACAATTATCCTAAAGATAAACCAAACGTAATTGGATATACTGCTAAGTGGAAAGAAAATAGTTTTGAATACCAACATACTCAAAGAACTTTTGATATTCCAAGAAGTAATCAGGATTTAGTAGCGCAGCTTTCATCTCTCTCCTTGCATTGCTGGGAATTATTTGAGCTAAACGGTTACGCTAGAGTGGATTTTAGAGTAGATGAACGCGGTCAGCCGTGGATATTGGAAGTAAATACCAATCCGGGAATCGCTCCCGATGCTGGATTTACTGCTGCTGCTAAGCAGTATGGATTAGATTACAAGCAGATGGTAGAAAGGATTACTCATAATTTAGTAATACCAAAATAAAAATAAAAAACAAATCGCGCGCGCTGAAAAAGATTTAGAAGAAATCATTTATCTCTTCTTTTTCTTTGCAGCAGCTTTCTTCTTAGCCATAATGTCTCACCTCTTTGGTATATTAGATATATCTAATGTAATAATATCTTCAATCTATTTTAAAGTAACTTTTTCACTAGTGTAGTGCACGAGAAGAAACCAATTAAAAAAATGTTGATTCTAAAAACATTTGAGCAAAGTGCAAAGAAGGTGAAATTTATTAAAAAATAATTTTTATAAAACAGAATAGAAATGTCTCACTCCAAAATTATTCAAAATAAATTTTCTTCCATCCACGAACTTTCTTTACTCTCTTAACTAACTCCTGCAAGTTTTCTAAATCCTTGGGAACAACTAAGAAAGAGCATTCCATCTCTCCCAAACTCAACAGCTTCGCTTTAGCTTCCTTCACTTCAAAGCGGGCGGTAGCAATAGTATGCAACAAATCTGCCAACAAACCACTTCTTTCGTGGGCAATGACATAAAACCTTATTTTTTGAGCAAAAGAATCTTTCCAACTCACTTCAATCCAACGTTCTTGTTCTTTGATTGCCGCTCGACAGATAGGAGTATGTACTGAAATAACTCTTCTTTTGGTAAATATTCCTACAATTTCCTCACCAGGTAAGGGAGAACAACATTTAGCCAGCTGGCATAGCGCGGTATGGTACTCTTTAGCTTCCACCATCGGACTTTGCTCTTCACCAGTAACTTGTTTCGGCAAACGATAATGCATATCTGGGAGTTTTTCTACTTCACGCAAGAATTTCCTGATTTTCTGCCTGGAGCTGGTAGATTTTACTATCTTCAACCAGCTGCGATGGGGCCTTTGATTCTTATTCGTAACCACTTCTACTACGTCTCCTTTAGAAACTACTGCCCGCAAAGGAACAAACTTTCCGTTAATCCTTCCTCCCACGGCATGATTGCCTACTTCTTCATGCACGGCATAAGCAAAATCTAGTATAGTAGATCCGAAAGGAAGCTCTTTCACATCCCCTTTAGGGGTATAACAATAAATATTATCTCCAAACACATCTACTTTAGCTGCCTCTAAAAACTCTTTATCATCAATGTTCTTATGTAAATCTAAGATCCCTTTTAACCAAGAGACCTTCTTTTCAAACGATTCTTCTGATTTTAATCCTTTATAACGCCAGTGTGCCGCCACTCCTTCTTCGGCAAATTCGTTCATCTCTGGAGTTCTGATTTGTATCTCCAACATTTTGTTATTAGATAACTTAACGCAAGTATGAATAGAACGGTAAAGGTTGGGTTTAGGATTAGCAATATAATCTTTCAATCTTCCTTCTATCGGTTCAAAGTTTTCATGTAATAACCCTAATAGAGCATAACAATCCTTTATTTCCGGCACGATGACCCGAATCCCGTACAAATCAAACTGCTGATCTAAAGGAACTCCACGCAGAGTCATTTTCTTATAGATGCTGTAAATATGTTTAGAACGTCCTTTGATTTTGAGCAGGTTAATCTTATTTCCTACTACCCTTTTCAGCAAAGCAATGGCTTCAGTGATATCTTTCTCCCGTTGTTCGCTGGATTCTTTCAAATAATGATCAATCTCTCGATACTTCTTAGGATTAAGGATTTGAAAAGCTAGATCTTCTAATCCCACTCTTAATTTTTCTACACCTAAACGATAAGCCAGAGGAGCATAAATATCTAGAGCTTCCTGAGCGATACGCTGCTGCTCTTCATGGGGCAAGAATTCAATGGTACGCAAATTGTCTAACTTATTCGCTAGCTTGATTAAGATTACTCGCACGTCTTCAAAAGTAGTGAGAAGAACTTTTTTTAGTACTTCCGCCGGCATATTTTTAGCTTTAATATCTTCAATTTCCTTTAATCCATAAATTAAGGACCATACTTCTAGACCAAACTGCTGTTTGATATACTTCTCTTCTTCTGGATTTAATAATCCATGTAATAATCCTGCCAAGACTACTTCCGGAGCAGAGCCGTTCTCTAGCAGAATGAATCCTACTCTCAAATTGTGTTCGAAGACGCTGCTGCCAGAAAGACGTTTCTGTTGAGAGAGTTTAGTTTGAACATAATCAATGGCCTTTTCAAAATTAGAAAGATCCGGTTTAGTATAATCCTTACTCTTAGCATAGCCTAAAAAACCTTCTTTATCCATGAAGAGAAGAATTTAAAGGAAGTATTTAAAGGTTATAGAAAAAGTTCATAAAAGAGAGAATTAAACCATTATTTCCTTCTCTTTAAATCTTCTTCGATTCGTAACAGCTGGTTATACTTAGCGGTTCTCTCTCCGCGACAAGGAGCTCCGGATTTGATCATGCCGCAGCCAATGCCTACCGATAAATCCGCAATAAAAGTATCTTCAGTTTCTCCGCTGCGATGGCTAACCATCACTTTCCATCCGGCTTGGTAAGCGAGAGCTACTGCTTCTAGCGCTTCGCTTAAAGAACCAATCTGGTTTACCTTTAACAATAAACAATTACAACTTTCTTCTTTGATTGCTCTCTTGATTCGTTCAGGATTAGTTACAGTTAAATCATCTCCTACAATTTGAATTCCGCTTTTCTTCTTTAGTTTGGCATAACTCTTAAAATCTTCTTGTTCAAAGGGATCTTCAATGGAAATTAGGTGATACTTCTTAATCAGCTTTAAATAGAATTCCAGAAGCTGTTCCTTACTCATCTTTTTTCCATCAACAAGATATTTTCCCTTTTGATAAAATTCCGAAGCAGCACAATCCATGGCCAAATCTACTTTACCTTTGTAACCGGCATCTTTGATCGCTTGAGTTAGCATTTCCAATACTTGAGATATATGGTGAAAATTTTTTGGAGCAAAGCCCCCCTCATCTCCGACAGTGGTACATCCTTTTCCAAATTTCTGATGTAAATCTTGTTTTAAAGTATGATACACTTCACTAGCAACGCGAAGATTTTCCCGAAAAGAGTTTAAATGGGGTACGATCATAAACTCTTGAAAACTCAACTTGTTGTCCGCGTGCTTACCTCCATTAATTACGTTAAAGAAAGCTCGAGGAAGATGGATCTTCCTATTTACTCCTTCTCGTTCGATTAACTCGTTCAGGTATTCGTAAAGGTAAAGATTACTGTCTTCTGCTCCCGCTCGGGCCACGGCTAAAGAAACTCCCAAGATAGCATTCGCTCCCAACTTACTTTTGTTCTTGGTGCCGTCCTTTTCTATCATCAAAGAATCAATCTCTTTCTGTCGAGTGGGATCCATCCCTTTCAAGAGCGGAGCTATTTTCTTTTCCACGTGATAAATGGCCTTTCGTACTCCTTTTCCTAAATAACGAGTACCGCCGTCTCTCAGTTCTAACGCTTCATGCGTACCGGTAGAAGCTCCGCTAGGTACACTAGCCGAAGCTACTAAATCTCCTACGAAGACGTTTACTTCGATAGCGGGATTACCTCGGGAATCGAGGATTTCTCGAGCTTTGATATTAGTAATATTTGACATTTTATCACCTAATTATTTTATTTATGAGCATTCAAATGGTTTTTATTTTAAGCCATCCCATAACCTTGTGCCTCAACCTTAGATAGATATTCCTGGCGAGTAATCTTTTCATCCTTATTCGTATCTAGACCACTATTGGGACCATAAGCACCTTCCCCTACAGAAAACAAGACATAATCATCCTCTTTTCCTACGGCTTGGGGCCATATTACTATCATAGCCACATCACCTAAATTGTTACTTCGAATCCCTATTCCAAACTTCTGATAATATAATTTAACATAATCTAACTGTTGAACAGAAGTCATTTTTGCTAAATCAGAAGTAGTTGTTCCTAATTTAGTAGCAGTACCTTCTAAAAATTGTATTAATCCTGTAGCACTACTACCTGGATTTTTTATGCTGGGACTAAAAGTATGTCCTGTTTCGAAGCTCATTACTGCTAGTAAATGTAAAGAATTAATGCTCAAGTCTCGAGATAGTTGTTCTAATTTTTGCAAAAAATC
This sequence comes from Candidatus Woesearchaeota archaeon, assembly GCA_043797205.1. Classification (GTDB taxonomy): domain Archaea; phylum Nanobdellota; class Nanobdellia; order Woesearchaeales; family GW2011-AR9; genus JACRPH01. The sequence goes on from JAZDQB010000026.1 coordinate 39,282, forward strand.
ACCAGTGTATAGTCCCGCAGCAAGATCTTTTTTTACTTGTGGATTATTACCTAAATTCCCAAAATAAAAAGTACTAGAAATAGGAGCCGGAGGAACAATCTTATCTACCCATCTGCTGCCGTCCCAGATCTTTCCGGCACTCTGAGAATTTCCAATAGTCATGCTGATCGAAGCCCATACTTCATCAATCTGCTGAGAAGTACTGCTCAAGTAACCACTTCCACTACTTGTTCCACTAACTGTTCCACTAGAAGATCCGCTGGTGATTCCGGCTTGTGCCGATCCTTTTTTAGGAGCACTGGAACTACTAAATCGAATTTGATCAAATACTTTCTTAGCCCAGGACTTTGCTTGAGAAGAACCAGAACTAAAATGTCCGTCTGCTCCTTTAGCATAAAACTCTCTAGAATCGATAAAAGTACAATGGTTCAAACTGGCGGAAATCATTTCATAAAGACGATCTAATTTTTCTTTAGGTTTATTATCTCCAGAAGGAGGACCAATCCAATAACATTTCGCGCCAGAAGAATAAACTTTTTCGCTTAATTCTGAAACAGATGATTTTATCGTTTCATCAGAAGATAATGCTTGGTTATTAAAAAAGTTTGCTCCTAAGGACACAATTACGATAGAAGGAGCAGAAGTTAAAAGCGAATCCATTTTTGGAGCAGTATAAGAAGCAGTATTCTTGTTAATGTTCGATCCCAAACCCCCATCGCAAGATCCTCCCTTAAGATAAGTATTAGGAGAAGCGCTTACACATCCGTAAGAAGTTAGTTCTGCTCCGACAGAAGTAAGCAAATCATAAAGTTCATCACCATAAGTCCCAGCTGTATGTGAATCACCAATATGTAATATCTTTTCTGCAGAAACAGAAATAGTTAAAGCTAAAATAATTAAAATTAACCATATAATTATTGCTTTCATCTTTTTTATTTTTTGTATTTTTAAATAATTTTAAGACACCACTTGTCCAGGAACCCAGGCTAAAGACATCTTAGCGATTCCATAATGGTCTTTAGTTAAGGGGAAATAAATAATGTTTTCATGTCCAGGAATTTTAAACTCTTTATTTGCTTCTGCTCCGGGAGTAGCATACTTCTCTGATTTAACCGTAGTCCAATCGGTATTCTCAGCAAACCAGCCCTGAGCACTTTCTCCACCAATCTCTTTTACAAAGAGTATAGCATTTTTAGTAGGACTATGCGCAGTGGTCCTACTCGGATCTTGCACTAACAAACCCATCCTTGCATTAACTTTAGATAAATAATTCTCGTAAATTACTTGGGCAACCAATCTCCCGCCGTAAGCATAATCTGCATCAGATAAAGTAATTAAAGTTGGTTTAATTTGTAAAAAGTAATTGTTTGCTTCGCTGGGATAAATTGCCGCGTATTCCAAAGCCGCCCCGCCCTTACTATGTCCATCAAAAGAAAGAGAAGTAATAGTAGGAGATTTTCCATAGTGTATAGAGATAATATTTACTATATCGTTATGTAATTGTTTTAAATTAGAGTCTACCCCATTCCATACCTTACTAGAACCTGTATTCTCTCTTTTTATGTCTGTGCCATGCGACCAAGGTAATTCAGGATATACAACAATTATGTTTCTC
>JAZDQB010000027.1:0-12597 GCA_043797205.1 Candidatus Woesearchaeota archaeon
TCCTGCTGCGCTATTGGAAACTCCACCAGCTGCACCAGTTGCTCCACCGCCACCACTGGAACTAGAGGAACTAGAACTACTTCCAGCAAGAGTAGTAAAGCTAGTAGTGTTAGTTTGAGTATTGGTAACATTATCGGTACAGATTACTGTAACGGTATAAGCGGTGCTAGCAGTTAAACTGCTTAGACTAGCGGTATACAAGCCCGAACTTAAAGTTAGACTACCACTTCCCGCTCCACTATAAGTACAATTGGCAACCCCAGCAGTAGCATCAGTAGCATTTACGGTTAGAGTTGCTCCAGTGGAAGTTACACTGCTAGTAGCCAGACTGTTAATAGAAGGACTGACTTGATCCACATATATTGTGAAGGAAGTAGTATTCACATTAGTAGCGTTATCTCTTACCGTCAAGTTCACATAGTAAGTACCATTGGCAGTGGCAGTGTAAGTTTCTACTGCGGAAAGATTGCCTTGTGATTCAGTCCAGTTCTGTAACAAACCCCAGGTAGAGTTGTACACGGCTAAAGTCCAGTTGATTATATTTGTGTCGTTAGCGGTAAAGTTAATAATTAAAGTATTATTATTAGTACTCAAACCGCTGCTTCTTCCATTGACATTATTAACTAAAGAGGTGGGATAGATCGAATCTACCAAAGTAGTCATCGAATATCCGGGAGTTCCCACGTTACTAGCTTGGTCGGTACAATTCACATACCAACTATTGCTGCCTTGATTTAAACTAGCATTAGCAATAAGGACAGTATTGGTATTATTAGTAACGGAACTATTCGTTCTATACCCCGTTGCGCCCACATACAAAGTACAAGAGGCCGTGCCAGCGTCAGTGTAATTGAAAGTGAAGCTGGGCGTAGCAGTAGTACTCCAAGTAGCATTGGGTGAAACTAAATTAACCGCTGGAGCAGTCTTATCGATGTTTAAAATTCTCGGAGTAGACGTTCCCACGTTGTTATACAAATCCGTACAGTTCACATACCATGTTTTTGCTCCTTCCGTTAAAGTTGCATTGGGAGTAATCAAAGTAGCAGTACCATTATTAGCGGTCATGCTAGTATTATATCCTACCCCGTCGATGAACAAACTACAATTTGCCGTAGCAGAGTTAGCATCCACAAAAGTAAAGTTCAAACTGCTCTGATTGTTGCTAGTCCAACTGTTATTCTGTGTATTCAAAGCTACAGTGGGAGCAGTAATATCAATAATAGCAGTCAGTAAACCCATATCTTCGCTACCGGTTGAATTCAGCACAATAGAAGCATTGTTGTACAGCGTAGCTAAAACAGTAATAGAATACTGGCCGTCAACAGTACCGTTAACATCGATAAGAACATTGGTATAAGTAGTACCATTAGTTATATTTACCTGCATCATCGTTGTTCCGTTTATTCTGCCACTTACTCCGGTAGGAGTTAAACCAGAAGAATTAACAATATTTAAAGTTAAGTTGTATACTCGAGTAGTATTCTCTCCGTTTAATACACTAACGTTGTAAGTAGCGTTAACATTAGAACCAACAATTTTAGTTTTAACACTCTGATTAGTGAAAGTTAAGTTGTAAACCGTAGTACTATTATCTTCCTCAATAACCGTATACACCGAGAATCCTAAAGAAGTGGGTATTCTCCAAGTAGTGTTACTATATCCTGTTCCACCAGCTATCATATCTACTCCACTAGCATCAGTAACATCACTGCAATCACTTAAGTTGTTCTCGTTACATTTCATCAACACTTCTCCGCCATCAGGAATCACTAACAAAATGGAATCTGCACCTAAACCTTGAGCCATCTCGGTCCACTTAAGGTTCTGCATTCCAATATAGGTATTTCCAGAAGAGTTAGTTATATTAAAGGCATCAGATAAATTAAAGTTTGATGCTTGAGACATATCTATTCCTTCTAGATCAATACTCCAATTAGCCACTTGATTATCAAACTTCAAAGTAACGTTGTTCATATAACTAGTATTCGTAGTACTACCTTGAGTGATATTGGTATAGCTGGTTCCATTCCAAATCTTCATGGCCATATCATTTAGCAAAGGATTAGATGGAGGTACGAAATCAAACTTATATGAGACATTCGCGGCAGAAGCAGCCGTAGTAAAGTTCAAACATCCGCTATAAGCACAATTGCCAGCTCGATCACAAGCAGTTAATTTGTAGTAATAAATAGTACCGCTCGATAAATTCACCGCTCCGCCCACAGAAGCATTTCGACCGTTCCTAACGGGTAAATCGTGCCAGGGTCGATAATCATCAGCATTCATGGCCGGATTACCCAACTCATAAAAAGTATAAGTGGCAGCGCTACTCGTGCATGAACTATAAAAAGCAACCGTTCCGTTAGAAGGCTCATTAGTTACCCAATGTATAACCGCAAAATCATTGAAAGTATCAACTTTATTACTTTGTACGGTAGGAGCAGTATTATCATTAGCAGTATAATTAGTTCCACTACACCAGGGAGCCATACTACAATCAGAATCGGCACAATTAGTTAGTCCATCCAAATCTTCATCACCGCTGGAAGGGAAACAATCTTCAAAGGGCATGAACTTTCCGCCACCAATCATACTGAAAGCAGTTCCGCAAGCCATGGGATTTTCCATACAATTGGTAGGTTTGAAATCAACCGTTCCAGGAGTATAATAAATTCCCGCATTGTTATTTCCGAGATTAGTATCGTTAGCTGCACTCAAAAGAGTATTATTATCAGCACTAGCAGCCATAAAACGGATAGCACTTTGAGGATTACCTATATCCGTTTTATCTACTGCTACAATAGCAGTACTAGCCATACAAGACATACTCATACCCCCAAAGTTTGCTTCTACCGGAGCTCCGGCCATTTTAGCACCGAAAAGAGAAAATGCTCCGTTAAAACAGCGATATGCTCTACGGATTTCTGACGGGCCATCAGTACCATTATTATTAATAATATATTCAAACTTATATTCAAAACCAGCATAGTTCGTTCCAGAGATATTAGCAGTGCATCCATTAGTAGTATTAGCATCGCTATCTACTAAAAAGAAATATTGTTGAGAGTTAAGTCCGCCACATAATAATGATTGAGACATATTGACAACATCAAGGCCTATTCCTAAAGAGGTTCCCATATCCTTAATGCTAAACCCTAAAGCATCAATATCTCCTCTGATACCATCGAGAGCATCCGGACTTAACATTATGGGACGACTAGGATCCATATTTTGAAACATAGATTTCTTCATGGCTTCAAAGGGATTAAGAGTACCAAATCCACCCGTTAAGACATCAATATCTCCGCCACAAGCAGGATCGTTGGAACAATCAGAATCAGCACAGTCTATATTTCCATCAGCGTCGTTATCTGTTCCATCATAACATAACTCCGCAGAAGCATTGTAACAATTGTTAAAATTAGCACTCCAATTTCCGCTTACTTCTTCACATCCTGTTTGATTTAAACATTTAGCTAAATTGGTAGCACTACAATCAAAGTCATAACTAGTAGTACTTAAATCACACCAAGAACGACCAAATTGAGTGTCAGTAACCCAGGTACATCCTGCTCCGCTACCGGAAGGATTTGGATAAGCAGAATTATTACAAGTAGAAGAACTATAACAGTTTTTACACTCGGTATCACAAGAACCACCACCAGCGACATACTTAGTTGGATCTTCTACACACATTTGACTGGCTCCAAAAGTAGTTATCCCTGAAGGCATGTTTGAAGGAGCAGTAACTACTTTACATTTACCTTTACCACCAAGGGAAGTACAATTTAGACTAGAAGTACATGCACCACAGAAATCTGAACAAGTCATGCCTGAACCACCCATCTGCATAAAATTAGGATTACAAGAACCGCCTCCAAAGTTGTCCCAACGACAACTGTACAGAGTACTACTTACATTAGTAGAAGGAGTACAATTTGATTGAGAAGTTATGGTTCTACAAGGATGTTGGCCTTGGAACATCATGTCTTGAGATCCGCTCATCATCATATTATCTTGAAGTCCACCCGAAGACATAGAAAATCCACCTAGCATATCAACCGGACCACCTTGTCCACCGCCTAAACTATTAGTCTGGAAAGTCAGTCCAGCTAAATCCGGTATTGCAGTTCGATTAATGGCTATTTTAATAGTCGTTGGAAAAGGCCCACAAGAAACAATGAAACTAATATTATAAGGACCACCAGTCATGGTTTGGAAACAAGTTTGTTGCTCTTGAGGAAGTGATGTATTACCACAAGTGCTTAAAGAACGATTATACTTTTCAAAAACAGTTGAATTATCTCCATAAATATAAAATCTATAATCTGCTCCCGGATAACCATTATCTCCATATCCACATATACCCATGCAAGTATTGTTACCCATACAACTATTCATACAAGTCATATTGGGCATTCTGCATCCAGTACTGGTATTGCTGTCTGCATTAAATTCTACCGTGATTCCCCATTGATTTACTCCAGAAGAAGCATTATTTTTTGGTCCCCCACAAATACCTGCTTGAGTCATGTTCGGAGAATCAATCTTCCAAGCAATATGACTAGAACTCAAATCAACCCACACCGCACCCAAATCGTAAACGGGATTAGCACTTGGACAGTTTTGTCCAGCAATCATTTGTTGATTTGCCCCACCGTATTGACCACCCTTACATCCTAAGCCATTAGAAGCATAAGGAGCAGTCGTTCCAGAAAATACCCTAAAATTGTTCCAATCAACCACTGCTGTAACACTTAACGCCAAAACTATTACAAAAACCAACGCTATCAATAAGAATTTTCCGGATATCTGTTTTACCATTGCCCATCAACCTCTTTTTTTAAAATTGTAACTTAAAATATTATTAAATGAAGGAAATTAAAAGTAGTATTTAAACCTTTCTTGTTCTAGAACTTAGTTCCAGCTTAAAAATATCATCCAGAAATACGAAAAGAAGTACTAACTCGCTCTTTAATTACGCTTAACAGGCGACTCTGTAGAAAATGTCCCGCTCGGACCCGCTCTATCAAACAATAAATTATCGATTAAGCGGGAAGCTAGAATTCTTACGAATCACTTCTGCCCCGAGCTGGCGTGATTCGCGACATTTTCTACTAAGCGCTAACAAACACAATTTTTATATATTCTAGTTTCTTGATACCATTAGATTAACAATATGAAACGCTTTACCTTAGAAACTTTCCCGCTGCAAAACAAAACCGTTTTAGTACGAGTAGATTATAATGTTCCTTTAAAAAACGGAAAAGTGATGGATAATTCTAAGATTGAAGCGAGTCTGCCTACTATCAAATACTTGCTGGAGAAAAACTGTAAAATAATTTTGATGACTCATCTGGGCGATCCGAAAGGAAAAGTAGTATTGGAATTGAAAACTGATCCACTAGCAGAAGAACTACAGAAGTTGCTGCCGCACAATAAAATCACCAAATTAAACGAATGTATGGGTAAAGAAATCAAAGAAGAAATTAAGAATGCTCTTCCCGGACAAGTTTTTCTTTTAGAAAATTTAAGGTTTCATCCGGAAGAAGAAAAGAATGAGATCTTATTTGCTCAATCTTTAGCTAGTCTAGCCGAAGTTTATGTCAATGATGCTTTTGCGGTGGCTCACCGTAATCATGCTTCCGTTTCTGCTATTACTCCATACCTTCCCGCCGTTTCCGGTCATTTGATGGAAGAAGAGATTACTCATCTCAATCAAGCTTTTTCTAAAGCTCGTCCGGCAGTATGGCTGATGGGGGGAGCCAAGTTGGATAAGATTGATTTAATCAATCAAGCTTTGAAGCGAGCTGACTACTTATTAATCGGAGGAGCATTAGCCTTTACTTTCCTCAAAGCTCGAGGAATAAATGTGGGGATGTCTAAAGTGGACCTAGCTTCCGTGCCTTTAGCCCAGCAAATTCTAAAGAAACAGGAAGACAAAATAATTTTACCAATAGATTTTATTGTAGCTAATGAATTCAAGATGCGGGCGAAATCTTTTATTGTTCCGTATAATGGAATTGGAAATGGACAGATGGCTCTTGATATCGGTCCAAAAACGATAGAAGTATTCAAACATTATTTGAAAAGAGCCAAAGTTATAGTTTGGAATGGTCCATTGGGCTATTTCGAGTGGGCTAAGTTCGCCCAAGGAACAAAAGAGATCGGGCGATTTCTGGGAGAAGTGGAGTGCATCAAGATTGCGGGCGGAGGAGAAACTTCCGCTGCGATTCACAAATTTAATTTAAATCATAATTTTACTCATGTTTCTACTGGTGGTGGAGCTTCCTTGGATTTCTTATCGGGGAAGAAGATGCCCGGAATAGATGCCCTGCAGGAGAATTATAAAATATGGAAAAACAAGATAAAGTAAAAATTTAATTACACCAATTTATTCTTAAATAACCACTTCCACATCTTTCCCAAAATAATCTTTAGCTAGAGATTCAAATCTTTCTTTGGCTTTATGCTGCGAAAGTTCGGTAATTTTAATCTGCTCTTCTAATTCTTTAATCTGCTTTTTCAGACGCAGAATCTCTTCTTCAAAATGATCTAAGCGATATTTTAAATCTTCATATTTCATCGATAAAGCACGGTTAGTACTTTTTTCTGCGTCGTGATATTGTCTTCTTACTTGCACATATTCTTTATGCAATTCTCGCATTGCCCCTGAATTTACTTGTTCCACCCGGTCCAAAATCAAAGTTAAGTCTTCCGGCTCTACTTTTACGCGCTCGTCTTCCATGCACAAACGCAGTTTGCGAATAATAGTAAAAATATTCAATTCTTCATCTTCATAAAAAGCAGTAAGATAACTACTAAGATAATCTTCTAAGATACTATTATCCTTATCAAATTGTAACAGCTGCTGCAGATAAGGCTGTAGGGGAGAAAAGAAGAGCAATACTTTTTGCTTAACCTGCTCCATCTCCGGAGAAAGCAAAGCTAGATGTTCTTGGCGTTCTTCCAGCTCTTCAAATCCGGATTCATGATGAAGAACGGCAATTTCTCGTTCCTTATTCTCGCGATTTTCTAACTCTTGTTGTAGATGCTGCTGATTGATTTTCAGACGGAATTGTAATTGCTGTAAACTGGTTTGAGAAACAGACAAATGAATTTGCAGACGTTGCATTACCCCTAACTTCTGCCAGCGGCTGGAATTCATCTTTTGAGAAAATTGTTCTTTTAACTGTAATAAGTGTTGTAAATCTCTCCATAAGGGATGAGCCAGATAAGATTTACCTTCTTTCACCTCTTTAAAATCTTCTTCGGAAGTGAGATGTTCTTCTGAAGTTAATTTGAACAAGAAGGCTAGTTCTTCGCCGAAAGAAGCATCTTCTATTTTTTGAGTTAAGATTCTTAGACGCTCTTGTAAAACGGAATTAAATCGTCCCACATTTTCTAAATTTAAAGGATGTTGAGTGTGCACCAGTTTAACAATAGTCTGCGCATCGGAGAACAGAAAATTTATTTCTCCCACGGTAGTATAATGCAGTTTAGATAAATCCATCCCGTCAATCCATTGATCAATCTGTTGGTTGATTCTCTTTCCGCATTCGCGTAAACTAGCTACATATTCTTGCAATTCATGTTCTAAATTAGAATTAGTAAGAAATTGTTTCTCCTGCTCTTTTAACCAATCAGAAAGCTGGGGGAGAGAAATTTCTTCCAGATTGCTAGTTTCGGAAGAGGATGGAGCAAATAAAGATGAAACGGAAGAATCCGGCAGCGGAGTTACTTCTACTTCTACCTCCTTCTTACTAAAGAACTTTTTCAACAACCCCGCCATCTTTCTACCTTTAAAGTGGGAAGAAGGTATTTAATCATTTCTATATGGGAACATGGATACGGGAGAAGATAAGAAGTAAAATTAAAAGAGTAATATTATTTCATACTTAAAGCTTGGGCTTGAATAATGGATTTAAAATCTGCTTCTCGAATAGAAAAAGAAATGGAATCCTTCGGAGAAAAAAATCCCTGTGCAGATTTACAAGTCATACAAAGAGGTTTGCCACCCTCTGAACCACAACCCAAATTTCCTTCGCTGGGCATACCTACGGGATTAGTGGGAGTATTTCCATCACCGCAACCAGTTTTCTTTTTCTCTCCGCTAACTGGAGAATAGCCTGTATCTTCCGGAGAAGGATCCCTATTTCCGATGATGCTAATAATAAAATTCCAGGGAGGACAAGATATAGATTCCATTGCTCCGGATCCTATCCCACCACAACCCATAGGGTTCATACAATCGGGACCGCCCGGATTTTGACCACCGCTTCCGTCACCTGTATTAACATTATCCTCATTAGCTAGAGGTTCTCCACCGGCAGTTCCTTCTTTACCCATCCCCGTAGCACATCCAGGAGTAGTCGCTCCGCATTGCAATCCGCTTATCCAGAATGGTTGATAATTACAAGTGCTTCCTTCGGGATTAGAATTGGCAAGAGCAGTATCTTTCGGACCACCACCTTCACTCGGCCCGCCACTAACCGGCTCACTTCCACCATCCTGCTTAGGACCACTCGGTCCCTCTCCGCCACTAGAACCAGAAGATGAACTACTGCTAGAAGAACTGGAGGAAGAAGAACTACTGGATGAAGAAGAGCTGCTACTAGAAGAAGACGAACTACTTGAACCACTGCCAGAAGAAGAGCTAAGCGCCCCCCCAATGGCTTGACCCGCATCCATCACGTTTGAACTGACATAAGTATTAACACCAGTAGAGTCAACCTTTAATCCTGCTCTTACATCTACCGGACCTACCGAACCACTTCCACCAACATTCAAACTCCATTTGTCCCCTGAAGAAGTGGGAATATTAACACTTACCCCCGCGTACCCACTCGAAACAACATAATCCTTCCAGTCCGAAACCCCACAACTTCCACCCATACTTGCTCCGCCACTAGATCCACTACTCGAACTTTTTCCCGAACCCGAACTCGAACCACTGGGTTTATTAGTACATCCAGCCACTCCATATTGAGTGGGAGAATTACCTGTTCCACCGCCCGGATCAAAAGCTTTACCTACGATACCTTTCTTTACTTGATACAATTCAGCAGGAGTACTAGCTGCAAAATTTACAGAAGATGTTTTCCCAAAATAAGAAAAAGTGTTTAAATTAGAATTCCCAAAAACTTCTCCGAAACTTTCGGTGTATAGAATATAATTAGCCTCAGTTCCGGCAACTAACTTAGAACTACTAGGAACAGTATTAAGCAGAGCAAAAAGTTTAGCTTCTTTAATTTTAAGATCTAGCACCTTATTAACCCTCTTGCCATTGGTCACTCTTACTACTTTAGATAAACTTATACTTCCGTCGGAATTTACTTTATAATCCCCTTTAAGCATCTCAGTTTTCTGAAAAATAATTTTAGGATAATCTTGGATCAAACGAGTAGAAGATAAAATAAATTGATTGGAAGAAAAGGCTAAGGTTACGTCATTAAGATAAGCAGCATTGGTACTGTTGGTTCTACCAGTAAAGCCACGGAAAGTTTTTCCATTAATATAATCAGAAAATAATTGAGGAGTAACCTTATCTCCATAAATAGAAAGGGGCTGAGCACTAAACTTTTGGCTTGCTGCCTTGACTGCTTCTCCAATTAAAGTATGATAACCAACGTAAATAACACATAATAATACTAATAAACATAAAGTAATCATCGAAATATAAAGAACGCGATGGTGAGGATGGCGTAAGGAATCTCGAGGAATCTGTTTCTTTTTTGGAATAACTAACTTTTTACCTTTAGATTTTACTTTAGACATCATACAACCTCTTTAAGCTAGAAAAAGAAAAGAAGTTTATAAGTTTTACTTATTGACGGAGAAAACCACCTAGCCGCGCCCTCGACCTGCTTCCGTCAATAAATTCTCCATTAAGCAGGACTTAACTTCAAATAAAGTTTACAACATCTCAGGCGCATTTTGGCCAGGCGGGTGGTTTTCCGAACGATATTACTTATTAGCTACAATCTCGACCACGTCTCTATGTTTCAAGGGATGTTCCTTGCCCACCGTTCTTTTGGTTTTCACATCCTTAGCACAGATGAACTTATTACCAAAATCAGTATGCAATTTAAATGCAAAGTCTAGAGCAGTAGTTTTTGGTGGCATTAAGAAACAATCCGGCAATACTCGACCATCAGAATCTTCCAATTTATTAATTCCACCGGGAAAGATAGCAATGTATCCTAATAATTCAAACACGGCCGTGTCTAATACTTGCTGTACTCCAGTACTGCCCATTTTCAGAAGAATATTTTCACGGATGAAATTTAAAGCGGCTTTTTGTTTATCATTCAACTTTGATTCTTCTTTTAAAGAAAAATCTTTATTTCCAGGGAGATAATCAATCAAACCAGCTTTACTGGCTTCTTTCAAGGCTAATTCTGATTCGGCAGAACAAGCCACAAATTTTCTATCAGGAAATTGTTTCACTAAACGCTGAAAGTTTTCTTGCCCTACTGGAATATCAATCTTGTTACAGGCAATAATCATGGGTTTGGTAGCTTTTCTTAAGGCTACGGCTAACTTTAAGAGTTCGTCTCCACTCCACTTATCCGGATGCTCTTTATTCAATCCAATTTTATCAATCGTTTCCTTAACTAAATTCTCGGTAACTTTTAATCCGGAGAGTTGCTTTCCTAAAGCAATATGAATTTCTCTCTTCTCTTGAATTACAGTACGAGCAAACTTTTCCCATCCTTTTTGGATGATGCCTAGGTACCAAAAATCCAATTCTACTTCTAAGAATTTAACATCTTCGGCCGGATCGTAACTTCCGGGATTAATGGGTTCGCCTTTCTCGTTAGTAGTTCCGGCTACGTCAATCACGTGAACTAAAACGTCGGCTTGACGCAGGTCGTCGAGAAACTGGTTGCCCATTCCTTTTCCTTCATGTGCTCCCGGAACTAACCCGGCGACGTCAATCATCTGCACCGGAACGTAACGTTTTCCTTTGAGACAATAACCGGTCCTAGGATTACATTGTCTTCCAAACTCTTTATCTACACAATCCACTCTCACGAAACCTACACCTTCATTAGGTTTGATGGTAGCGAAAGGATAATTAGCAATAAGTACATCTGCTAGAGTAGCTGCTTTAAAGAAAGTACTTTTGCCTACATTGGCTTTTCCGACAATGCCGATAATCATTTTAGGAGTTAAATTAGGTTAGTCTTTTTATGGTTTTTGCTTTAAATTTGAAGGGGAAAGATTTAAAACTACTACCAAGTGATATTTTAAAATGCAAGAATTATACTTAACAGATATCATCCAAACGTCAGATTTTGTCCTTTTAGATACTTCTTTTTTCTGTCCGGACTCCAATCTGTCTAGAGATTTATTCGATGCAGGAAAAGATCCAGATTTTGACCAAGGACTGTGCACCAGATTAAAAGCGAATAATCTTTATTGGCGATGGTTAATCGATGAAATAATTTCTCAATCAAATGTTTACACTCATTCCATAGCTATTTCGGAACTAACCCCACTTAAAGAACATTTACAGAGAGTACATGAATATAATTCCACCCCTAAAAGAGTTAGGAAAAAAGAATGGGATGATCTAAAAGTTAAAACGGTAAAAGCAAGTGTTAGAAAACATAATGGATTATTACCTTTACTAAACACTTACGAATTATATTTAACTGCAGTGATGGAACGTTTAAAAACTTACAATGATAAAATTGAAACAACCCCTCCGCAAAATCCAGTTTCAGAAGTGAATTTAAAAAAAATCAGTCCAGCAATTGATTATTTATTTGATCAACCGGATAGAGAAGTGAGTATATTTGCTCGATCCGAACAAATAGAAAGATCTCTTCTAGAATATGTAAAGAGAGAAGTAGTCCATCCTTTTTCTGGAAGTTTGACATTATATCATGTCGGAGAGTTCATAGATAATCGTTTCAATCTAAAAAGAGTAATAAATTGTCGTTTTCAAAGCCCAACATCATCAATTCTACATTTAAGCCTCCCTTCTTAGATACCTTTATAAAGAATCTCTCCTTAAAACTTACTATGCGAATTACTTATAAACAAAGATGTTCTAGATGCAAGAAAAATTTTGTTCTGGTCACTTGGAAAAACAAGTACCCTTTATGTTACGAGTGCCAGAGAGGAGAATTGGTGGGAGAAGTTAAAGATCCTACTATTAAAAAGCTGTTTGACATTCCTGAAGAATTCTATAAAGAAAATTCTTTCTTACGTTCAGTCAAGATTAATTATCTCAAATTCGGACAGTTGTCAGAAAAACAGTTAGAATTCTTTAAGAAAACCGTCACCAAGATGAAAGAAGAGAGAGAATGTTCTAAAGCAGTTAAAGTTCCAGAAGAAGTTCATTTTGATGGAATTAGCTTACGTGCGCTTAGAAATGCTAAGAGAGAAGAGAAAGAGAAGAAGAAGAATGAAAATAAGAAAAAGACGGGTGTAAAATGAAGAAGAGTAAACGACCACCGACCAAAGGTCGGTGGCATTACGTTCTTACGCAGCAAAGCTTGAGAGTGTCTTTTGTCCACCCCTAATTGCTCCTAAGCTGCCATACTTTTGTGTTCGAATATATTTGGTGGTTTGTGCTAAATCCTT
>JAZDQB010000028.1:0-71631 GCA_043797205.1 Candidatus Woesearchaeota archaeon
TAGCGGTAGAGAGTTGGTAAGAAAGTTCTGTTTGTCTATGGGACTATTACAACCGGGAGATTCCCGCGACGTGATGGTCGATGTTCTTTATGTTCTTCTGCAAGCTAAAGGAAGAAAAGAAGAGCTGCATTCAGAAGAAGTGAAGAACAAAGTAATGGAAGTACGCAAAAGTTCTGGCTTGCCCATGCTGGGAATCGCTTCTTCCAATATCAGAAGACAATTAAAGAGATTAAAAGATTTATATTTAGTAGAAACTAACGCTAATTTGTACAGAATTACTGAATTCAGCAACCTGAACGAAATTTTTGAAGAGAAGGTAGAAAATTTTGTTTTAACTCAAGTTTTATCCAGAGTTAAAGAGTACATGAAGAAGATTGATGAGGAGTTTCCCACAGGTAAGTAAATAGTTCTGAAACATATTCTAGAGTGGATAAAAGCTTAAAAGGAAAAGCCATCAGCTTAGTTTGGTGATATTATGAGTAAAGGCATTGGAATTATTGACGGAGCTGCTGGAGACGGAGGAAAAGGAAAAATAGCTAATTATGTTGTACATCGCGCTTCACAAAGGATTAGTCTTCCTTATTCGCCACTACATCGACCCATCTTAGTAGAACGCTTCCAGGGCGGAGGAAATGCCGGTCATACTATTTACTTCGAAGATAAAAAAATCGGTCTTCATCAAATTCCTGCTGGAATTAATACCATTCATACTTATAACCTTGACGGACCCAAAATGTACTTTGATCCACGTGAAGCTACAAAAGAAATAAAAATGTTAGGTACCGAAGGAATTAAAGTAACTCTGGAAAATTTTGGTATTTCTGCTAACGCTCATGTTACCTTACAATACCATTTAGACGGAGATCGAAGTAACTTCCATCGAGAGAATCACACTTCTACTGGCAGCGGAATCGCACAAACTGCTGCAGATAAATATGCCCGCACCGGAATTAGATTTATAGAATTCCTGGATCGCAACTTGATGATAGAGTGTCTGAAGAGAACTTTTCCAAAAGGAATCCCCGAACAATACGGAACCCCGGAAAGTTTTTCTGATTCATATGCGGAAGAGAGAGAATTTCTAAGGGATTTCTTAACCCAAGAACATGTTGCATTAAGAGAACATGGAACTTTCTGTAAGATTGCCGAAGGCGCGCAAGGAGGTGTTTTAGATGTAGATTATGGGCTTTATCCCGGAACTACTTCCTCTAATCCTTTAGAAGTTCCCCGTTATGTTGAACATCTATTGATGGTCTTCAAACTCTATCAAAGTAGTGTCGGAATTGGAGATCGGCCTTTTGTCGCCAGGAATGAAACTTTAGAAAATCTATTTGGTATAGAATGGGGAGAATTCGGCACCAAAACCGGAAGAAAAAGAAACTTAGGCTGGTTTGACGCTGTACAGGGAAGGTATAGTGTAGAGGTAGCCCAAGCAGATTATTTGGTGGGCACTTGCGGAGATAAAATGGAAGCGTTGCAGCGGGAAGAAATAAAACCCAAAATAGTGGTGGCTTACAAAATTGGCGGAAAAAACTATGATGAATGGGATGTTTCCTTTCAGCGCAGAGACACATTATATCGAGCAGAGCCAGTGTTTGAAGAATTCGAACCATGGAAAAAATTTGCAGATGAAAGCGGAACTTTGAGTCCTCCGGCAGAAAAATATGTTCGAAGAATAGAACAATTATTAGATCGAAAATTCATCTTAATGAGCAAGGGCTGCCAACGGGATGAAGTAATTGAATACAAGGATATTTTGGGTTTGCCATCAAGAAGAGGATAAAATGGGCATCCAAATCGAATTCAATCCGGACTTGGCTTTAAGAGATATTTCTCATCATCGAGAAGGGAAAAGAACTTTAGAAGAATGTCTTCCAGAATCTTTAGAAGTGGGAGCAGTTCATCCTTTCTTGAAAGAAGGACAACGCAATTATTGGTTTGATGGAGAAGTTCCCTTGCTCAGAACGGAAGGAGATTAACGATTATCTCGACCACTTGCTGCTATTACCATTCTAGAAGCAACACATTTCTTACGTGAAGGAAGAATGTACACCAAGGGAACCTATCGCGTGGAAAAAGTTCTTAATCCCAATAATTCTGAAGTTTATTTTGAAGGGATGAATCGTAATCTCGGATACAAAGGATAAACATCCTCACAGAATAACCAACAACAAAACAACTAAAACAAAAAACTAATTAAAAAACTTAAATAATATCTTCTTCTGCTACTACGATGAAATCACCGGTAGCGATAACCGCAGAGTAAGGAATCAAAATTTGACCTTCCTTAGTTTTCTCCAGTTCCATTCTTTCCGTAAAAGAGGTAGGATTTCTAAGCAGGATGTGGATTAACTCCCCTGAACTTACTTCAAAGATTAAGTCCCCTACTTCACCGAACTTTTTACCGGTCTTGGAAACGATAGTTTTACCAATGAGCTCTTTAGAATAATTCTTATCCTTTTCTTCCATAGTGAATTCACCTTTCTTTTTTAAATCTGATTATTATACTTGGTAGGTAGGATGGTCTATATATAAAGTTTACGGTAATGGAGTATATTTAAAGAGAATATAGATAAGGGAGTATATAGATGAAGTAGTTATCAAAGGTAGAAAATGTCGCGAATGTCGCCAGCTCGGAGCGGAAGTTACTCGTAAGACTACTGGCTTCCAGCTTAATTGGGACTTTAGTATTCAGTAGAGCTGGTCCGAGCGGGACATTTTCTACCCGTCGAGCAAGATAAATTTATATTATTATTCGAATTAAAGCTAGATATGTGGATTCATAACCTTAATCCAGTACTTTTCGACTTGGGCTTTGCTCAAATTCGTTGGTACGGCTTAGTTTACGTCTTGGGATTCTTCCTGACCGTATGGTGGCTCCATTATTTAAGCAAGAAAGGAAGATTAAAGCTTAATTCAGAGCAGATTTGGGATTTAGTCTTCTGGGCCCTGTTAGGTGTAATTATCGGCTCCAGATTATTCGAAGTATTCTGGGAACCAAGCTATTATCTCAGCAACCCCTTAAATTTCTTAAAATTCTGGGAAGGAGGAATGAGTTTCCATGGCGGATTAGTAGGGATTATAATCGCCACTTACTTTTATTGCAAAAAGCATAAACTAAACTTTTGGGAAATGGCTGATGTAATGAGTTTTCCCACTATGTTAGCCTTGGCTTTGGGTCGAATCGCCAACTTCATCAACGGAGAATTAGTAGGCAGAGCTTGGAACGGCAGCTGGTGTGTGAATTATTCTCAAAATCAATATCTTATCAATCCACCTCGAGGTTGCAGCCACCCCCAAGTATTATACGCTGCCGGTTATCGCTTCCTGATCGACGGATGGCTTCTGTTCTTATCCTTAAAAGATAAATTTCAACCCGGATTCATCTTTTGCAACTTTCTACTATGGGAAGGGATAGGAAGATTTATCGTAGATTTCTTCCGTTATGAAGAGATTCTTCCGTTGGGCTTGACCCTGGGCCAATGGTTCAGCTTGATCATGATTTTCGTTTCATTATATTTCTTCTGGCGCAGATACCTCCTCGACTGGAAGCAGATATCTTAACAACGAAAGTATTTTATATAGAGAAAAGATTAAAACCAATTAAGGTGAAATTATGAGCAAAAAAGAGAGTGGTAAGAAAGTAAATATTAAAAAGACAGAAGCAAGTAAAGAAGATGATAAGGGCTTTGCCTTTTTGGGCGTTTTTCTACCCGCAGTAGGCTTTTTGATTATACTCTTAACCAGAAAAGATAATAAATATGCTATGTATTACGCTAAACAAGGATTGATTCTATTCTTCGGTTTCTTAGTAGCTGGAGCAGTAAATGTCGTTTTAGGATGGATACCCATCGTGGGAGGAATTATCAGTACAGCTTGCTGGATTACCATGATTGTACTATGGGTGATGGGATTGATTTATTCCTTAACCGGAGAAGAAAAAGAAATTTGGCTCGTGGGCGAGTTAGCCAATAAAATAAATGTTTAAGAGGGATTTTAAAATGAAAAAGATATTAACCATTTTGATGTTGTTAAGTATGTTGTTAATGTTGGTAGCTTGTCAGTTTAAAGCAGTTCCGGTTTCAACCACAGATAATAGTGCATCAAAAGTTACAGAAACTTCTAATGCTGCGAGTACTCCGACTATCGGTAAGGTATCCCAAGTAGTAATCGAGAACTCTAAATTTATGCCTACGGACTTGCAGGTACAGGCTGGAGATACGGTAGAATGGGTGAATAAAGATGCAATTGAAAATAAAGAAAATACCACAAAAAATGAGGAAGATACTGCTGAACATACCGTAACTTTCGAGAGCGGAGATTTTGACCAGAAATTGGCCGTCGGCGGAAAAGCCACTTACACTTTCAAAGAGAAAGGAACTTTTGGATACTTCTGTTCGATACATCCGGGGATGAGAGGAACGATTATTGTTAGTTAAGAATATAAAAAATTATTTTTTATTTTTGCTTTTTATTACCTCATCTTCTTTCTCATCTTTGCCAATTCTTCATAATCAGCTTTAGTTCCACTGCCGCCCTGACACTTTGCTTCCAATGCTGCCAATTCCTGCTTCCAAACCTTTTCCTTTTTCTCCAAATCCTTTTTGCTCATAGCCATAATGAATCACCTTTTAAGTTAATAATCACTAAATTCCTTCTGATTATATAAAGATACCTTTTTATACCAAATAATCTTTATCAGTTAAAAAGGAGGTACTTTAACATGGTTTATGATATGATGGGTAATTTCGGAGGAATGGCTGCTTTGGGAGGGATGATGGCTTTTTTTGGCGCATTTCTGGTGTTCTTCTTAATATTAGGAGTAGGATTTTATATCTACTCGGGATTCGCTTTCATGGCTATCGGTAAGAAAGCTAAACTAAAAACACCAGGATTAGCTTGGATTCCCTTAGTTGGACCAGCGATTATCGCTTACCAATGCGCTAAGATGCACTGGTGGCCGTGGCTATTAATTATCGGTATGTTCATTCCTACGGTGGGATTCCTGTTCAGCATCGCTTTTGCGGTATTCCACGTCATCTGGCAGTGGAAGATGTTTGAGAAAGTCAAATATCCGGGCTGGTGGGCTGTTCTTTGCCTGATTCCCTTTGTGAATCTAGTGCTGTACGGAATTGCCGCTTGGGCTAAGAAGTAATTTTATTTTTGTTTTTTATTTCTTTATTATGTCTCGAAGGTAAGGCTTACTTTAGACATTAGCTTGTATAAAATACAAAATATTATAAACCTAATCTAGTTTTTAAGGAGTTATGATTAAAAGGTCTCTAGTAGGTATTCTGGCTGCTTTAACAGTAATCGGTTGCACTCCTACACCAGATGTTAAAAAACCGATGGAGGAGATAGGAGATTTTGTGAGAGCCCATCTAAACGATAATACTCCGGCATCGGAATATAAGTATGATGGGAACAATAACATTCTTAACCAACTTATTGACGAAGGATTACTAAGACCAAATACTTCTTATGACACTAAAGATAAAGAAAAAATAAGCGCTTCTTTAGTAAAAAAAATAGACCTTATTTGTGGAGATATGGATTTAGCATTACAAGATAAGAATGTGCCCCAATTCGTAGCCGCGTATCATCGTGCAGTTCAATTTCAGAAAGATTTAGCCGGCATTAGTCCCGATTTAGCGGGTTTATCATCGGCGCGAATGGAAACTTCCTTAAGGGTTGGTCTAGACGGAAATATTTATACTTTAGTCGCTTCAAATCCAGGAATATTACAAAATTGGCCGGAATCATGCTATTCTAATTCCGATACTAAAGATTTAGTTAAAGCCCTAATTGATTTTAATCAAAGAAGATGGGCTGCCACCACAAAAGAAGAAGAAAGACCCAAACATGTAAGTGGCCACTTAATTTTCCATGATGATTCTCAGTTGCTATTATCCCAGTCAAGACAAATTCCAAATGAACAAGTAGGAGATAAGGAAAGCGCGTACTTTAAACCCGATAGTACTATTTCTAACTTTAACTATAATCCTCACTCAAAAGTATTCGGCTATAATCTCACCACTTCTACCCGAGAAGGAATCTCAGGCAGCCTGACCAGAGAATGTAATTTTATTGACCTCGGCGCGGATGGATTAGACCGGTGCGATGCTTTGTTAAACGGGTTTCCGGACACTCCGGAAGGTATCGCTTCCGCCAATAGTAAAGCTGCGGCATGCATGAAAAAAACCATTGACGTTCTGAAAGTAAGGTATGCTGGAACCGGTTTTATCTAACTATAATACCACTTATTATCACGTCCCTCGAATGAAGGGTTGGTTCTAAAACAATAAAGAAAAATAAACTATAAATTACCAATAGCTATCAATATTTTTTCATGTCCAGCAATCAATTTTTTAAACCTATCCAGCTCTTCAGATACTACTTTTAATCTTTGCTTATCTTGAGAATTCTCTAACTTTGCCATATTTAATCCACCCTTTTATTTCTTCATCTGAATAATACCTTTCTCTAATACCCAGCATTACCCGAGCATAATGGAAATCATCCGTTATCCCAAATTTAACCTTATTCATTAATAAGAAATCTTTTGTAGTAATAAATGCAGTTCTTCTATTGCCACTAGCAAAGGGGTGCTTTTGAACTAATCCTTTTAATAAAATTACTGCTTTATCATAGATATCTCCTTCTTTATCTGCGCATTCTTGAACTATTCCTTTTATCCTATCTAAACTTAACACTTTAGGACTATCCGCTCTTTTTACTTTGATTAATTCTAGTACCAGCAAGTTATACTCAATAATCCTTTCTGGAGAGGGATATATTATTTTAGCCATTTTATTAAATAGAGTTAGTAGAAGTATTTAAATGTTTATTTTCCGAATCTAACAATAATACCACTTATTCATTTCTCTTTGCTCTCGATCTTTGACCGATCCTGGTTTATTAATTCGCGGTCGTTTAGAACTTAAATCACGTCTAAGGGTAATCCCTAATTCCTTCAAGAACATATTCATCCCTTCTTCCATCTTAAACGGACCATGCAAAGTTCCCTGCTTGGCCGGCTCACCGCTAAACACCATCAATCTATCAGAAAGATAATCTAAAAACATCAAGTCGTGATCTACCACCAATACCGTAATTCCTCTTTCAAAAGCCAAATTGCCCACCACTTTAGAGATAAGTAGTCTTTGTTCTACATCCAGATAAGCCGAAGGTTCGTCCAGCAAAAATAATTCCGCATCTTGAGAAAGACATTTTACAATACTAACCCGTTGCAGTTCTCCCCCAGACAATTCTTTCAATTTCTTAGTAAAGAGTTTCTCAATCTCTAACGGACGAATCAACTGATTGGAATATTTGCTTACTCCTTCCTGTAAGAAAGTCATCACTAATTGATCTGAATCCGTTTCCAGATACTGCGGCTTGTAAGCAATCTTAACCTTTTGATCAATCTCTCCGCTATCTGGTTCAATCAATCCGGCTAGAATCTTGATAAAAGAAGTTTTTCCGATACCGTTCTCTCCCAAGATTCCCACAATCTCTCCTCGATTCAAAGTACCCGGTTCCGCTTTCAAATTAAAATTACCCAACTTCTTATTCAATTCTGTCCAAGAGATTAAGGCCCGAGCGAATCCTTGCTGCTTATCCTGAGATTTCTCAAATTTGATGTGCGAATCTCTAAAACGGACGTTCTCTTCCTTCAGATATCCATCTAAGAAAGAATTAATTCCTTCTCGAGTGGACTTTAATCCTGAGACTACTCCGTAAGCTTGTTCTTGTCCGTACATGATATTCAACAGATCAGTCATATAATCTAAAATAATCAGGTCGTGCTCAATGACCATCACCGCAGTTTTTTCATCAGCCAAAGCGCGGATGAATTTAGAGATATTCACGCGCTGTTTGATATCCAAATAAGAGGTGGGCTCATCAAAAAGAAATAAATTGGCACTTTTTAATACCGTCGCGGCAATAGCCACACGCTGCAATTCTCCGCCAGAAATATTCTGCACCGGAGTCTCTAAAAAGTTATTCAGCTGCAATTCTTTGCACACTTCTGCTAATCTCTTCTCATGATCTACCTTATGTAGCAATTCCTTCACCGTGCCGGAGAATTGTTTTGGAATCAAATCTACTTGCTGCGGTTTGTAAGAAAGAGTGATTTCATCTTTATGCAACTTTTCTAAGAACCCTTGCATTTCTGTACCTTTAAAATAAGCAATGACTTCTTTAAAATCGGCCGGTTTGCGCCAATCTCCCAAGTTGGGAGTGATTTGTTTAGCTAAAATTCTTAACGCCGTAGTTTTACCAATCCCGTTCCTTCCCAAAATTCCGGTCACGTTCTTAAATAAAGGAGTAGGTAAAGAAAACAATTCAAACATATTTTCTCCGTAACGATGTACGGGAGATTTGTTTAGGGCTTCGGGAAGATTGATAATTTGAATCGCTTCATAAGGACAGCGTTTCGGGCAGATACCACAACCGGTACAGAGCATCTCATCGATCTGCGCTTTTTTAGTAGTTTCGTTGGGAGTAATACATTCCGCTCCGGTCCGATTGATCGGGCACAACTTAGCACAAAGGTAACCTCCGCACTCTTGCGGGTGGCATTTCTGTCGTTCAATGATAGCAATGCGCTTAGTCATAAACAGAACTATTCGTTTTAGTTTTATATTATTTGTGGTAGGATTTTTAAAATCAGATTGTTTTTTACCATAAATATGACCAAATGCGAGATATGCCACAATAAACTGGAAGAGCTATTTCTAGACAAGATAAAAGGTACAATCGTAAAAAAGCCCGGTTCCAGTAAACAGTATTACTTCTGTTTCGAATGCCAAAGGAAGTTTAAGACTAAAGAAGAGTTATTGAAGCAGATTAAATAAGCACTTCTAATCCACACAATCCAATTAGGATTAAATCACCTTTTTTTAATTCTACGGGTGCAGAATTCACTAAAATTTTATTTTTTCCACGTTGAATCTGTGTTCCCTCACTACTACCCACGTCAACAAGGAAATACTGTTTTTTAAACCATCCTTTACAAGTAATCAAAGCATGCTTACGAGAAGCCGCACCGTTATTTATAATTAGATTATTTTCGGAAGATCGTCCAACCTGAACGGGAAACTTTTTCAGTTCAATAACTTCCGGAGAAAGGAATAAGATATAATTCTTAACCTGGGGCAGATTAGTAAGTTCTTTATGTTTAACTTCATTAGCCGCAGAGAACCACAGACCATATTTCAAAACAAGCTGAAAACCCATAGTTAAGATAACGTGTTTGGAGTTTAAATATTTTTGCCTTATCTAGAAGTATAAAATCGTTCTGCTTGAATTCACCAATACCTTTTTAAAATTGTAAGAAAAGTTAAGGTTAATCGCCTCTGTAGCTTAACGGTGGAGCGACTGCTTCGTATATACTTAATAAAGAAAGAGCAGTAGGCTGAGGGTTCAAATCCCTCCAGAGGCTTTTATTCCTTTTACTTTGGAGTTGATAAGGACACTTTGTCCTTATGTGAAAATCTTCCAGAAGCTTTTATTCTTCTTTCGCTACAGAAATCTTTAAATAATACCGAGATTTCTTTCTCGCTATGGTGTTTCAATGGATTTGGAAGAAAAGTAAGGACAAAAAAGAAGAGGACCGGGATTTCTTGGACCAAACCTTAGAAAGAGATATCCGCCGCAGTCTTCCGATAATCAATGAAAAATTCTTGAACAGCTCTAAATCTAAGGATAAAAATAGTACCATCCGCAGCAAGAACGAATGGACGCCCAAAGATTCTACTCAAATCTTATTTGATAAGATTTATCGTAAGGACGTAAAAGAAGAATATCGTCCGACTAATTTCTTTAAGGAAATTAAGAAAGATGAGACATTTAAAGACTTTTCTTCCCGAGTACTTCCCGTGCATCTCTTTTTTACTATCGGCAAATACGCTCAGAAAGAACCGGCCAAGATTATTCATCTGGTAATCATGCCCGGATTCAAAGGCAATAAAACTGCTTACAAATTCTTTGGCTACTTTGAAAGCGAAAAAGAGTTGTATACGGGAGAAAAAGACTTTAATTCCTTGGGAGACGCCGGAGTATATGAAGAATTGGCCAAATTAGCGGAAAGAATCCAGTGGAGAAAGTAAGATGGTTTTTTCGTTGTGGAGAAAAAGTTCTTCATCAATACTTTCTGAAGATCAAAAGAAACGATTAGAATCAGATTTAAAAAATGCTGCAGTTACAATTCAAGCTACAATAAAATACCACAAATTAAACTCTGGTGGGCAGCGTATTAATCTTCCGCAACATTGGACAGAGTGGGATGGAAATGGGCCTACTCAAATCCTTTATGATGAATGTTATATTGAAGGAGCAGGTCCCGAAAAAGTTCCAAAAACGGTCTATCTTACAGCAGGAAAAGCATTTGAAGACCTTTCTGATTCGGTCAACCCCTTGCATATTTTATTCTTTGTAGGAGAACACAGTAAAAAGCAACTAAAAGAGACCATCAGAATTGTGGTTCTTCCCTCTTACCAGAATCAAATACCCACCTATAAAGCAGTAGGTTATTTGGAGTCATATCAAAAGGACCTTTCCATCCTGGCTAAAATCATTGATTCCAAATCCATTGTTAACATTAAATTTTTCTTAGAGATGATTGAATTCGCAAAGGATATCCTTCACCATCATTTCCCGCCGAATTAATAGTTATCCAAAAGAAATTTTCCAAACATTTTATAAATTAACGTCGAGAATTAGATAGAAATATGACTCCGAAAACAGAGCAGCTCTTACAGCAAGCAGAGAAAGTGTATCAAAAGAATTTTACTAATAGCTGCTGGTTCGAACGCGCCATCTTTTTAAGTTGGTACTGCGCTTTGGGAGACTGCACTTTCTGCTATATGAGCACCCAAAAGAATAAAATTAAAAATCCTTCCAAAGCAAGACGCACTTTAAGTTCTATTTTAGCAGAAATATTAATCACTAAAAAACAGGGATGGAAAATTGAATTCCTTTCCAGCGGTTATGGTGCTTATACTATGGAAGAGATCTTTCAAGTAGTAAAATTAAGTTCAATCGTAGCCAAAGAAAAATTATGGCTAAATATTGGTTACTTGAATGAAAAACAGATTAAGCCACTGCTTCCTTACATTAAAGGAATTTCTGTATCTATCGAAACGGTCAATTGGAAGTTAAGAAAGAAAGTTTGTCCTTCCAAACAGATTAAACCCCTGCTTCAAACTTTAGAATTAGCACAGAAATATGAATTAAAAAAGGCTATAACTATTATTGTCGGTTTGGGAGAAACGATTAAAGATATAAATGAACTGTTTAAATTCATCAAAAAGTATAATATTAATCGAGTTACTTTTTATTCCCTAAATCCGCATCCCGGAACTCCTTTTACTAAGAGCCCAGAAACAGGATACTATTTGCAATGGATTGCTCAAACTCGTTTAAAGTTCCCCACATTAGAAATCGTCGCTGGAAGTTGGGTCAGTCGTTTAGAAGAAATCCCTTTAGTGTTACGTGCGGGAGCTAACGCTTTCACTAAATTTCCGGCGTTAAAAGAGCTGGGGGGGAAGAATGCTCGAAAAGTAGAACAAGAGATAAAGAAATCTGACCGAAAGTTAGAAGGAAACTTGAGCCAAACTAAAAAAGCGAATTGGAAGAAAGAAATTGACACTTTACCCTTAGAAAAAGAGCTTAAAGAACAAATTCTTCTGAAATTAAAGCAATATTTAAAAAGAGCTTCCACTCCTAAATGAAAATGCCCGACGAACAAGAATTAGGCCAAAAATTAGAGCTGAAAATGGAGCAAGAACAGCAGATAGAAGTGCAAAAAGCAGTTCAGTCTGAAGAAGATTCTACTCCCAGCAACGATAGCAAATCTTTGGTGATTATGCTTATAGTGGTAGTAGGAATATTTGTAATAGCTTTTGGCGGGTTCAAAGTTTATGATTATTTTACAGCTGCGGCGGTAATTGATGTGGATCAGTTACACCAAGACAACTTGAATGGAGACATAAACGAAAAAGAAGGTTATGTGTATGGGGGATACAGCTTCGTGTTTGTCGATGGTTTATGGTGGACGGAAGTGAATCGCTTTGGTACGCTATTGAAAATACCTTTACACTTTGGAGCGAGAGAAGTAGACAATGTTTCTATCATTGGTCAGTTAGATACTAAAGGTTTTAATGCCGGAGACAGCATTTATATCGCTATTGATCCTAATATTGCCAACAAATATTATTCCTTGGCTTTGTCTGAACTGAGCTTTAACATTGTCAAAGGAGTAGATCGACAGATTGTTACTTCTTGTACTGAAAATAATTCCATTTGTGATAATCGCACTATTATCAATTGTGAAAATACTCAAGGCAAGCCCGTAATCCAGCTAGCGGTAGAAAACACTACCAGAATAGAATTCAAAGGCACTTGCATCAAGATTGCTGGAAACGGCTATGACTTAGTCCGGGCCACAGACCGAATATTACTGAAGTGGTATGGAATTATGAGTTAAAATGGCAACTGAAGTAGATTGTTTTGAAAGCGGACGTAAATTTGGAGATCTAGCTCATAGAGTACAAACAATGTTTGAACAAGTTAGAGGTTCTGCTAAAAATCCTGCAACATATGAGATATTTGGTGAATCAGCGTCAAATGCAGTTAGAGAATTAGAAGAGTTTGGCAGATTATATCCACATCTTCTCAAAGACGCAGAATATAAAGCAAGTATGGGTATGGCTAGAGCTTGTACCTCTAAAGAAAATTTTTTGGCTTATTTCAAAGAATGTCTATAATTCTTATCTTCTAATCCCTAATACTTCTAAATAACCACTTTGGTTGACTGTAACAATTCTGAAATTCAATCCTAATTCTAATACTGCTTCCAATACAGCCATGTGTTCTTTCCCATACCCGGAAGCCAGATTCAAAGCAATTTCAAAATCAGAGATCTGTCCATCTAACTGCTTTTTTATTTGTTCGGTTAAACTAATCACATCAGAATTATCTGCATCCACTACCACTAACCTCACGCTCTCCGAGCGATTCTTGAAGTTTTCTTCTCCAAATTTGTTGGTGATCAAGAACACTTTATCCCAATTTTGTATTTGAATCAAACGATTGACTTCCATCCAAGTTCCTTTCCCCGTAGATAATAAAGCGATTAAGGTGGGCATGATTAAAAACGGAGTTATTTATTATATAAATCATTCGCTGTATTTTTACATTATAAAAAGTTATATTAACTCAGAGATTTTACTTATTCTCATGCAGATATCTTTTTTTGAAGAGTTCCCGGACAAAAACAGTCTTTCTAAACTGAAATTTATTCGCTTTCCCACCAAAATATACTTGGCTGCCAAAAGCCTAAAACAGTTCCAGAAGTTAAAAGTGCAGATTAAAAGCAAGCAAGTAAAAGAAGTGGTCTATTGGCCCATCTTAGAAAACAAAGAGGGATATTGGATCTCTCCCTGGTCCAAAAGAAAAGCGTTGAAGAGAATCTTTTTGGAATTAGAAGGAAAGAAAATTTCGGTAATGTTGGATTTAGAGCTTCCTTTCCGACGCAACCCTTGGTTATTCATTACCCAAAAAGCATATTTCTTTTCAAATAAAAAGTTAATTCGTAATTTCATTGACAACTATTTGGGAGAAGTTTATCTGGCAGAATATTATCCGGAAGGGAAGTTTAAAGAGAGTGTGATGAAGTTTTGGGGGTTGCATTACTCTTCCCAAAAAACTAAAATTATCAAGATGCTTTACCATTCCTTACATCACTTCAACAAAGAATTCTTAGTTAAAGAATTACGGCGAGGAAAACAAGAGTTCGGAAATAACTATTTTCTCGCTTTTGGAACGATTGCCCAAGGCATTAATGAGAATGAAGCGCTTCTTTCAGCAAAACAATTACAGCAAGATTTACAGCTGGCTAAAGAAATAGGAATTAAAGAGGTTATTATTTTTAGGTTGGGTGGATTGAATAAAGAATATGTTAAAGTAATAAGTGAATTCGTTTAAAACAAAAACTTTCCAAAGCGCCACAATCTCGGCTCTTTAATCAATGCTTTCAGCACCAAAGGCAAAGGATTCTCGCGAGTATGTTGTTCCAGCAATTTCTGCATTTTAGGCTGCTTGATTATCTCTACCAATCTATCCCAATCTTCATCTTTGAACTTGTTGAAAGTTTTTCTCAATTTAAGATGTAAATCCATTTTCTTCTTCAGCTTCTTAACCTTTTTATCATAATCCTTATGGTTAATCAGACAATCTGCCAGAATTTGCGCCTGCTTTAATCCCGGAATCAGACCGCCCAAAGTAGTGGCTTTGACAAAGCCGGAAGCATCTCCCAAAAGATAGCAATTATTTTGTTTTAATTTTTGTTGAGGAGAATACAAAGGAATCATTCCCGCCTGCATTTCAAGCACGGAAAAGTTGTTGTTAGACATGAATGTATCAAATAACTTTCGTGCATCTTTAGTTGAGGCTAAACCAACTCTTGCTTTTGTTTCCGATTCCGGCACAATCCACGCAAACAAATCTGGACAAATTTCTGTTCCAAAAAAAGTTTGATATGTCTGCGGATTAAATTTTCCTTCTACTAACGCTTGGATTCCTTGATAATTAATTCTCTTAGCATGATAGAATCCATATGCCTTGGCCGTCCTTGACAACGGTCCATCAGCGCCGATAACTACTTCTGGCTGCAGTTTCAACTCTTTATTATTTTTAGAGTCTTTGATTATAATATGATCTCCTTCTTTTCTAACAAAAGTATGCTGCAGATGAATCTTTGCTCCCGCTTCCCGAGCTAAATTCGCAAAGAACTGGTCAAACTTAGTACGATCCACTAAATACTCTTTTTGCCGGATTAGAGCGGTATGGTGAGGAGAATTCACTTCAATCTGACTGAAAGTATTGACTAAAAAAGACTCCTTAGATAGTTCAAATTGGTCGAAATCCGCGGTCAATAAACCCGTACATTGAATAGGATTACCTATCTCTTTGTGCTCCTCGTAAATATTCACGGAATGACCTGCTTTCGCTAATAAATGTCCACAATAACAGCCAATCGGACCCGCACCGATGATGGTAATGTTCATAGAAAGAGAAGCAAAATTAAACTATAAAAAGGTTATTAAACAAAAAATAAAGTTAAAAAAAATAAAAAATTGGAGGAAGAATCTCGAATTACTTAATAGTAATTCTTACCTTCTTCGTCGTCTTTCTTTAATCTGCTAAATCCTACGATTAAGCCTACGATTACCAAAACAACTACTAACACGATTAAAGCAATCTCTAATCCGTTTCTTAAGTTGTAACTGGTATCGATAGCAGCAGGAGCAGCAGCAGCAACTACGTTCGCTTGGAAAGCCACGGTCTGCAATACTTCGCTACCGGATTTGATGGCTACGGAAGCCACATGAGATCCAGCAGTAGCTGCAGCAGCAACCTTAGCTTCAACGTAAACGACTTTATTCTGGCCAGGAGCCAAAACTACTAAGCTGTCACTTAGGCTTAAAGTAGCCCAGTCACTGCCCGCAGTTCCTTCCAATAGATAAGCTTTGGAAGCGCTTCCAGCGTTGGTTAAAGCAATAGCATAAGTAGCACTAGTTCCAGCAGCTACAGTTTGAGCTTCTGGTCCAACGGCCAAAACTAACTTATCGGATACTTGGTAAGCTTCGTTAGCTAATACTTTAATCTTGAAAGTCTTAGTAGCAACTTCATACTCGTCGTATTTAACGGTTACTTTAACGTCATATTCTCCTTCTTTAGCATCTGCAGGGATAGGTAAGAACATTTCCGGAACGTCTTCGTATTCTACGTTATGATTATCAGTAGCTACAGTGTCTACAAATTCACTCGCAGAAACGCCCAATTCAGGAATAGCTACGGTAACTTTAACGTCATTCTGGTCTTTGTCTCCATAATTCTGCAATAATACCGTGGTCAATAATGATCTACCAGCTTTTAAGGTGGTGCTAGGAGAGAAAGTCACATCGGAAATCTCTATAGCATTTCGAGCAGGTTCTACTGCTAATTTAATATTTACATCCCCTAAAGCGGCAGTGTTCTGATCCAGAACTCTTAAGCGTAACCAATAGGTCTCTTTGTCTAACTTAGTAGGCAAAGTTACTTCTAAATTTACATATTTGATAGTGTTGGCAGCTAAATCAAACACATGAGTAGAGTCTCTTAAACTCTCATAATCATCATACTCATATCCGTTAATCTCAGCTTCAACTTCAACATCGCTGGCACCAGCTAGTCCAACGGCACTTAATCCCACTCTGATATTCAGAGTTTGTCCTTCTTCTACTGCTAAAGTAGAAGTTTGGTCTACAACATCTCCGTCTACCTTAATAGTTCCCCAAGCTAGGTTAGTATCATCCAAAGCACTAACTAGAGAAACGCATAATAGACTCAATGCCACAAACAACACACTTAACAATTTTCTCATTTTATTCTTCCTCCAATGTTTTAAGTTTATTATTTTAATATATGGTTATATTTAAACCTTTCTGTTTTTTTAGTATTCAATAGTAGCTACACTTATAGGCTGCTTCATTATGGTTGAAATATATATTTTATCCTACCACAAACTGTCTATATGCTACCTCATGAACTTGATCATTGCCGATGTAAACTTCTGCCAAGTACTCTCCCGAGAGAGCTTCTCCCGGAACCTCGATGAAGTTAGTAATGGTCTTGCCCTGTCCTGGTTTCAAATTGAATTCTCCGCTGGACACTTTGATTCCCAAATCATAAACCATCACTGTTACTCGTAAATCAGATAAGACTTTATCTCCGGCATTCTCTACTTTTACAGTAAACTGAGTTTGATCACCTAAACTAACTAGTTCCGGAGTGAACTGGGCCTTTACCACTTGCAAGCTAGTATGTAAGTCACGCACGTAAATGGTATACTTCTGGCTAGCCGTCCTTACCCCATCCGTAACGCTGATGCTTACCGGATAATGTCCTTCACTCTCTGGTACCCATAAGATCAAACCATTCTGACTGATGCTCATTCCGTCCGGTGCTTGAGTCAAAGAGTAAGTCAAAGCTTTATGCTCTCCCCCCACTTGAACTTGGTAACTATATTCTACTCCGATCGTTCCCAGAGTAGGCGGAGCAGAGGTAATAGCAAAGTCGGAATACTTACAGCTATCATCATCTTTCTCAGCGGCTGCATCATAATTCAAAGCATTTACATCCGTGCATCCTAGTATATAATAAGTACAACTGTCATCATCATGATTAGCGGCAGGATTGTAATTTTTAGCAGTAGCATCAGTACATCCTAACACTTCTATCGAACAAGTATTACTAAAAGTATCCCAGCTATGTCCATCCGCAGCACAGACGCGATAATCTTCCGTAGAACCGTCCCAGCATTGAGTTAATTCTTCCGTAGTTCCCGGAACACAGTTAACATTATAAGTACAGCTACCGTCGTCTTTAGTAGCGGCGAAATTATAATTATTAGCTTGGGGATCAGTACAACCAACAACATCATAAACACAACTTCCGTCGTCTTTAACAGCTTGAGAGTTGTAATTCAAAGCTAATGGATCAGTACAACCCATAGCATAAACACAACTACCATCGTCTTGGGTAGCAAAAGGATCGTAATTCAAAGCAGTAATATCCATACAACCTAATACAGGTTGAACTGGACAAACATTACTAAAAACAGTCCAGCTATGTCCATCCGCAGCACAGACGCGATAATCTTCCGTAGAATCATCCCAGCATTGAGTTAATTCTTCCGTAGTTCCTGGAACACAGTTAACATCATAAGTACAACTGCCATCGTCTTTAGTTGCTAAAGGATTGTAATTATCGGCCTTAGGATCAGTACAACCAAGTACGTCAACAGGAGCATATTTACAACTGCCATCGTCTTTAGTTGCTAAAGGATTATAATTAGTAGCTTTAGGATCAGTACAACCAAGCACATCAGGAATTTTTACAGTAAAGAAAAGAGCCCAAGTAAAAGTAGAAGAACAATCACTAGTAACTGTTACCATAGCCACATAATTTCCTGCTTGAGTGAATTTTCCTTTAATTTGATCATTTCCACTAGCCGCAAATCCTGCCGGAACCGCAAAACCATTAGAAGTGTCCCAAGTATAACTAACACTGTCAGTACTGACACTCTTAACCAAATTTACTTCTACATAATCATTAACAGTAACAGTATAAGTAGGGAATAAAAGTAAAGTTAAGGAATAATCTATAGATACTCCATTTACTTTTCCGTCAGGAACAATCCAAGAAGGTTGTTCACAAACCGGTTGAATTGGACAAACATTACTTTTTCCGATCCAACTCATTCCGTCCGCAGCACAGACTTGATAATCTTTTACAGAGCCATCCCAACAAGTATTAATAGTATTAGTAGCTCCAGGAGTACAGATAGGAACCTTACAACTGCCATCATCTTTAGTAGCAGCAGGATTATAATTGATCGCTTTAGGATCGGTACAACCTAGAATATCATTAACCTTTAATTTTAAAGTATCTTGAGCATTACCATTGGCACTTAAAACACTCGCTACTATATTATAGTCTCCAGCAGTAGTGGGAGTATAACTTACTATTTCATAAAATTGATTTAAAAGATGAAGATGAGCATAAGGAGTAGCCACCACTGCTCCGTTAGAATCGTACACATTAACGTACAAATTGTAATCTGCTGTTCCGTCGCTAATCACGGCAAATTGTACTGCTTTACCAACTTCAGTAGTTAAAGTAGTAATAGTTCCATCCGCTTTGCCGTTGATTATCCACAAAGCCATTACGTCAACTTCTCCCGCTGCACATAACGTCGGAAGGATTGCTAACATCAAGACTGCCACTACCACCCCTAATAGTTGTGATGTCCTCATTTTTTACCCCCAAGATTCAATTTGAATATCATTTATTACATATAATTAGTAAAAATAAAAAAATAATTTATTTCCAGTAAACTCCCAGAACACCCATAATCCCCATATCTTTTTGGGTATCTACTCTGAATTCTGGACCGATTCTTATACTCCATTTGTCACCCTTGCTAACATAACCGGTAGTGACTCCTGTCGCAAATTCTCCCACAAAGTCATAATCGGTTTTAGAAACATTATTGGATTTTCCAGCCACAGTAGTAGTCCTTTCTAGAGTAGTTCTCTTAGCTGCTCCACCTGCTTTAAAGTCAAAATCAAGGTATCCTTTAGACACCGCTCGAACTTTAAGTACTGCACCCGCGCCCACTAAGCGATCGATAGTTTTAGCCTCTTCAGTTTCTTGAACTGCAAAACCTAAATCATCTGTAGTTTTACTGTCGGCTTTACGGTGATTATAACCACCATTAGCGTATCCACCTAAACGAACTACACCGTTTTCATCTAAAGCACTGGTTACTTGCACTTCTACTTCTACTCCAACGGCACTAGCTCCATTTCCAAAAGCATACACCGCCTTAGCGATAGCGTCAACCTGTATTGGTTGCTTTACCGGCTGAACCGGCTCCTTATAATTGCAGCCATGTTCTTTCAAGAAATCGATAGCTGTTTTGAAATCGCTTACTGCTTTTTCATACTTATCGTTCTTATCTTTCAAAGCAGCGCCTTGTTCTGGACAAGCCGGAACAGCTTCTGTGTATTTTAAAAGTTCTCTTCCTACCGGAACTTTTCCCTCTTGAGCCGGAACTTTGTCTAGACATTCTTTTAATCCTTTAGTAGCAGTATCGCGAGTATCGCGAGCATTTCTAACATCAGTAAGCATACCTTTCAAGCGAGCATAATCTTCTTTGCAATTATCTCCGCCTAAGGAAACAAAGAAAGTTTCTAAGTCAGAAAGCTTAGCATCAGCTAATGCTTTTTCTAAAGGAACTCCTTTTCCGCCAGCATTATCTAAACGATCAGTAGCTGCTTTCAAATCGTCAACAGTAGCAAAAGGTTTGGCCTTGGTGGCATCATAACAATGAGTGTTAGCTCCAGTACAATAGCCGTCTACTCTTTCAGTTAATCCAAAAGCACCAGCTAAATTATCGTCTAAACAAGTACCATGTTTATCAAATTGAGAAAGACAGGAAGGTTTTCCCGCAATTGGTTTCTGATCCGGACAGGTAAAGGTGACCACATCATCGCTGCCTAAGGTAGGTAAAGAATATTTTGCACCAGGAGTACAAGGGATACAATTTTTCTTTCCTGGAACACAGACTTCCAGGTTGACAGTCCCAATTTTATATACCGGCTTAATGCAAGTTCTATCAGCAGAAGTCAGTGCCTCTAAAGCTGCAGGAGTTAGAGTATCTACTCCCTCTAGAACACTTTCTTGAGGAGCAGGTGTACAAACACGAGTTTGAGCTACAGCAGTTCCGCCATAAGCCAAAGTTGCACCAAGAAATAATCCGCTAACCAAAGTTCTTAATCTCATTTTTTATATACCTCCATTAAACAGGAATTTTTGTAATACTTCAGAACATCTATACCAATACTACTCCAAAGTGAGCATTTATTTATAAATCTTTTGTATTCAACCCGCAAAAATTAAAACAAACGATACATTTCGTAAACTATTCCTAAAACAAAAATTAAAATAAGTAAAATCCCTAGAAGAGTAAGTTTGGGTAAAGAATATTCTGGAACTCGCTCTCCTTTTTGCTTTGCTTTCCAATAGGTCAACACTGTAACAATTCCACTTAATCCCCCGGTAAGAGCCCCCACAATTCCCAAAATGGTAATAAAAGAAGTTAAATTCAATATCGTTATCAATAAAGGAAGAGAGAAAGTAAACAACAATGCCCAACGATGTTTAATTCCATAATCATATTCATAAATTTGCAATAAGACCATGCTTAAAGCCAAGAAAGAAGTAAACATAGTCAATATCGCTAAAATATTCGCAAAAATTCCTAACAGAGGATGAGAATAGATGCTTAAAGCAATAGTAGCAATACGTTCGTTTGGCTGCAATAAATTAAAATTTTGTACTCCCACTAGACCGACCACAAGCACAGCAAACAGAGCATAAAGGATAATTGGAATAATTGAACCTACTAGAATGGCTACTTTCATTTTTTTCTTTTCTCGCCCCAATTCTTCCGAGATTTCAGGAATGGCTGCAAAGCCCATGTAAGCAAATAAGATTACCCCGTACGGAAGAAAAACAAAACCCCAAGAAGCAACATTATAATAATTAGTATTAATTTTGTTAATCGAAAAAATTCCAATCGAAACAACGGTGAGGATTAAAAATGAAACTAAAATCAGTTCTGCTTTTCCCGTCGCTTTCATCCCTAAGTAAACAATAATGAAACCAATTAAAAAGAAAAATAAAGAGTACATCAAAGGTGAACCCCACGAAAATAAAGAATAAAGCGTGGCTCCTTCCCCAATCAAATAAGCAGTTAACGCACCATAAGTTCCAAAAATTACAGCCACACCCATGGCCAATTTTCCCCATCTGCCTAAATATTTTTCTGCATATCCCGCTAGTTGATGTTTAGTTTTAGTACGCAAAACAATCTCTCCCACAAACAGATTTAACAACAGAAAAGCTGCTCCCAATCCCAAAATCCAGAACAGTCCCAACAGAAATCCGCTTTTCGCTACCACATAAGGAATTCCCAAGATTCCTGCTCCAATAATCGTACCCATTAAAGTACAAATAGCAATAGCAAGACGATGTCGAGCAAAGAATCCCTTATTGTTAGACACTTCACCGCTTTTTTTGAACATCTTCTTCAGAATACATTTTGGATTTATATAGCTTTCTTTGAAGTAAAATAAACACTATTATGCTTATTTGCGCAAGGTTTAAATAGGTCAAAAGAATACTTAACTTAGCACGTTTAGATTGTCAAAAGGGGGGTGAGTAGCATGATCTATGAAGAAGATTATTGTGAGCTATTTGAAGAGGAGCTAGCTTTAGGCAGCGGAGAGAAAACTGCCAAATATTGCGAACTGTGCGAACTGCAAAGAGCTAACGAGAAGATGGTGACGGAAGTAATGGGAGTAGACATGAAAGACGTCAAAAACAAGATGTTAAAATAATTTTTGTTTTTTTATTTCTTAGTATTTTTATTTTAGTGATCTATTTATTTCAATAGTAGAAATATCGTGCGGAAATGTCTTTTCGTATTTATCAATCACTTTTTGTCTTAAAATATAAGTATTGTAATGGTGAGCGTACGCCAACCATCCTTCAAATACAGCATAAATTTGGTCGTAGTAAATTTTATTTAGCTCGAATTCTTCTTGCAATAAGAATATCTTCCGTTCCAGTTTTGGTACGTTTCCTTTTTTTAATAAGCGATGGAATGGGAAAATACGCGCACCTAAAAAAGTTATTCCTTGTTTGATAGAACGAATAGATGTTTTGTGTGGATGCAAGTGTAATTTTAAGTTAATAGTTAAGAAATTACTGATTTCTTGTCGATAAACTCGGAGCTTATCCTTATTGTTATCTAAAATTACAAAATCATCTACGTAACGCAAGTAATATCTAATTTTTAATTTCCTTTTGATAAATTGATCCAGCTCATTCAAGTACACGTTCGCTAAGAATTGGGAAGTTAAGTTGCCCAAAGGCATTCCTTTATCAAAAGAATGGTTTCTTAATATTTTTCTAATTAACCACATCACTTTTTTATCTTTGATCTTTTTTTCAAGAATACGAATTAAGATCGAATGATTTACTTCTTCGAAATAATGCTTTATATCTGCCTTTAACACGAATGTGTTTATGATATGGTTATTAGAAACTATCCTTGAAAAGGATTCAAATCTTTTTATCGCTTTAAGAGTACCTTTTCCCTTCCGGTTGGCATAAGAATCATAAATGAAAGAAGTTTCAAAAATAGGTTCAATAAGATTACACAAAGCGTGATGTATCACTCTATCCCGAAAATGAGCTTTACTAATCTTTCTGGTTTTGGGATCGCGTACAATAAAGGTTTGCAATGGTTTTGGTTGATAAGCGTGTAAGAGCAGTTCTGTTCTAAGCAAAGAAAGATTATTTTGTAAATCCTTCTCAAATTCCAATACATAAGGCTTTTGCGTTTTATGTTTTCTCGCTTTCTTGTAAGCAAGATATAAATTATCTTCGCTGCATAATTTATCCCATAAATTACGATAAGTCTTCATGAACAAAAATCCTAGCCCAGCCAAGGTTATTCCGAGAAAACGGGCATTGTTGTTGAGATTGTTGTTGCCATTAAGGTTGTTGTTATGGTTGTTGCCCAAGACCAGCAAGCGCCCGCCTCTGTGTAGCTCTTTTATCGTTATGCCACTGCTGCTTCGGTCTTTCCTTGCGTACTAGAGGTCGCAGCTGTATTTATCCTATTAGAACGTGTCTAATCGAAAGATTTTATGATGAGTCGCCTCAATCGTGATGAAAGAGCATGTAACCTTAGTATTGGCGGCATAACCGCTGTGGCTAAGATGAAGAAAAGTAAAGAATTATCCTTTATATTGTTTTCTCAAATCACGACGTACTGCAGCTTCGTATTGCTTACGAACTGCTTCAGGAACGAATCTTTGTGAAGAAGCAAAAACCGTATTTAAGACCGTTTCTAAACTAGGAACAGTTCCTTTTTGCACTTCGCGCCCTGCGGGCGCACTCTCACCTACGACGCCTATCCGACGTACCCCGAGAAAACGGGCATTGCCGTTGAGAACGTAGTCGCCAACAAGGTTGCTGCCATGGCCGTAGCCCAAGACC
This sequence comes from Candidatus Woesearchaeota archaeon, assembly GCA_043797205.1. Taxonomy (GTDB): domain Archaea; phylum Nanobdellota; class Nanobdellia; order Woesearchaeales; family GW2011-AR9; genus JACRPH01. The sequence continues at coordinate 23,686 of JAZDQB010000028.1, forward strand.
AGCAAGCGCCCGCGAGGTTCTTCCGCCAGATCATCGCTATGCCAAATCCCAATATTGTCTCCATAAACTTTACGATGTTTAGCTAAATATCTCTTGGCAATATCTTCTCCACCTAAAAAAGGAATGGTTTGGGGATGCTCTAAAGCCGCATCAACAGAAATAACTTCAGAAGTAGATCTCTTCAAAACATCATAATCAACTTTGAAAACTTTACCATCGTCAATACGACCAGCTAAAGCATCAAATTCTTCTTGAGGAAAAGGTCCGGCACCATTTCGATGATGTTCTCGAGCATATTTTAGTTGTTCTGAATCATTCCAAGAAGTTTGGTCCTGAACGTAAAGAACGATCTTGCTGCCCCCTTTAGTAGTTCCCGTAATTCTTAAACTAGGAGTAGTCCACCAATTGGTAAACAAGTAGCTGTCATTCTTAGCTTTGATTCTTTTTTCAGCCAGTTCGGGCATATAAACAGCATCGTGAGCAACTTGACAAGCACGCAGAGCTTCTTCCATTATAGCATTGTAAAAAGGTTGATTTTTATTCATTGTTTCACCGAAGCTAACAAAAAGGGAGGTAATATTTAAATGTTTTGCTACTTTAAAGTTGTAATCCAGAAAGGAGCTGTTGGGAAAAAGCCACTACCCACTGGTCACAAGAAATAAGAAAACTATCTTATTTCTGTGCAGAAATGAAGAGTTCCCCTTCATTTCTTGCAAGTCCGGCTAAGGTATATAAACCACCTCTTCTTTAAGCTTAATCAGGTGGTTGAAATGGAAAACGCTTTAGCCGTATTTGAAGGTAAGAAAATTAGAAAAACTTGGCATAATAATGAATGGTGGTTTGTAATCGAAGATGTAGTTCAAGCTTTGACCGATTCTAATGACCCTAAGCAGTATATCAATAAAATGAGACAAAGAGATGAAATTTTGTCTCAAGGGTGGGTACAAATTGTACATACCTTTTTGGTAGATACTTCTGGTGGTAAGCAGAATATGAATTGTTCTAATACAGAAGGATTATTTCGTATAATCCAGTCTATTCCTTCTATAAAAGTTGAACCTTTCAAATTATGGTTAGCTAAAGTGGGTTATGAACGTGTTCAAGAGATTCAGAATCCGGAATTAGCTCAAGATAAAGTTAAACGATATCCATTATTTTGTTAATTACAACTAGAAAAAAGAGGTAAGGTCAGAACTCTTAACAAAAACTTTTCCCTTTGAACAAGGTCGTCAGACTCCTACCTAAAAGTTTTTTGTGAGTTCTGCCAAACTACCTCCTTTTCCGAATACTCTAGGCTTTAATGCTTGAAAAGCTTAGAGGTGAAATAAATGGAAAATAAATTAAAATTAGCAGAAATCGTTGGAATAATGCTTGGTGACGGATGTTTGTATAAAGAAAAGCGACGTAATCGTTATCAAACAACTATTTGTTTTCATAAAAAAGAAACAGATTACTTAAGTCATGTTAAGATACTATTTGAAGATTATTTTAAATACAAATTTTACGTAACTGAAATAGCGCATGAAATGTTGCTTAGAAACGGTAGTTTAGTAGTAGGAGAAAAGTTAATCAGCTTTGGATTATATCCTGGAAGTAAGATTGATAACAAAGTAGTAATCCCTTCTTGGATATTTAGTAATAAAGAATTCATTAAAAGAACAGTGAGAGGACTTTTTGATACGGATGGATGCGTTTACAAGAAATATGATAGATATGCTCAGATTGTCTTTAAATTTGGATGCAAAGAAACTACTAACTCTTTAAGAGAAGCTATAATTATTTTGGGTTTTAATCCAACTAAAACCGAGAAGGGATATAATAAAGCGAAGCACACCTTTTTTCATAAATTCTATCTATCCAGACAAGGTGAAATTAAGAAGTTCTTTCAAAAGATAGAACCAAAAAATCCAAAGCATGTTAAAAGGTATGAGAAAATAAGAGGTGGGGACGCCGCGATTTGAACGCGGATCCGAAGCTAGCTTCAGGAAAGTTTTGTCATCGCCGAAGCTCAACTCTCCAATTCTGGAGGCTCCTATTTTGGTCAGTGACTTTTAAATCACTTCTAGCCAAGATGCACCCAGATGCCGCAAGGCAATGTGGATTATACTACGTCCCCACAATCTACAAAACAAGAGAATTGTTTATTAAGTTTTTGCTCTTTTTACTCAAAAATGATCGAATTAGACGGATCTCATGGAGAAGGCGGCGGTGCCCTAGTTCGAGTAGCTCTTGCTCTCAGCACCCTCACCGAACAAGAATTTAAAGTAACCAACATCCGTGCCAACCGCCCCGAACCGGGATTAAAAGCACAACATCTGGAAGCGATTAACGCTCTGAAACAGATCTGTGATGCCGAAACTAATGAGATTAAGATTGGCACTACAGAATTATATTTCAAACCAGGAAAGATTAAACGCGGAATTTATGAAATAGATATCGGTACCGCCGGCAGCATCAGCTTAGTATTACAAGCATTAATTCTACCCTGCATGTTCGCTCCGGGAAAAGTGACTTTAAAGATTAAAGGAGGAACTTGCGGTAAATGGCAAGCTTCCGTTTATTACTTACAAAATATTTTACTTCCCCATCTGCAGAAATTTGTCGATAAGATTGAATTAAAGATCTTCAAGCCCGGATATTATCCGCAAGGAGGAGGAGAAGTGCAACTGGAAATTACTCCAAGATTTAACATTCGTAAATACCAGTATGTAGAAGATTTCCTGAAAGAATTGAAAGTGCCACGGATTAAATTATTAGAAGCAGATAAATTAGAGCAAATTCGTGGAGTGGTCAATGTTTCTTCAGAACTGCAAGAAAAAGAGGTAGGTGAAAGAATTAAGAAAACAGCAGAGATGGCTCTAAGAAAATATGATGTTCCGATAAATGTCCGCTCCGAATACGCCAAAACTCTTAATGTTGGTGGAGAGATAGTATTATGGGCTTTATTCAGTGAAAAAGGTAAAGTTGATTCGGATAATCAAGTAATTATAGGAGCAGATGCTTTAGTAGAAAAGAACAAGAGTTCTGAACAAGTGGGAAAGGAAGCGACAGAAGCCTTAAGCAAAGAAATTAATAAAAAGAATGTGACTGACCATTACTTATTAGACCAATTAATTCCTTTTATGGCCTTGCTTCCCGGATCAGAAGTCCAAACCACCGAAATTAGCGAGCATGCTTATACTAATATGCATGTATGCAAACAATTCGTTCCCATCACCTTTAAAGTGGTTAAGGGAAAGATTAAGGTGGAATTAAGATAGAATTTCTCGTAACCTTTATAAAATAGATAAGGTTTAAATCTAAACTATGACTGAAAAAACCTGTATCTCTTGTAAAAAGAGAGTCGTTAACAAAGTAGGTAGTGTTACTATTAAATGTCCCAAATGCAACAAATACGAATTGGTGCGTTGTGAGAATTGCCGGGCTAACGGAACCAAGTACACTTGCCCTAACTGCGATTTTGTGGGACCAAATTAAAATGGCTAAAGCAATAATCACTTTTCGACTGATGCCGGAATCTCCCGAAACCGATCGCAAAGAGATTGCCGAAACGGCTCTGAAGATTGCTAAAGAGAATAAAGCTATCGGACAGATGCAAAGTAAAGAAGATCCCATCGGCTTCGGTATCGTCGCTGTTCTTGTTTTAGCTATGTATGATGTGGACAGTTCTGATTTTGAAGCCATTGCCGCCCAGATGAAAGAGATTAAAGGAGTAGAATCAGCCGAAGTTGCTAAGATGGATTTAGCGCTGGGTTAGTAAAACAGAGATCATAATTTAAGAAGCGTTCTGCGACAATTTTTACAAAGAGGATTATCTTTTGGATGCAAACACCATAACCAAAAATCAGGTTGATACAATAATACAAATCCATTATTACGAGCTAACTCAGATGCCCGGGTAGATGTCATGGCTATAGCTAGAGCACTTCCTCGTAAGCATTCATCTTTTAGATTTTGTATTAATGAAGTTCCCAAATTAGATTTTTTCTTCCAGAACCTTACACTTAAACCAATATTATTTATATCAAAAGTAGGACAGGGTTGGTTCAAGAAACCACCCTTAGGTTTGAAAGTTACTTGCATTCCCGCAAGAACCTCTTCGTCTACACCAATAGCAATTACTTCTCTATCATAATTAGATTCATATCCTCCGCCAACTGCCCCTTCGCGAAAGATTTGGATTAATTGTTTTTTTTCTTCAACCGTTTCAACATTTTTAATTCGAAATGGAGGTTTGATTTCTGCAATTTCTCGATAAATAATGGAAACACATTCAACTTTAGACTCTTGCAAACAAAACAATAATTGATCGACAAGAGTAATTTCTTTAGAAAGAAGGGTTGTTCTTACTAACCGATTCTCATTAAATAATTGGTTTTGTGAGGATAATAAATTATAATAGGCAAAACATAATCTTCTGAAACCAAGTAATTTTGTAGCTTTTTGTTCCGCAAATGAATTTAGAAGCTTCTTTTCTTTACTGCTCAAAACAGAAATAGAATCAAAAAGTTTAGATTCACTCACTAGTTTCACTGATTTAAAATATTTTAGTTGATTCCTTATGATTAGAAGTACATTTAATCTGCTATTCTTCTTATTGGTTGAATACAAAACCTCTTTCTTTGACGCTTTTGTGGATAAGTCGTAAATTACTGTCTCTAATTTTCTAAAAATCTCTCTTAATTGGGTTTCTTTCTCTAACATTTCGGGCATTATTCAAGAAGGATTATTATTTATATAAATATTACCTAAATAAAGTTAACGGAAGTAGCCAAGATGAATCTGACACTTGGTTAAAAAGAATCAGAAAAAATCTCATTAATCTTATAAATTACTTTATTCTTATTTAAGAATGTCATGATTTCCTGGCGATGCTCCATCGGCACCAAAAAAATGGCTTTACCTAATTTTTTTCCGCCTGATTTTTCTATTAGACCTTTGCCAATGTAAATTTTCTTGCCAACTTTTTGGGTATAACCATAAAGTTTTCTCCAAATCGTCATTTGTTGGTTATTTTTCATCTTTGACACATCAATATTAACTAGTAAATAATATTTAATGTTAGGTGGAATCTCTTGATATTTACCATAAAGAAGAATACCTGAACTAATCACTTCCCGATGCAAAGACCACTTTTGTAGCTCCCCCACTTTCAAGGAAATCTCATTCCTTATCCCCTTTAATCTCCAAATTTTTCCTGCTTGAGAACTCTTAAAGAGAGCCAGATTCTTTTCAACTTCCTTTTCTAAAGTTTCATCAGCATCAACAAATAAGTCAATATCACTCTCAGCATTAAAATCCCCCCTAGCTACAGACCCAAAGAGAATAATCTTCCTTATTTCCGGCCCAATCTTACTATCTAATAAAAAAGAAGAGAAATTGAGTGCATATCCAATTAAATGGTTTTTATTCAACATTGAGCATACCTTTTAGAATATTTTCTAAAGTTTCAAACAAATGCAAAGCTTCTTCTACTCTCTCTATTGGTCGAGGAGCCCCATAAGAAAGTTTTTCACAAATAATCTCTAACTGAATCATTAAGCTGACAATCTCTTCCTTCCTTTCAAACTCAGGTAAGCGCCGGAAAACAGTATCGGACTTAAACCAAGCATGATTTAACTGGAACCCTTCTTCTACTTTATTTTGCTGATGCAAATAAGCAGAGAGTAATTCCGTGATCGCTTTAGAAGCATTATCTCCGATAATTCGCTGCGAGTTCTCTATCCCTCTCACCTCTACCGCCCACTTAAAGATGGTTTCTTTTCTCTCTTCAAAAGCCTGCAGGTGCATTTCTATTCGCATAACGTTCATTTATGTTAGTAACTATATAAATCTTTTGTAAGTAACTTACATAAAAATATGTTAGTTAATTACATAAAATATTGCTGTTTTAAAAAGTAAATTGAGTTTCTACCGCTCTAATCCTTCGCTATTTTCCACATCATTTGAAAGTATTCTAAAAAGCTTTGCGCAACTTCTTCAGATTTAATATAAATAGAAGTAATTTTCTTACCAAATACAATAATTACAGTCCTATCGCGATAGATATTTATCGCTACAGGAGAAGTATGCTCAATATACTTGTTCTTAGTTCCAGGAAATTGTTTGTTAGAGTACAAATCTTCAGTCGTCTTTCTCTGTCTCCTATTAAAGAGCATATGCGTCCTAATTTTCTTTTGCTCACGCAAAATATGAATTTTCCGAAAAAAAGACCATACTGCTTCTTCATCCATTCCTTTAGTTCCACCGATGACATAACAAACTTCACCAGATTTAAGCATCTCTACCTGTTCACGAAAGATTATCTCTAATCCTTTCATTCCTAAAAGAATTTCTACTTCCTGCTCCTCTTTAGAAGAATTAAACAAAGACAAGAGCCCAGGGATGGCTAATTTAGCTTGTTTCTCTAAGGAAGAGATATCTTCTTTTTTCTTTTCCAAATAGTTTAACAATTGGTGAGGATTGGTAGGCTTAAAATTTTTTATCTTATTCTCGATAAAAGTAGAAGTCAATCCTTTCTCCTGTAATTTCTCTAAAACTTCATAGACTTTTGAACCTGAAATTCCCGATTCTTTCACGATGTTATTACGAGTCGAAATTCCTAAACTAAGCAGAGCTAAATAGACCTTCTTTTCTGATTCAGTTAATCCTATTTCTTTCAAGAGTGGTTCAAAGTCTTTCATAGGTACCCCTCAGGGGGAGCTAGTATTTAAATATTGCTTTGTTGCTGAAGAAGAGATGGAAAACTTAGAAAAAAAAGTAAAAGAAAGCTGGATTAAAAGATCTTATCAAAAAGAATGGGTAACGATGGGGAACAACGTAGTTGCGGCTGCCACATCTATAGGTATTACTGCTGTAGTAACTCATCTCGCTAAAAAATATTTTAATGTTGAATCTGATGAAGCTTTAACCTTGACGGCCACAGTAACAGATTTATCCAGTTATTATATTACTTTATTCGGACAATTTCTTTATAGAGATAGAGAAGAATTAAAAGATAGGGAAGATAAACTAAGTTTAAGAAAAGTTGGAAGAAAATTAGGGGAATATGGCAGTTTCTTTGGGGTTTTGACCGCAGCATATACTGGAGCAAGAGTAGTGGCACAATATGCTTTACAAAAATTAGAAGTAGACCCTGTTGCCGCATCAGTAATAACGCAGGTAGGCCTTACTGGAATATTTACCGGAATAATGCCCATGCTCCGTTATGGAATTAAGAATTTGTGGTCTTCTGGAGTTTAAACCGAAAGGTTTAAATATGTGTTAACAAATAGCACACATAACATGGTAAATATGACTTTATCGATACCGGAAGAAGTACACAAAGAGATGCAATTCCACACCGAAATTAAGTGGAGTGATGTAGCCAGACAGGCTTTTGAGAAGAAGATTAGGGAACTGCATTGGATGGATAAGCTTCTGGAAAAGAGTACTTTAACCGAAGAAGATGCCGAAAGGATCGGTCACAAAATCAAACATGAAATAGCCAAAAGATTCCGATGAAACTGATCATCAATACCAATAGAATCATGGCGGCTTTAATTAAAGATTCTTTTTCTAGATATATTATCTTTCATTCCAATTGGGAATTAATCTACTTAACTTTCTCAGAACAAGAGATTGAAAAACACCAAGATGAACTTTTAAAAAAATCAGGGTTAAACAAGGAGAAATTTGAACTGGTTCTGTCTAAACTAAAGGAGAAGTTTATTCTTCTAAATGATGATTTAATTAAAGGAAATATGATCGAAGCGAGTAAAATTATGGATGAAGTAGATCCTGACGATACTCCCTTCATCGCTGCGGCTTTAGCTACCGGTTCGGATATTTGGTCAGATGATTCTCATTTTAGTCAACAAAAGAAAATAAAAGTATGGAAAACCAAAGATTTGATAAAGTTACTTTAAAAAAGATTAAACCTTAATTCCATGAACACTAAAGTGCGTCCTTACTCCCTTATATTTTTTTAGTGCATCTTCCATCTTGGAAGGATTCTTCTTTTGCAAGCTGGCAGTTTCATGCACATCAATAAAGCCTACTTGTTTGCTCTGTGATTCTTCTAACAACAATTCTAAAAACTTCTGTTCTTCTAAGAATTTGTTCTCAGAAACCATCTTTTTCAGCAAATCAGAATTAGATAATGTTCCAGTCCATAATGGACCGGAGAAAATAAATTCTGCTCCACACCTACATTTTTCCTTATTATAAATAGATGTCTTAAAATTCAAACATTTTTTACAGAACAAAAAGTATTGGTGCTGTTTCAAGAGAGTATCGCAATCATCTTTGCCCCGACGATTCTGAAAATAAACCCTAAAATAATGGTCTTTGTGATAAGCAAGTATCGGCACAAGAGCTTTATCAAATTGTATCCCTTGCAATTGAATTTTTCTAATTAATATTCTTAATCCCAATTCATGCATCAGATAATTCTTGAAAGAAGTAGCCCAATATTTTCTTTTAGTAACCGAAGGGTAAGTTCCAGTTAATGCTGCTGTATCGGTAGCAGTAACTGCAATAATTCCTCCTCGAGAGATTCTGGCTACGGCTGTGGCTAGAAAAGGATTGGGAGAACCAAAAGGATCTATTTCGATATAATCAAAGCCAATCTGTTCCTGCATAAAGAGGTTGGCTTCTTTATTGAAGATAAAACACTTATTTTTATCTAGCTTTACTTTATTCAGCTTAGCGTTCTCTAAAAAGATTTTACTAAAATCATCTTTCATATCGTTAACGTACAGATGTTTAATCTTATTCTTCTTCAACTCTTTCAAGAATCGTAAAGAGCGAATTCCACTTCCGGCCAAAGGATCGCAGAGGTTCATCTCAATATTTTCTAACGAATTAAGTAAGGTAATAGAAATATTGCGATTAGAAGCCATTACTGGATTATAGAACACATCCATCTCTTGAGAAACAATCTTAGGCAGTTCTGCTTTGATTTTAATGGAATGTTCGGTAGTTAAAGTCATAAGACCGGAAAAATAGAATAACTTTAAAAACCATTCTAATTCTATAAAGGATATGGCTTTACGTAAAGTGTTAGTAGCAACAATGGGACATGTCGATCATGGCAAGACTTCCTTGTTAGACAAGATTAGACGAACTGCCGTTTGTTCGGGAGAAGCCGGCGGCATTACTCAAGCCATCGGCGTTTCTATCATTCCTATTGAAACTATCAAAAAAGTGTGTGGTAAGCTTTTAGATTCCATGAAAGGAAAACTTACTGTTCCGGGATTATTGTGCATTGATACTCCCGGTCATGCCGCTTTTACTACTTTAAGAAAACGTGGCGGCTCTCTGGCAGACATTGCTATTATCGTAGTTGATATCAACGAAGGTTTTAAACCGCAGACTTTAGAATCTATCGAGATCCTTAAGGCTAATAAAGTTCCTTTCATCGTTGCTGCTAATAAAATTGATTTAATTAACGGCTGGAATTATGATCCAGAAAAATATTTGTTAGACAACCTCATTAATTTAGATATCAAACTGCAAAGTTTATTTGAAACTAAGATGTACGAATTGGTAGCAAAGTTTGCGGAGTTAGGATTAGAATCAGAACGCTTCGATCGCGTGCAGGATTATACTAAACAATTGGCTATCGTCCCCATTTCTGCGAAAACGGGAGAAGGAATTCCAGAATTGTTAATGGTCCTTACCGGATTAGCGCAAAAATTCTTAGAAAAGAAATTAGAGATAGAAGAAGAAGGAAATGCTAAAGGTACCGTTCTAGAAGTAAAAGAAGAACAAGGTTTAGGTACTACTTTAAACGCTATCTTATACAACGGAACCTTAAAAGTCAACGACACCATCATTATCGGCGGAATTGACGGAGCCATTGTAGCTAAAGTCCGCGCTTTATTAGAACCGGCAGAATTAGCGGAGATGCGCGAGAAAAAAGCTAAATTCCAAAATGTGAAAGAGGCGGTTGCGGCGACTGGAGTAAAAATTTCTGCACCTGGATTGGAAAAAGCTCTTGCCGGTATGCCTCTCCGTTCTTGCACTGGAAAAGTAGAAGAAATAGAACTGCTTAAAGCCGAAGTGCAATTAGAAGTAAGCGAAGTGATTGTGGAATGTGATGAATGTATCGGAATCCTTATCAAATCAGATACGATCGGAGGATTAGAAGCTCTACGCAACCTTCTCCTCTCTCGTGAAATTCCGGTCGCTTCTGCTTCCCTCGGCGATATTACTAAAAAAGATCTTTCTCAATTAGAATCATTGCGGGATAAGGATGAATTTGTGGGCGTGATTCTAGGGTTTAACATTAACATACCGGTAGACTTGGAAGAATACATCAAAGCTAAAAAATTTAAAATTATTACCAATAATGTCATTTACAAAACTATTGAAGAATATGAAGCTTATATCCAAAACCTGAAGAAAGAGATTGAACTGAAAGAATTATCGAAAATTGTCCGTCCTTGTAAATTCTTATTCTTGGAAGGTTACGTCTTCCGTCAGAACAATCCAGCTATTATCGGAGTAGAAATTGAAGTGGGACAGATAAAAAGCGGCGATCCGGTTATGAACGGAGAAGGTAAGGCTCTCACTACCGTCAAAAGTATGCAGGAAGAACAAGAAAATGTCAGTTTAGCGGCGCAAGGAAAGCAGTTAGCTATGGCTCTGGATGGAATGACAGTGGGCAGACAAATCAACGAAGGAGACTTCTTATATACTGACTTACCGGAAGATGATTTCAAGAAATTGAAAGAGTTAAAGAAACATCTTTCTAAAACCGAATTGGAAGTATTGCGCGAGATCGCTGAGATTAAGCGCAGAAATAATCCGGTATGGGGAGTGGGATGATGCAAACCCTTACCATCCTCAATTCCAAAGAGATCCGGCAGTTAAAACAGCAGCTAGAAATAGAATTTGGCTATGCTCCGCCGGAAGATTATGCTTATCTTAGAACTGAAAAAGAGAAAATATTCTTAATCAACAAAGATGTAGCTAAAGTAGATTGGGATAAACTGATTGTAGATAAAATGGGACTCTATTTTGGAGAAGATTTGGGAGAAGAGTTTCGCTTAAGCAAAGAAGGAGCTCAATTGCTAGGAACAGAAGCTCAGAAACATAAAGTCCAACTAAAAAATGTAATAGAATTATCAAAAGAAGAACTGAAACATTATTTTACCGGTGCAGACCTTCCAAAAGAATGCGGTAAAGAAAGCAGACTAATATTATTAAAGTACAAAGAAGACATTTTAGGCTGCGCCAGATATAAAGAAGGCAAGATTCTCAACTTCATGCCTAAGATTCATCGCGGCGAAGTTATTCTTTAAGATAAAAGTTCATCTTTCTAAAACAAGTCATCACTAGATAGTACTTATTTCTCCGAAACATTTATAAATGTGTTACTATTCTATAGTAGAAATCAACTTAAAAATTAAGGAGCTATTAACTATGGGAAGAAAAAACTTATTTGTTCTGGTGTTAGGGGTTTTATTGTTAAGCGTTCTTAGTTCGTTTTCTCTAGCCGAAAGCAGAACCGTAGATTACCAAGAAATCAATCAGGGTTTAACTGCCATTACAGAATCTATGAACAGCTTAGAAGAAGATATAGACACCACTATTCAAAGAGATTATGGAATCGGTGAAGCTAAGAAACTACAGAAGGAAGTTTACAATATCCAGAAGCAGATTATAGAATTAGAATCAAAGTTTGAAGCACCACCGGTCTTTTCAAAAGGATTTGTGAGTCGAGAGATAGCAGAGATTATCACAAAATTTGCAGATTTGAAACAGAAAAGCCGCGATTTACTCGCTAAGTTGAGAATATATACAGAGCAAGAGAATAAGGAAGCCCAGATTGAAGCTTTAAAGAACGATCTAGCTACTTTAAATCAACATTATAAAGATTATAATCAGCAATTGATTGTTTTAGGTAACGCTGTTAACACTGCTATTACTAAACAAGAAGATGAATCAGTAGTACAACAGTTACAAGAAACGATTCAAAAACAAGAAGCTAGCATTTCTGCAGACTTAGAAAAAGCTAAAACGGATTATCAATTAGCCGATTATTATAAACAAACTGATTTGTGGTATGGTTTCAAGACCGTTATAGACATCTTTACTCAAGATCTAACTGATTTACAGAACATGATAATCAAGTTGGAAAATTACCTAGCACAATCCAAGGTAGACTTTGATTTTGATGGTGTTCCTAATGACCAAGACAATTGTATGTGGGAACCAAACTCTGACCAAAAAGATACCAATGGAGACGGAATGGGAGATGTTTGCGATGTAGATATTGATGGAATTCATAACGGTGACGACAATTGCCTTGACGTTTACAATCCCGACCAATTAGATGATGATTATAACGGATTAGGTAATGCTTGTGATTCAGAATATGTTGATTGTTTTGATTCTGATGGAGAAGACGCCTATACCAAAGGTTATACTACTAACGGACAGAAAGAAAATATTATTTACGACCATTGTGAAGGGGATGCCGTAAAAGAAGAAATGTGTGTAGAAGGAAAACAAGGTTTTACTTATTTATTCTGTAAATCCGGAGAAACTTGTCAAGACGGAGCCTGCGTAGAAATAGTTGTTCCGGTAGATACCGATAAAGACGGAATCGAAGATACTAAAGACAACTGTCCTACTGTAGCTAATGCTGATCAAAAAGATACCAACGAAGATGGAATGGGAGATGCTTGTGATAGTAATTTGCAGAAATACGAACAGCTATTAACTTTATACACTATCGAATATAATACCGTTGATCAATTAATTGAAGATAGTGCAGACCAACTTCAAAACAGTTGTTCTCCCGGGGTACAAGAATTTCAAAAGGGAATGATCACTTCTGGGATTATACGTGCTAATAATGCTTATTTATCCTTAACAGAAGTTACTTTGGCCGCCAAATCTAAAGGATACACAGAATTAGCAGATAGAATCGAAGCCTTAGCTCACCAATTTGAGACCTTAGCCTCTGCTACTCAAAGCTACTTAGATAGTTGGAAACCAGCAGACATTTGTATTACAGAAGTAATCGATACGGATAAAGACGGAATTGAAGATACTAAAGATAACTGTCCTACCGTAGCTAATCCTAATCAGGAAGATTCTGATGCAGATAGAATTGGAGATGCTTGCGAGATTTCTGATTGTGTTGACTCCGATAATGGAATAGATATACACACCAAAGGAAGCATTACCGTCAAAGGAAACACTATTCTTGACGTTTGTGAAGGGGATCTGGTCAAAGAGCAAATTTGTACTGGAGAGTATGGAGGATTCACTTTACAGATGTGTCCTAATGGAGAAACCTGTCAAGAAGGAGCTTGTGCAGAAAGAATCAGACCTCCCGTAGATACTGACAAGGATGGTATCGAAGATACTAAAGACAACTGTCCGACTGTGGCTAATGCTGACCAGAAAGATACTGATGCAGATGGAGTAGGAGATGCTTGTGAACCAATTATACCCCCTACCGACACTGATAAGGATGGCATCGAAGATAGCAAAGATAATTGTCCTATTGTAGCTAATCCCTTGCAGGAAGATACTGACAAAGATGGAGTAGGAGATGCTTGTGAACCAATCGTACCTCCTACCGACACCGATAAGGATGGCATCGAAGATAGCAAAGATAATTGTCCCACTGTAGCTAATCCAGATCAAAAAGATTCTGATGGAGATAAAGTTGGAGATGTCTGTGATCCTACTCCTCTTCCGGTAGATACTTTCGTTACCCAGTACAATGAATTAAACGCGAAATTACAAGGGTATGGAGATGATTACGTTGATTACAGAAAAGAATATCTTAAAGCTAAAGATAAAAATGATGCTAAGGATATCAAGAAGCATAAGAACGAATTAAATGATCTTACTGACTCTTTAGACAGCTTAGAGGAAGACGTAGACGACTTAATCAACAAAGTTGAACATGCTTCCGGGGATTACAGACAATTACTAGACAATCTAGACTCTTTACAAGAAGATATCACCAAACTTAAGGGTAAGATTGAAAAGTTATTGGATCAAGGAAGCAGCAGTACTGGCAGTACTACCGTGGTTCAGAGTAAACCGGTTTCTGTCCCTAGCTTGAAGTCTAACTCTCCGGTAGAAGTGCATAAATTAAACTTTGTTCTTCCGGCAGCTCCAGTTACTCCTCCCGCGAACACCGCTTCGGAAGGAGAAGTTATGCCTTTAGTAGTATTAGGAGCAGGGATTGTAGCCGTTTTAGCCGTAATTATCTTCTTGCTAATGCTGTTATAAGAAGATTCTTTTTCTTTTTTATTATTCTTTCTTAATTAATTATAATAAGATACAATGATATTCTAAAGTAAACAAATCTTTATATATCCCCTTCCACCCAGATAGTTCATGAAAAGATACTGTTATGGATTCTTGATTTTGGCCATATTCTTGGCACTGCCGGCAGTTTGGGCTGCTACTGACTTCGAAGACCAATACCGCGATTTAAGGAGTGAATATTATAATTTGGTGGACAAATACACCCATTACAAAGAAGGATATCTCGATGCCCAAGATTCTGATGAGTACTATGAATTAAAATATGAAAGAGATTTAAGAGACGTTAAAAGCGATTTTTCTTCTTTAGAAGATGATGCTATTACTTTAATTGGAGACATCCGAGACGCTGATGGTTCCGAAGCACTTATTGATGACGTCAAAGACCTGCGAGACAATGCCGCTGATTTTCAGAATAGAATTGAGGATTTAATCGGAGGAGATTACTATGGCCATTCTGATTATGATGATCATTACTACAACCATTACGATTATTATTACGATGAATATGGATATTACGTCAAAGAACCGGTTAAAGCCGCTGCTCCTGAGCCCTCGGTAACGGTGGAGCCATTAAACGTTTATTTCGTTTCTAGTGTTCCTAGTAATCCTGCTCCGACTGCCCCAGTTGCTGCACCTAAAATAATCACTGCTCCGGCAGACTTTGGAATCGTGTGGTTATTAGCCGGAATTGTAATGCTATTAGCAACGATAATCTTCTTAATCTCCGCAGGTATAAAGAAGAAGTAAAAAATATTTATTATTTAAGTTTATTTTAAAATTTATAAAAACAAGAAGAAAAAATTATCTAAGAACGTCTTCAATCGGTTTCTTGCCCTTGAGCTTCTTAGTATCGTCCTTAGCTTCTTTGGCCATCGCTACTAAATCTACACCCAAATCTTTTAACTCTTTGATATGCATCTGCATTAGTTGTTCTACAATCTGTAAGATGCGCATTAATTCTTCTCGTTCTTTGGTTAAAGTAGCTAAAGAGCCCTTATGAAAGCCCACTTTTTCAGTTTTATCCATTTCTTTTGCCATAAGCTTAAGAGAGAAAGGAGGTTTATAAGCTTTTGCTCTAAATCTGTCCTTAAAACATAGAAATATTTTTAAAGTAAATAAAGTAATTATAAATTATATGACTGAACATTTATTTCGACTGAATACGATTTTGTGGATCGAAGACCAATGGGAACACGTTATGTATGATTGTGCTTGCGTTCTCATAGAACATGACAAAATTTCTCGAGAATACGGTTCAGGAATGAAAATAAAAACTTTAGATATAATGACTAAGCTCCCTCCCGAAGAGGCGCAGAGTGAAGTGGAGCGGGTAATAAGAGAATGTGAAGATAATCCCTTTGTTGTTAATGTACATACCGCCCAATTGGCTCGAACATACTTAGAAAGAATTACTCCTGGAGCAATTATTTGTGATTCTAGCTTTCCACTTAATGGAAAAGCAGTAGTAGGGTGGCTAAAGGAGCATGGGCTTCCAAGTTATCCTTTAATCGGACTTTCCGCAAAATATTTCTTTGATTTACCGCCAGAAATGCAAGATTTCTTTACTAGCACTTCTGCGGTATACATAGAAAAAACCAGATTAAAGATTGATGACCTAGTGGAAAAATTGGTGTTCTCCCACCGCTACGTTCAAATAGCTACACAGCATCAGTCATGAAAACCTTTTAAAACCCCAAGGTTATTCTATCTAATATGAGCCTATTCAGCAAACTAGCCTTTTGGAAAAAAGAGGACGAGTTCAATTTTGATCAAGTAGCAGAAAGAGATATGAATAAACCGGATCCTTTTGCTCAAGGATTTGAACAGAATCAGGAACAAGAAGGATTCCCTCCAGAACAATCTGCTTTCGATCAACCGCAAACTGCTTCTCCGGGAGCTTCTCCACAACAATATGCCCAAGCTTCCCGCTCCGCTCTTTATCCCGGTTCTTCTAAACCTGCTATGGGTCCTTCTGGAGATCGCGATCTAGATTTAATCAATAGCAAATTAGATACCATCAGAGCCATGCTCAGTGCCATCGAGCAGAGATTAGACAAAATAGAACGGGGAGAACCTAAAGCTCCGCCCAGATTATGGTAAAAGAACCTTTTATTTCTAAGTATAAGTTTCCCTTATGGTTTACGGGAATCACTTTACTGATAGTTCTATTGGACCAATTAATCAAATACTTTATTCTAACCTTAACTCCTAATTGGAATCTTGAAATCTTACTAATCCACTTGGTTAAAAATACTGGAGCCGGATTCGGTATCTTCCAGAATCAAGCTTTGTTCTTAGGAATCATTTCCGCCCTTGCCGCGATACTAATCTTATTCAACTATCAAAAGATTGATAAGAATTATCGGACGCAAATCCTTTTTGCAGTATTGTTGGGGGGGGTTTTAGGAAACATGATCGATCGCTTCTTCCGCAGTTTTGTAATTGATTTTATTGACTTTGGTTGGTGGCCTGCATTTAATCTAGCAGATGCTTGTATCTCAGTTTCAATAATAGGATTAGTTATTTGGTATTGGAAAAAGAAGTAGAAATAATCTTAAAAAAGAGATTAATCAATTCACACAACTATGTTGCCGATAGCCCTTCTTCTTAGCTTCTTCCTTGCTTTCGAACCAAATCCTTCTTCCATCACGAATCTTCTTGGCCCAATCGCACTTAGGTTCATGATAAACATTAGAAGATTTGCTGGCTACATATTTTCCAGGAGTAAAAGTTACTTCTTTAGCTACTTCTGCTTTCTCTCCTTTCACCTTACTGGTTTTAGCTTCTGGAACCGCTTTACCCGGATCAAACACTTCGCTGTGCAACTCTTCTTCTGCCGGAACCGACTTAACCTTTCTTTTCTTGGGAAGGGCTAAGATTAATCCCATCAAAGCCAAAATTAAAAGCACTACACTGACGCTGCCTAAAAGGAACCACAATCCTAGTAGGTTCATCAGGTAGAACAAAAACACCCAAAATAACACCTCTTCTCCCAAAGTTTTATAGCCCACCAATCCCCCTAAAGTTAAAGCTAAAAATATGATGAAAACAAATAGTTCTAAATTGAACAGATTTCCACCCACACTTAGAATCATACGAATCAGTCCAAACAGAAGTAACGTTAACAATAAAGCATAAACGAATAATCTTAATGATGATTTTGCCATGTTTTAAGTTCAGTAACGAGAATATATAAGCATTTCTATCCTCTATTTGTTATGATAAGAAACAATATATTTGTTTATAGCGTTAAAGATGCCAAACAATTATTAAGAAAAACAACTTAAAACTCCGCTTCCAGATTCTTCAGATAACCTTTCTTCTTCAAGAATTCTACTTCAGATTTGCTTTTATATTTGTGCACCACGTCTC
Organism: Candidatus Woesearchaeota archaeon; assembly: GCA_043797205.1. GTDB lineage: Archaea > Nanobdellota > Nanobdellia > Woesearchaeales > GW2011-AR9 > JACRPH01. The sequence continues at coordinate 41,341 of JAZDQB010000028.1, forward strand.
CCTTTTCATCTCCACCCAATTCCCACGGCTCGATAATGACCACATCATTTTCTCTTACCCATAAGGCTCTTCTTAATCTTCCTGGGATGCGGCAGATTCTTTCTTTCCCGTCCAAACAAAGCACCCTCATTCTGCTTCCACCCAAACGTTGTTGCACCACGCCTAGAACTTCTCTACCTTGCGGAACCCTCACTCTAATCATAATCTGTTCTTCACTAGGTGGTTGTTCTGCCATTACTAATATCACAGCACACTTTATTTATAAAGCTTTGCTCCTCTGAATAAATCTCCCAAAGATTTAATAATCTGTTAATGAAAATCATTCTTTATGTCCACTCAAATCTTCATCAAGAAGGAAGCCCAAGGAATATACGGAAAATATCCTAATGAAAGAACCCCAGAAGAATTGATTAAATGCGGCATCGTCAATTTAGACAAGCCTAAAGGACCCACTTCTCATCAAGTTTCTGATTACGCGCAAAGGATTCTGGGAATAACTAAAGCTGGCCATTCCGGAACTTTGGATCCGCAAGTGACTGGAGTGCAGCCGATTGGATTGGGAAGAGCCACCAGAATTACGGAATTCTTGCTCACTGCGCCCAAAGAATATGTTGGGATTATGCATTTGCATAAGTTGATAGAAGAATCCTTATTGCAAGCAGGGGTAAAAAAGTTTATCGGAAAGATAAAACAACTTCCGCCCATCAAAAGTGCGGTGAAAAGGGAAGTTAGGATTAGAGAGATTTATGAATTTGAACTTTTAGAAATAAAAGGACAGGAAGTTCTCTTCCGCGTCAAATGCCAGGCCGGAACTTACATCCGAAAGTTGTGCCATGACTTGGGTCAAGAACTAGGTATCGGAGCGCACATGGCTGAATTAAGAAGAACTCAAGCCGGCCCCTTTACCGAGAAAGATCATCTAGTTACCTTAAACGACTTGGATGATGCTTATCATTTTTATAAGGAAGAAAACAACGATAAATTCATTAAATATTGTTTGCAGCCGGCTGAATCTGCTCTAGTATATCTCCCAAAATGCTGGATATTAGACAGCGCCATTATCAGTATTACTCATGGCCGAGATTTAGCTATCCCCGGAGTCTGTAAATTAGAAAATTTCCGTAAAGAAGAAGTAGTCGCCATCCTCAGTTTGAAAGGAGAATTGGTAGCCATGGGAGAAGCCCAAATGTCGGCAGTAGAAATTAATACCAAAGATAAGGGTATTGCTATCAAAGTGAAGAAAGTGTTTATGGAGACGGAATAAGAGATTATAAAATATTTTTAATTCAGTTCAATAACCATCCCTTCCCAACCGGGATTAACCACTTTAGTTTCTCCAATCTTATCCATGGCACCGGCATTTTCATGGATATGTCCGCAAATAGCTAGTTGAGGTTTGATTCTTTCAATAAAAGCGCGAAAATCCCTATTTCCGACATGATTTCCTTCGATAAAATCAGCGGTAGTGTTGTGAGGCGGCCCATGAGTAATTAGCACTGTTTTTCTTTCTTTATGTTTACCATACCATTCTCGCGCTATTTTTCTAAATTCGGCATCTTCTCGAGCAAAGCCTCCTTCCCCATAGCCGAGAAAGATATAATTTCCAATTTCTAAATCCTTTTGGTGAAGATTCATACAGTTAGGATAATTAGGTAAAATGTTATTAAACACTTGATCGCTCTCGTGGTTTCCGGGAATTAAGTACATCTTTTTTCCCAAGTTATCCAACTGCCTTAAGACATAACCCAAATTATGTCCGAACTGGCTTAGATCCCCGGCACAAACTAAGAAATCAATATCTTCTTGCTTAGCTCTTTCCAGTAACTTTTGTAAAACCTTTCTATCTTCATGCAAATCCACAAAAGCCAGAAATTTCATAATAAAAGAATAAAAATTATTCTTCCTTCTCTTCAGCAGCAGTTTCAGGAATCTCTTCTTTTTCTTCCACTTTTTCGGTATTTTCCGGAGCGGAATGGTCTTCAACTACTACTTCTTCCTGAACTAATCCTTTTTCTTCCAATTTAAGCACGCGGATGGACAAATCTCGTAAAGGATAAATTTTATTCAATCTTTTACGAGCTCCACTCTGAACTTTCTGCGTTACTAGGTTAGAAACAAAATTATCAAAACCGGAATTGTTGATTTCTTCTTGAAGAACTTCTTTCAGCTTACTACGTAACATCGCTCCGCGAGAACGTTGAATTTTGTTCACCGTAACCATTAAAGTCTTAACAATAACTGCTCGGCCACTTTTAGTTTTAAATTTAAAAGTATCATCTAGACGATTAGCATTTTTACGGATGGCTCTTTTCACTCCGGCAGTACTTAATTCGTATCCAATTAATACTGTGTTTAAATTACTTCCCATTGCCTTATTGATTTGTAGAACGATATAATTATTCTGGTCTTTCATATTATTGGTTAATTCTCTTAAACTAACCTTAACTGTTCTTCCAATAGCACTTTCGGGAGAACTTAAATAAGATTCTCCCACTTCCTTATTGGCAAAAATCTTAGGAGCGATAATTTTGTACCATAATTTCTTTTTAACTTTAATTTTGCTAACTTTCTTTTGTACCTTTTCTTCTTTCTTCTCAGCCATTTTTATTGAAACCTCAATGATTGTTTAATAATTATTATCTTTAGGGTTATAACTAATAGCTTAGATACCCCATTTAAGTTTAAATTAGAAAGCTATTTAAAAAGGTTGTGGGCAAAAAATATATTTACCCCCGTTCCCTTCTTAAGGTTGTAAGGTCAACCCTTCTGGTAGGCTTACTTCTACTGGACTAACTGCTCCCGCTCCGGCAGAAATAGAAGTAAAAGTATGCGTTTCCAAAATCACTTCTTCGTCGTTATTATTCAAGATATAAACAATCCGTTTGATGGGCAAGCCATAAAAGTTATCTACCCACAACTTTTCTAAAGTTCCGTCCGGTAGTTTAGAAACAATTAAAGTTGCTTCACGATTATCAAACAGCTCCTCGCTGCTTAAGGATTTAGCGGTTCGATCCAGCTTTTCTACCAAATCTAACGGAGTAATCTTCACCAATTCTTCAAAATAGTTGAGAATTAAATATTTCCCTTCCATTTCATCACAAGAAATACCTTTTAGAGTGCAAGTTCCATAAGCAGTATGCTTAACATTATCTAGATATACTTCATTATAAGAAAACCTTTTGTTAAGGAATTGGGTTTGAGAATACTCTTTTTTTACCTTTGTATTGTAAACATAAACTTTATAACTGTTATCTTCAATATACAACCCGTTAGGATTACGATAATTAGAGATATAATAATAATGATAATTTTTAATATTACTACTTTTCAACTTTAATTCTTGTACCCAGATGTTGGTAGGAAGAGACTTTTCTTCTACTTCTTCTGTTAAAACTCCTACTGCTGCTCCCGTAATTCCGCTCGGAATATCCTCTTTCGGAGAAGTATCTACAGGAGTATTAGCTGTCTGTTGATCAGAAACCGTACTGCTACAGGCCGTTATTAAACTCACCACTAGCAACAATCCTAAAACCATTAAAATATTTATTTTCATCTTATCCCTCTTTAGAAAAAGAAGAACTATGCCTATTTAAACGTATCGCTAGTGAAGAAGATAATTAAAAATAATATCCCAAATTAAATTACCTTAAACCCTTTCAATTCCAGAATCTTCTTTACGGAAGCATCGATCTGCTCCAAGGAAATTTTTCCTTCTTCCACTGCTGCCCTTACCACTTGAATCATATGATAGATCTCGTTAGGATCCTCATTAAAATTAATTATTACATCATTTCCAGCCGCGAATACCGCCAGGTACAACTCGTCTGGAGAAGAATAATAATCTTTCAATCCGAGCATGTTCACTTCATCGCTAAAGATTATTCCATAAAAACTACTTTTCAAATCGTTTAAAGCTTCTACAGAAACTACGGCTGGTTTTCCAAAGGAGTCCACCGCCCCGCTAGAGATGATGTGGCTGACCATCATCCCTTTTAATTCTTTATCTTGAGATAAGATAGTAAAGGGATAAACGTCATTAGCTTCTATCTCCGCCGAAACGATATATTTATGCGGATCACGCACTACTAACGTCTTTCCGGGATAATGTTTAGCCGTAGCGATGATACTTTCGCTGTGCAAACCATTAATATAAGCTTGAGCTAGTTTGGTAACTTCTTCTTTATCTCCCGGAAAACTGCGACAGTTCCAAATTTCGTCTTTAAGATCTACCACGGGAGAAAAGTCTACTGTAAAACCAAGTTGGTGTAAAAATGCTCCTTCTTCTTTACCAGCAGCATAGGCTTCTTCTTCCGTAGAAATATCTCTTAAAGCAGTAAAATTGCGGAAATAAGAGAAAGGATTCCAACATCCTTCCAAATCGGCAGTAACTAAGAACGGAATAGTGACATTTTCTTGATATTTAGAAATCAGTTCTTGATATAGTTGTGCGTCCTTCATAGCAAATAGATGTATTCCGCCTATTTGCATCTTTTTCCAGGCTTCCAAGTTCCATTGGCCCCCATGCACAATCACCATTTGAGCAATTTTTTGGTCTAAAGTGAGTGAATCTAAAGAAATCACCTTATCTTTAATTTCGATTGGTTTCTGAGAAGGAATGAGCCAACCACTAGCTTTAGCTACGTTCAAGAAAGCCAAAGCAAGAACTACCATCAATAGTCCAAAAAATAATTTCTTATGGACGTTCCACTTTTTATCTTTAACTTTCTGGTTTTGGTTCTTTTTTTTGCTTTTGGTTTTGTTCATAAAATATTCTATCTCCAATAACTCTGTTGCTGACAGTAGCGGTAAACTTTGCTGTTCAAACCATAACTTACACTGCCACTTCCGGTTTTACAGATCCAATCGATTCTTCCTAAATCCGTCTGCTGTTGGTAAAAGAAACATTCTAACTGTTTTCTTGCTTCTAAGCAGCAAGAATCTATTTCCGGCCAGGAATTAAGTTGTCCTTGCCAATTAACTACGCACAAAGGTTCTTCTCGATCTAACACATATTGCACTTGACCTAAGGAAGGAAGAGTGATTCCAAAGAAACTTAGAAGCAGAAGCAGAGCTATTACACCTAAAGAGACATTAACCACTATCCACACTTTAGAAGGAACCTCTTTTAACATATCTTAAATAAAAAGAAAAATTATATATAAAACTATCCCCTTTCTAGCTAAAGTATCTTAAATTGAACAATTTAAGTTTAAAATCAACAAAATCAATATCTTGAGGTAAAAATCCATGGAAGTCAAAATTTACAGCACCCCTACCTGCACTTGGTGCCAGAAGGCTAAAGAGTGGTTCAAAAAGAATAAAGTTTCTTTTCAGGATATGGATATTACTGAAAGCGACACTTATCGTGATGAACTGATTGAGAAATCACACCAAATGGCCGTTCCCGTAATTGATATTGATGGTAAGATATTTGTAGGATTCCAAGAAAAAGTGATGGAAGGAATCTTTCCCAAGGAAGAGAAGAAAGGAAAGAAGAAGTAAAATAATTATTTTAAAGTCTTAAATATTTTTTAATATTTCCTTAACATCCTTATTCTCATACAAGATTTGTTGTACTCCTTGAATAATGGGCAGTTTAAGATGAAACTGTTCTGCCAGAATTAAAGCAGATTTTAAGGATGTAACTCCTTCCGCCACCATTTTCATTTCTGCTAGAACCTCATCCAATTTTCTGCCTTTGCCTACCTGCTCTCCCACATAAAAGTTACGGGAATGCACACTGGTACAGGTTACAATCATGTCGCCTAATCCGGCTAATCCATAAAAAGTTTCTTTCTTCGCTCCCAATTTCAATCCTAAGGTCTTTATTTCTTCTAAACCTTTAGTCAATACATAAGCTCGAGCATTGTCCCCTTCTCCCTTTCCAGCTAAGATCCCTAGCATAATGGCTAAGATGTTCTTTAAGGAAGCGGCTATTTGCACCCCAATTATATCATTACTTAATTCAACTCGCAGAGAATCGTCTTCTAGCATTTTTTTGAGTTTTTGCTTTCCTTTACCTCCCGCCAACACTATTCCAGAAAATTTGCCATGGCACACTTCTTCCGCATGCGTCGGACCATATAAGCAATAAACGTTTCCGGAATATTTTTCTTGCACTGCTTCACTTAAGAGCTTATTTCTGGAAGCGAATCCTTTCGAACAAATGAGCAATGGAACTGCTGATTGCTGCTGTAAGTGCGGTAAAGCGTTCTCTAATGTTGCTTCCACCTTATCCGAAGGAACCACCATTAACACTAAACTACATCCAGGAAGAACTTCTTCCATCTTCGAAGAAATAAAAACGTTTTCGGGAATGTGCGCTTGATGCAGTAACGGACACACTCTCTTTTCCTGCATCTCTTGTGCTTGTTCTACTACGAATTCCCACACTTTAACTGGATGTTTTTTAGCGAGATGAATAGCTAGAGCGGTACCCCAGCTTCCTCCACCCAGAATAGCGATGTATTTTTTCATTAGAGCTAAATAAATCAAATTTGTTTAAAAGGATTGTGGAAGAATAGGAAATTCACTTCACCAACGTCAATTTCAGTCTCTGCTCCCAACGATATTGATAAGTAAAACCCACATAAAAGGTAGTAGAATAAGAAGTACCTTCTTTTATCGTTCCTTTACAGATCAATATTCCTTCCTGCTGTTTATCGGAGAAAGATAAACTTTTTTCCTCGTTCTTTCCGGAAAAACTGCACACCAACTTTTCTCCCCCTAATTGAGAATTGATTAAAGTAACATTCTGTACTTTTCCTTGACCCTTATTCTTTATCTGCAAACGGAACTCTACTTCTCCCCCATTACCGGTGTCGGGATAAATAATTTCTTCCATACTAGCCACCGCTCAAGGAGCTCCCTGCCCAGCATAACTATTTTTGTTCTTAATCTTACAGCCGGCATCAAAAACATCATAAGAATTGGGATTTAAGCACACCGTATCCACAAAATCAAACTTGGAATCGTAGCTTATCTCTAGAAAATAATTTCCCATATATTGTTCAGAGTTAGAGAATAACTGTCCGGCTGCGCCGATAAACTCGATTCGTTCCTGTCCTCCCAAAGGAGTTAAAGCGGTTCTTCCTTCCAAAGAAGAAAAAGTTTCGCTATTATGATCTAATCGAAAATACTTTTCATCCAATCCTATTATTTCTACCTTCCCATTAGTTACCGGATAAGCCGCTTCATTAGATAGGTCCATAATCATCCGAAAAGAGGAATAGGGATAAATTTTTTCAGGAGGAGCATTGGGCAGGAAAGTTACTTTCAGTTCGCTTACTCCGGTCTGAAAATTATAACTAGTTTTCTTCATCGGAACAGAAGAACCACATCCGAGCAGAAGTAAAGCTACGACCAAAAGTACCATGAAATGTAGATTATTTTGCCTCATGAAACCAAAGTCACCCGGATGGATTCTTCTTTCTTAATTTTATAATCGTATTTTAATTCCGCTTCAAACTCTCGATAAATATACATTTCGGGGTTAGTAAATTCCAAAGGTAAACTTTGGATGATACATCCTGGAAGGTAAATATCTTTTTTTAGTTTCTTAGACGAAGGAGCAACATCGCCATTTAAACATTTACTATCAGCAGGATCGGGTAAAAATCCGTCCAAATTTATTTTATACTGCCAAACTTTAGTAATCTCTCCCGGACCGACATTCTCGATCATTGATTGCAATAAAATAGTCTTTCCGCTTTCAATAATCGGATAACTTCCTGAATGACCAAAAGCAAAGTTCAAACGAGCAAAATCTTCCGGACCTACCGAAGTATAAACCTTATTGGGAAAATGAGCGTCAAATATTTTATTGCTACTAATCCAATCTTTTTTCCACTGTTCGCTTTTAGTTCCGATAAATACTCGTGCCAGACGCGAAGTAGTATTTAATCCAGTTAATTCTGCCGTAAAGGTTAGCTTATACGAACCATTCAATTTGGGTTCACCAGGATAAGTGCAATAGATCAATTTACTTTGCGTCGCTTGATCCACGTAAAACTTGTTATCTCCGGCAGTTCCGGCTTCGAGATAATTGATTCTGTCTCCCCCGCTAATTTTTCCCAAGAAAGATTTAGGATTGGATTTAGTTTCAGTAAAATTACAGTTAACTTCCACCATAAACTGCTGCTCGCGGGGATTAGTAATCTTCACTTCTACCGGATATTGAATTTGATAATTGTCTGTAGAATAAATAGTTGATTCTCGCGGGAAGAATTTATCCGTAACTAATTCTGCTCGCGTCGGCATCTTGATGGTGGGATCATTTACTCCTGTAACTTGAATTAAATCTTTCTCTCGTTTATCTTTTCGATCTTTCAGACATTGGTCAAACTGAGGAGTTCCTTTATCAATTTCTTCCACGTTCTTACAGTAGAATTCGTCTTCAGCTAAATCTTGTCTTTCCTTCACGCATTGAGCCACATCCGATCTCCCATCAAAGATACAAATCATATTAGAAACAAACGGATTTTCTCCGCTAAATTTTTCGGTGGCTTGTTTCTGAGCATTAGCCAGAGTTTCTGGAGTAGGCAGAATAGATTCGTTACCAAAAGCAGGAACAGCAGAACCCACGCAGACAATAACAATGTACATTATACCCACCACTCGCACCACTTCCATAAAAGTGCTAAGCTTGCTTTTCTCTTCCGTAGGAAAACAGAACAGTCCTAACAGGGACCACCAGGGCATGTATTGAATTAAATTATTAATAATGGTCGTCAACCTTAACTCTATCCCTCCGAAAAGCAGCGCCAGCAAGCCCATGTCCAAAAACAAAAAAATAATTGGAACGAAAGCCCAAGCTGCCGCCTTAAATCCTTCTCCTTTAGTAGCGATACCTAAAATAAGAATTATCGCCCCGGTGATTATCCCAAAATACGTTAAATTAGAAAGAGTAGAACCGTAAATAAAGTACCACACCATAAAAGCAAAAATAACTATCCAGCCACCGATTTTCTTTTCTATCATTTTCTTTTCTTCTAAGAAAGTAAAAAATACGTACGCTCCAAATAAAAACATTAACAAGGTGAAATAATTAATTGCTCCGGTATTCGTTCTCAAGAAGAAAAAATGTACTAATCCCACTAAAAAGAGCAAAAAACTTTGCTGTTTGAGCAAGTTCATTACTCCTTCGCCCACTGTAGCCCCCGCACCCCACAGCGCTCCTTGCGCGGCACTCCCTCCCGCACTTACTGCTCCACCCACCTTACTAGCAGCTTTTCCTAAAGCCGGAGCTAGAGCTTTTCCAATTCCAGTAGCAGCAGCCTTTTCCGCCACCTTTCCTCCTGCTCCGGATGCTGCTGCACCCTTACCAAACCAACTACTTATACCCATCCTTACCTCTTTTTTAATGTTATTAAACTAATGATTAAATGAAGATTAAAAATAAAATTTAGGAAATCAAATCCGCTCTTAACTCTCGTACTTCTACCGTCTTGCGCGGCTTGATTTTAATGGCATTATTCCCCTGCACTACATCCGAACTAATATTCATTTTCATAGAGAGTGCTTTAGTATCAAAGCCGTAATAATGACCATTAACCAAGATATCTCCATACTTGCTTTCTCCATCATCCACAAAGTAAACTTTCAATTCTACCGACTTGCTTCCGTTAACGATATCACTATAAGTCTCGTGAGATAGTCCGAAGTAATAAGTAGGAAAATCCAACTCTTTAAGTTTTGAAGTTATAGAAACATGTGATAAGACATAACTGCCTCTTTCCGTCTGGAAGACTAAACTGTTTTCATTCTCTTGAATTAAATTTGGAGCAATCTCTATTGGTACTAAAGCCAATTCGCAGTCGGGAATACTGTTATAAATCTCATTATTGTTGAGAGCGACTCTTAATTTTCCCACCTTTCCATTTTTGCATTCCGGTTGGAAACGCAAAACTACTTTTTCCAGGTTACGCTTTTCCGTCTCCGAAACTAAGAACACTTGTTTAGAATATTGCCCTTCTAAGTTAGTAATTTGTCCCACCACTTTCGCTTCTTCAATGGAAACTTCGTTAGTAGCCCAGAAGGCCATTCCGGGAGAAGAAACTCCAAAAATCAATTCGTTACTCTCCTTCAAGCTGTTCTGGGGAAGATTTAAGGTAAGAGAATTATCTGCTTCCACTGGAGCATTAAAAACGGTTTCTCCGTTAAGAAGAATATTCAAGCGACCACTAACTTCTTTAACTTTAAAGTTAAGCATCACTTCTTTAGTATTAACTAAATCGTTAACTTCAAATTTAAATATACTTTCTTCATGGCCGAAAAGATTTTTGCGAGCGTAAATCAAACTTTTTTCCGCTAGAATTTCACTTTGTGCTTGAGTAAACACTTGCACTACCGGCAAAGGATGCTCCATATCCCGGCGAGCTAAATAATCTATTTTTCCGGGAGAAGTTAACAACAAATTGGACGCTCCACTTCCACTAGAAGAGCTGATAGAACTGCTAGAAGATTTATCTCCCAACAATTCCGCCCGCTCTTGGGGCGGCATTAATACAATAAACATAATTAATAATCCAGCCACGATAGCTAGAAAAAGGGCTGCTCCAGCCGCAGATTGTCCTCTTTTTGTGTACGATACCATAATACCCTAATAAAATCAAGGGATATATAAATTTAATCTGTTTTCAAGCTAATATGAACCCCTCGCCAAGGGGCCAGCGCCGAGCGGAAGCTTCAAGTCACTCCGCTAAAGCTTCGTTCGTGACTTTGCTGCGCAAAGCTTCGTAAGAGGACTAGCTTCCCGTTCACCTTAGTACTTTAGTAAATGTTGGAACGGGTCGGCGCGAGAGGGTTTCATATCCCTGCCCTGTTTTTTGGAATAAAAACGAGAATGGATAGAAACAAATATATACCTTAGAATACAAATTAAAACCAATGGTCACCTTAACTTACCAAGAACGCTTCCGGACGGAGAACGGGGTATTTGACAATACTACCGAAAGGAATCTGTTTGAACTGCAAAGTCGAGGATATTTCGACCAGTTGATCGGCCCCCATGAAGTAGGTAAGGAAAGTAACGTTTTTCTAGCTGAGAAAGGCCAAAAGAAGATTATCGTCAAGATTTATCGCGTGCAGAATTGCGACTTTAAACGCATGTTTAATTATATCAAAAAAGATCCGCGCTATGATTTTCTCAAAAATAAACGTCGAGAAATCATTTATGCTTGGACTCAAAGGGAATACAAAAACCTTTACCGGGCCCAGGAAGCCCAAATCAATTCTCCCCGACCGATAGTATGGCGAGCTAATATACTTATAGAAGAAATGATTGGCACGGATCAGCCGGCCTTGACACTCAAAGATCAACCACCTCGGAATCCCGCTAAATTCTTTCAGGAAGTGCTCAAAAACATCGAAAAACTGTATCGAAGTGGAATAATTCATGGTGATTTATCTGCCTTTAATATCCTTAATTTTAAGGAAAAACCGTACTTTATTGACTTCTCCCAAGCTACTTTGGTCAAGACACCTAATTCTTTAGAGTTATTGGAAAGAGACTTACGTAATGTGGTTCATTTCTTTAAAAAATTAGGAGTTAAAGCTGATTCAGAGGAAATATTTAAAAAACTGACCCAGGATAGAGAATAATCATGACTAATTCCAACAGCAGCTTAATTGATTCAGTAGAAGATTCAAAGTTAGAAAGTTCTTCTAGCTCCGACTTTTCCTACGATTTAAGGATACCGCAAGAGAGAGTAGCAGTGCTTATCGGCAAGGACGGAGAAACTAAAAGCTTAATCGAAGAGCAAACCGGTTGCAAGCTAAACATTACTACGGACGGAGAAGTGAACATCGCTGGAACGGACGGAATGCGTATGTACACCACTAAAGAGATAGTTAAGGCCGTAGCCCGCGGTTTTAATCCTAAGACTGCTCTTCTTTTACTTAAAACTGATTATGCTTTAGAGATAATTGACTTGAAAGATGTGGCGGGAAAAAGCAAGAATGATTTAGAAAGAATCAAAGGAAGAGTAATTGGTAAGGGCGGCAAGTCTCGAGAAGAGTTGGAAAGATTAACTGACACTTACATTTCTGTTTATGGCAAGACTATTGGCATTATTGGAGAATTAAATCAAGTAGTGATGGCTCGGCAGGGAGTAGCCAAATTATTGGAAGGAGCTATGCACACTACTGTTTATCGTTTCTTAGAAAGAAAGAAAAAAGATCAATTGTTCGGCCAGCAACCGGTATAATTTTCTAGTTTGTACTTGTTTAGCATCCTCCGGTCAACGCTACTCTTATTTCACTTCCGGCAGACAAGAGGGTTGCCTCCCAAACTTTAACTAAAGTTTGAACAAAGGTAATGGGACATAAAGTCCCATATCGCGACCCGCTGTGTACTAGCAAGGTCGCGCTTGAGGGCTTCATGCCCTCAGTTGCATACCAGATGTGCATAACCATCTGACGGAGAACGTCTGCTCTCGAGGAAAACATTCAACAGCGTTGAAGATGCTAAACAAATAATTTGGTATTAATCCCTTTTCTTAGAAAAATTTAGCCTCCTGCCTTACCAACAAAAATTAAAAAGAAAAAATAAAGCCTTAAAGGCTTATTCAACTACTGGGGTTTCTGCAACTACCGGAGCAGCTACAACTACTGGAGCAGGGGCACCAACCTTAGCATCAGTGTAAGTAGTTCCTTCCACTTCAACTTCAGTTCCCTTCATTTCTTTCCATCTGTTGGCTACAACCTTACCAGCCAGTCTAGTGTCTTCACCAGTGTAACCAGCTACTAACATCGCTACGCTAGCACCGTTCTCGAACAACTTAACTTGAGCTTTACCAGCAGTAAATCCGTCTGCACAGGAAGCCGGGTTGCCTAACAAGCTCGCTGCAACCGTGTTCACACAAGGTCCACCCACTACAATCAAATTCTGCGCCTTGAAGTCAGCTACTTCGCTGTCCAACTTAGTGGCATCCACAATGGCTACCGGAGTCCAGGTTCCGCCCGTACTGGTAGCACTAGTTACTGCACCACTAGTTACGTACACTTGAGGCAAGATTTGCTCTTCTGGATAGTTATAAGTAAACTCATCCGGACTTGAAGTGGGCTCGTTGAGAGTTATCTTTCCGCCTTGGACAGTATAACCATAACCCACGTCGTTCATTCCTTCTGGTGTTACCAAAGTATAACCTGATTGAGCAGCTCTAACTTCGGTATCGGAGTTAACTGAAATGGTTAACACTATTGGGTCTGCGTTCAAGTTGTCGTAGTCAGTATCACTAGGCGTATCTATTGAAAGCACAACAGATCCGGCATTAGCAACAACACCGTTAGTTCCGGTGTTATCAATTACAGCTATTCTTCCACCGTAGTAGTCTCTAATACCAACTAAATCAGGACCAGTAACGTCATTATCTCCATCCAAATCAACCTGTATGGTCCAGTCGTCTGTGGCATCAGCAGCGGTTACGTTTTGTACTATAAACGAATAACCACCTAACTTGATGGTTGCTCTGGGGTTAGAGGTTGCTGCGCTATACTCTAAGGTCTCACCATTACCGATGTTCTTGAACTTTAACTTAGCATCGCTCTTGTCGGTATCATCTGAACCTTTGAACTGTAACAAGAAGGACTTTTCTTCTCCCTGTCCACCAGTAGCAGAACCGTCGGTCAAAACAAAGTAATCGTTTTTCTCAATAGTCTTAGACTCGTTTAAGATTACTTTCTTATCATCCGACTCTTCTCCTAACGTCATGTTATAAGAAGAGGTGTTAGCAAAAAGCTCAGAATAAGCTACAGGCATATCAACCTTGTCGTTGCTACCATCATACCAAGTCAACATATATCTTCTGTCAGTACTGGAAGATAACTTAAGATCATGAGTGGTTTCAACAGTCAATCCCTTATATTCAATGTCCCAGTTACCGGTGAACAATACTTCTGACTCATCTCCCTCAGCTTCGATGATATCACTTAACTTAGCGTTGGCAGGTACAAAGTAGTCATCTTCTGCTGTCATGTTCAACTCGATAGTGTTTAACCTAAAAGTAGAGTTGTCATCAGTTCCTGTAATGATTACATTAGCACCATCAATAGAATCTGAACCAACTACTAGTTCATGAGATGAAGTACCAGTGATGATACTATCATCTCTCAATTCTAGCTTATTAGCTCCCAAGAAGAAAGTGGCAGAGTGTACTCCTCCCGCATAAGCTTGGTACAAAATTTCGGAGACACCTACTTCTTTGCTATCGGATAATTTTTTAGTCTGTCCAACCTGCATCTTGTCGGTACCTTCACCATTTACTACAAACTTAACCTCATCCTCGTCAACATAGACCAACTTAACCTTATATTCCTTTCCAGATAAAGTGTAAGTCTTTTCTTCACCTTCTAAGATAGTATCACTAGTAGCTCCGCCCATTAAAATTAATTTAACACTATCTTCTCTTGCTGCAAGAGGTCTTGTGGCCAAGACAATAGTATATTCCTTACCCAATAAATTAATCTTAGTCGAATCTAAGTCACTCAAATACTGACCGGTAGAGGAAGCAGTTCCAGACAAGTCTGAAGCAACGTCACTTTCAACCGGAGAAGTGAACTCTAACTTATATTTAGCAATCTGACTACCTGAAGTAAAAGTTAAGAAATCTGCAGTTACTTCATTATCATCTTCAGCGAATCTTACCACTCTACTTGTAGCTGAGCTATCAAGATCAAAATATAGATATTGGTTATAACTATAATCTTTTTCGCCAGTAGCGTAAGTTCCGCTAGTTAAAGCAATAAGCTCATCTTCACTAATATAAGTCACAATATCTGTAAAGGTCTCATTATTAGGGGTAGTAGTCTCACTAGGAGTCATCTCCAATGCCTTAGCAGAAGTTCCAACCATCCATGCATCTCCTTCTACTGTAGTCGTAGCCGTTTCACCTGCTTTCAGGTATTTCATACCGGCAGCGATATCGGTCATAGCTAAATTATCCACCGCAGCAGCATTCTCTCCAACGACTAAATAACCGTTAAAGGTTCCGTTCTTAACGAACATAGCTGGGTAGTCTTTTAAATCTACTGCAGCTAAAGCGCCCATGGCCGTGGCCCCGAGCATTAACGCACCGGTTCCGATCGCGAACAAGCGCTTAGTTACTTTTTTTATTTCCATTCTAAAACACACCTCCGTGTTTGAATATTAGTCAGCCGGTCCTTTCCCTTTTCCAGCCGTCACAAAAATTCCGAAAGAGGCACCATTCTTACCGATACTTCTTTTCGATTTTGGAGACGACCGTCCGGGTCAGATTCTCAACTGTAACCTTAGTTTTAGGAGGTAGCTTTTATAAAGCTTTCGCAAACCAAACGGTTTCTCCTCGCACTTTTGAGGCAATACGGGCTAATTCGCCAAAATTTGCGACAAATAGCCGTTCACTATCTGATAATAATAAAACTAAGAAACAGAACTTAGTTCTAACTTTCGTTAAATGCAATCCGGGCTTTCGACGTATTAGAAATACGCTTAACTACCATAAAAAAGTAACAAAAATAAGTGCATTTAACGCAAATTCGGTTTAAAGTGACAACAAAAATAAAGCAGAAGCCTGCTGAACCACAAAAGATATAAAAACCAGTAAATCTACTTAATTTTATGCAATTTTCCCAACTGTCCTTGCCTGAATTTTTCCAGAAATATTATACTAAATTTCCCCTTCTGACTCCGGTGCAAGAAAAGGCCGTTCAAGCGGGCTTATTAAACAATACTTCCTTATTGGTATGCGCTCCTACCGCTTCTGGAAAGACCCTCATTGCGACCATGGGGATAGCCCAACACCTTGAACAAGGGCACAAAACTATCTATCTAGTCCCGCTCAAAGCTTTAGCCAACGAAAAATTCAAAGAATTCCAACAATTACTGGCTTCCACTCCCTACAAAACGGTAATTTCTACCGGGGAGATGGATTCTGAGTCCAATTACCTGGCTAAATATGACCTTTTGATCCTGACTACAGAAAAGCTCGATTCCCTCTTAAGACACCGCGTGAGTTGGCTAGAGCAAGTTAAATTGGTAGTAGTGGATGAAATCCATCTTTTGAACGATGCCAGTCGGGGACCTACCTTAGAAATCATCTTAACCCTCCTCAAATCCCTAATTAGGCCGCAATTGATCGGTTTAAGTGCTACCATTGGCAACCCGCAGGAGTTAGCGCAGTGGTTAGGAGCAGAATTGGTGCAGGATTCCTGGCGACCGGTAGAATTAAAGCAAGGAATTCGAGTGAAGGATGAAACAGAGTTTTATTAATCTCTAAGCAACAACTTTATCTTTTCTATCCTTTCCTTCAGCCCTTCCTTAACATAATCTAACTCCAACGCTCGTTGATAACAACGTAAAGCTAGCTCCAGATGCAACTGTTTTTCATGAAGTACGCCTAAATTATAATACGTCCGAGGGTTTTGGGGAGAAAGTTGTAACGCCTTGGAAAGCTCCGCTTGAGCTTTATCATAAAACCCTTGTTTCTCATAAATCGCCCCCAAGTTAACATAAGCGTCAAGAGAAGAGGGATTAAGTTGAATTACCTTCTTAAAATAATTTGCTGCTTGAATCAAATCCAGTTCACAAAAGAAACACATCCCTAACCCAAAGAGAACCTCAGAAGCAATAAACATTGGAAGTGGTTTTTCCAAGAGCGAAAGATAATTTTTCTTCGCTTCTTTATAATTATTCTGTCTTTGCTGGACTAGAGCTAGGTTTAATCGAGGTTCAACAGGAAGAGGGTTAAGCTCTACTGATAGTTTCAACTCTTTTTCAGCCAGATTGTTCTCCTCTTTCTCTTTATATTGCACCCCAAGCTCAAAGTGAGCTTTAGCATCATTAGGATTTTCTTCTACCTTTTTGATTAAAAGTCGTAAATACTCCTTTTTTTTCCCCTCAGAATCTTTCAGTTCACCATAATGGTGGATTGCTACCAGAAGAAGAGGAAAATCCAATTTTTCCTCAGTGTCAAACTTAATCATTTCATGGATCCTTCCAATAAAATAAAAATTCTTCTTGTTACGGAAGAGCCGTATTTTTACTGAAGGATACCACCCCGGAAAATTAAATGTATATTTACCTGGAGAGCAGGACTGCCATCCACTGAGGGAAGAGTTAAGGGAATAATTTTTAGTAAGAATTGAATATCCCCCTACTTCAGCATTAGAGATTGCTTCTTTTATTTTTAAGTATTCTTCTTTTGTAACCAGCTCGTCCGCATCTAAAATTAAAATCCAATCTTTAGTAGCATGCTTTAAAGACTCATTTCTAGCTGCAGAGAAGTCATCGCACCATTGAAAATCAAAGATCTTCTCTGTAAATTTAGAAGCAATTTCTTTAGTTTTATCAATGCTTCCGGTATCCACAATAATAATCTCATCTACTAAATTTTTTACTGAATTTAGACATTGTTCTAGGAACTGCTCTTCGTTTTTCACGATCATGCATAAAGAGAGGGTGGTCATTAAGAGTACCTGCTTAACTTCTAGGTAGAAGAATAGTTTATAATCATTTCCCGTATTTCTTTAAACTTTTGTACAGAATAGTTGGATTTGTATTCTCCACTTAATTTTCTCATCCTTTCCACTTCAACCTTTACTCCCCTTTCTTCCAATTCTTCCTTCATCCGACACAAACATTCTAAGAACTGAGTAATGTTAGTAGGTTTCTCCGTTTCTTTGCAACGTTCAAAATCTATCAACACTGGCTCCCCAAAATTGGTAATCAAAATATGTTTGTAAGGATGATGCAACTCTTCCTTGTTCACTTTCAATTGATCTAAGCGGAAGAGTTGTTTCAAGATTTTGATTATTACTTCTCTAATCTCTCCCTTACCCTTATCCTTCAACCATTCCCCCCAACGTTCTCCTTCCACTAATTCCATTACCAAATAGTTAGTTCCGGAAAAATATAATTTGGGTCCAATACCTTCCCGATTCAATCTTTCTAACCATTTGACCTCGTTTTCCATTCGACTAAGAGCAGTGCTGCGGGGATTTTCCATTTTGATTGCTACTTTCAGCAATTTTTCTTGGGCAAAATGTGATTTTACTTGATTTTGCGTTTTCCAAACTCCGGAATATACTACTCCTCTTTTTCCCTTAGCTAAATAATGTACTTGTGCGATTCCTTTTCGTTCCAACTCCCGCAGCAATTCGCTTTTTTCAATCAGATAAACAAACAACTCTTCAAAGAAAGGGAACTTTTTGCTTTCCAATTCTTTAAACTGCAATAAATTATGCTGCAGAATTTCTTCAATCTTCTCTTTGTTGGTGTAAGAAGAAAACAAAAAGAGAATTTTTCCTTTCGCTGCCAGATATTTTGATACTTGGTTAAAGAAACGTGCGGAAATTTCCCATCCTTTCTTCCCCCCATACAAAGCAGGATCTTCGATTCCGGGGTCTTGCGGCAGATAAGGTGGATTAAAGATAATAGTATCAAATTGGCCGGATACATTTTGGAAAAGGTCACCCACTCTAGCGGTAATTTTGCGCCGGTTTTCTTTCTGAATTTCTGAGTTTAAGGTTTTTATCACTTCTTCATTAATATCAATGGCTAGAATCTCTTTCATATCCTTATTTTCTGCTGCTGTAAGTGCTTGAATTCCCGAACCCGTTCCTACATCTAAGACTCTTCCTGAAGCTAATTCTCTCACCCACTTTTGTAAAAGGTAAGAATCTTCTTGTGGTTCGTAAATGTCCATAAATTAAGAAAAAGTAAGGGGTAATAAAAAACTATTGATGTTTCTTCAGTAAATTACAGAAGTAAAATACTTTTTCATTCTTGTTCTAATTCTTGCTAAATATTGATAAAATAAAAAGAGATTATAGATATATTCTTTCTTCTTTCCCGATTTTAACATCCATTGCCCGAAGTTTTGCTTGAAGTCCTAAAGGAGTGTTATGCCCAATTCCGCATCCGCCCACTGCGCCTTCTGGTACTCCTTCATTATTTCCTAAATAACCACCTTCTTTAAGAGTTCCAGCAATGTCCATCCGAACAGGACCAAACCCCAATCCTTTTGTAACAGTTTCCTCAATAAGACGTTGCAAAACAGTAGTAGGTACGGCCGGAACTCTTTCCTGATAAGTTATGTTGTATTCCATTTTTAAACCCCTTATTTTCAATCTTTATGACTATTCCTACTAAAAACAGTACTTATATTTAAACTTTTCCATAAATTCACCACTTAATAATAGTAAACCGGGTCGCTGGCCTCGCCGCTTCCTAATTGTAATATTAAAAAACGTAACCAACTATTTTATTAAAACTTAATTAGCTCAGCAGGCACTAATTAACCTTACCTAAAAAATTTTAATCAAGGTTATTGCTCTAATCCTCTCCGCGTAGCCAATAACTGATTAGTCTGCTCTAGATTCAGAATTAATTCTAAAAAATACTTCTCGCGCTCTTCAGCATTCCGGACTACGCTGCGCACCGCTTGCACTAATTCTTGAATTTCATTATTTCGGTCCAACAGCACCGCACAAATTTTACTCTGCGACGGCTTTTTCAAACGTTCCCATTCTCGGCGCATATTCAAACGATACATCTCTTCTAATCTCAACACTGCTTCACGGAAATCATTCTCGTCTGCCTTCTGTTTTGCTCCTTTGGCCAGATCTTCCATGGTAGCGAAGAATTCAAACACAAATTCAGGAACATCGGAAGGCAAAAGAGTATTTTCCAATTCCTTACTGCTGCGGTTGAAATAACCGTTAAGATTAAGTAAAGAAGATCTTAAAGCATCTCGCTGAGAAAGGGGAATGATCAGATTGAAAGCCCGGGTTTGAAAGGTGACAAAAATTTCTGCCAATTCCTCTTTAGCCGCTTCTAACTGTTCGGGAGAATAAACTACGTTTGCTTCCATCAGACGGAAAATCGCTTGGGCTGTTTCCATCAACCCCCCTTCTAAACGAGTAAGAGCATTCTGACGTGATTGTAATAGTTCTACTTCTACCTCTAAAGAAGCATTACTCTCTTCATAGTAAGCTTCTATCTCCGGAACAATCCCGGCTTTCCAGAACAAAAATCCTTTTCCCAATAGATTCTTAATACTATTTTGCAATCCTTGCACTAGTTCTGTTCCGTTAACTCCTTCTTTGAATTGTGCCGATTCGTTTTTAGTCAAAGTGTTGGTTAAAAAATCTTTCAACCTCTGCAGGGAATTATTGTAAGCCAAAACATCTTGCCGCTCTTCTTCCGGTAAATGCTGTTCGACTAATTTAGTATGCTCATAGCGACCGATCAACATCCCAAAGTTAGGATCCAACAGTTCTTGTTCCAAAGTACGGATAGCTAGAGGAAAATTTCCTTCCTGCAAGTAAGAAGAAATTTTATTCAGAAAACTTTCGATTTGATATTTGTTTAAGAAAGGTAAAGAATTCTTTAAGCGCTGCGCATTCTCTCGTTCTTTAGTTAAATTAATGTAATCTAATGCTGAACGTTCTAAAGCCGCTAGACGCTGCGAGATCTCTTTTTCCATTTGCAGCGACTTGTTTAAATTATTATTAGTATTTTCTTTCTTTTGTACCGCAGATAAAGAATTATTAGCATTACTATTAATCAGCTGGATGGTAGCCAGAGCTTCTTTCAGCCAGAGCATCTGTTTCTGTTCCAATTCTGAGATTCCAATTACCGGAGTATTAAACACTTTAACCATATGACCCTCTTTTCATTTGAGGAGAAAGACGTATTTAAACATTTATATCGTTGAGTCGTATATTGTTAAATATATGATTTTCATATATAACGATTACTCTCGAAACGTTTTTAAATAAAGTTCTAAAATAGGTTTAAGGTGGGCCCATGGTCTAGCGGTTATCTTCCTAAGGAAGACTGCATATGATGTCTCCCTTACATGCACAGCTTAGCTGGGCGACCAGCACCGCAGTGCTGAGTACGGAGAATGTCCCCGGTTCGAAACGCAGCAATAACTGCCACGAAAGTCCGGGTGGGCCCATTCATTTTTCTTTAATATAACTAACTTATTCCTTTAATTAATAAATTAACCGAATAGAGAAGAAGAATCGTTTCAAGCACCAATAGAATACAAAAGAGAAGCTGCATAGCAATATATCCATTCATAACCAAAGCCATATCTTGCTTAGCAAAAACAATATCTCTCTCGTTGGTGGTATTCGTTACACTCATCCTTTCTTCAAGAAATGGATCAATATTAGCTCGGTTAAAAGTAGAGAAAACCCCTCGGTCGGAAAAATATTCCAAAGTAAGATAGATTCCAGCAATGGTTATGAGCAAAAAGACTATGCCTAAAACAAGTTGCAATCTTTTGACCGCCTCTTTTTTCATAACTCTGAGAAATATATTTTAATATATAAACCCTTTCTTCTATGAGCCAGCTAAAAACAAAACCTTAAAAAGAGGTAAGGTTATTCTCTCCCTATATGGCTGATGCGGTAGCCCAGACAACTCAAGAAGAGGTAATGGATTTACTTCTAGAACAGGATGATGTTACTTGGCGAACTATTCTGTTAGACTTAGTCAAAAACGAGCAGATGAATCCCTGGGACGTTAATTTAACTTTGCTTACTAGAAAATATCTGCAGACTATCAAAGAGATGCAGCAGCATGACCTAAAAATATCTGGAAAAATCTTATTAGCGGCGGCACTGCTGCTGCGCATCAAATCTACACACTTTATCGACAAGGATCTAGCGGAATTTGATCAATTGTTATACCAAACCGGAGAGGAAGACGAAAATTGGGATAATCTAACTGAAGAACAAAAAGAGCAACGCGTAAAAGAGAAATATAAATTAATTCCTCGCAATCCTCAACCCCGCAGCAGAAAAGTTTCTATCCATGACCTGATTGAAGCCTTGCAGAAAGCGATGGAATCTAAAAAAAGAATCCTGGCCCAGCAACGTCCGGTAAAATACGTTATTCACAAAAAAGGGATGGATATTGTGGAAGTTATTTATGATTTGTACCATAAGATTATGTATTATTCTAATAAGGAAGAGAATCAGGACAAAAGAATTACTTTTACTCAGCTTTTGCCGCCCAAATCTGGAAAGCAGGAGAAAGCCTTTACTTTCATCCCTTTATTACATTTAGAAAACCTGCAGAAGATTGAGACCGAACAGAAGAAACCTTTTGATGAGATTTATATTACGCTACTGGGGAAGAAAGTGGCTAAATAAGAGCAATTCTCTTTAAACTATAGAAAAACTCCTCTTTACTCCATAAATCTTTTAAAACCACCCCCTTATTAATATAAAGTATGAAGTCTACTAAAGAAATTAAGGTTCCGGATAAGATTGTCGACCAGGTTATCGGACAGGATGAAGCCGTTAATACTATCAGAAAAGCGGCTTTACAGCGTCGGCACGTCCTTCTAATCGGCGATCCCGGTACGGGAAAAAGCATGCTGGGATTAGCTTTAGCGGAACTGCTGCCCCAATCAGAATTGAAAGACTTGATTGCCTATCAAAATCCTAATGACGAAAATAATCCTTCCATCAAAGAAGTCAAAGCTGGAACGGGCAGAGATGAAGTCAAGCTGCGTTTATTGGACGGCAGCAAAGGCAACCGCAACAATAATTTCTTGATGTTTTTTGTAGCTATTTTAACTATGATTGCTCCGTGGTGGGTAAGATATCATTACAAATCCGATTTAATGTTCACCGCTTTCTTTTTGGGAGGAATGCTTTTCTTAGCTGCCTTCGCCATTATGTTAGGAATGGGACAGAGAATGTTCCGCGCTAATGCCGAAATCACTCCGAAACTAATTGTCGACAACTTCGGTCGGAAAACTGCACCTTTTTTTGACGCCACGGGAGCCCATGCTGGAGCTTTACTCGGTGACGTCTTGCACGATCCTTTCCAATCAGGAGGTTTAGGCACTCCCGCCAATCAGCGTGTCGTAGCGGGAATGATCCATAAAGCTCACCTAGGGGTATTGTTTATTGATGAAATCGCTACTTTACATCCCCGTACTCAGCAAGAATTATTATCCGCTTTACAAGAGAAGAAATTTCCTATTACCGGTCAATCAGAAAGAAGCGCCGGAGCGATGGTTAGAACTGAACCTGTTCCGTGCGACTTTGTATTAGTTGCTGCCGGAAATTACGAGACGGTGAAAGATATGCATCCGGCGTTGAGATCGAGAATCAGAGGTTATGGATATGAAGTGTACATGAATGAAACTATGATCGACACGAAAGATAATCGTTTGAAGATTGCCCGTTTTGTAGCGCAAGAAGTTAAAAAGGAAAACGGCAAAATTCCCCATTTCTCAGAAGAGGCAGTTAATGTTATTATCGAAGAAGCACGCAAGCGAGCCAATCGCAAAGGACATTTAACTCTTTACCTGCGCGGATTAGGTGGACTAGTACGCGCCGCCGGAGATCTAGCTAAAGAAGACAAAGCAGAACTAGTATTAGAGAAACACGTCAAAGAAGCTAAAAAGTTAGCCCGTACTTTAGAACAGCAGATGGCTGATAAATATATCGAACGCAAGAAAGAGTATGAAGTGATTGTAACTTCGGGAAGAAGAGTGGGCCGCGTGAACGGCTTGGCCGTGATTGGAAGTGGAGCAGCCTTCTCCGGAATCCTTTTACCGATTGAAGCAGAAGTTACCGCCGGAGGAAAGAAAAATCAGATTGTGGCTACCGGAAAATTAGGCGAGATCGCTAAAGAAGCCATCATTAATGTTTCTGCTATCATCTTAAAATATTTCGGAGAAGATATTGTCGAAACCAAAGATATCTTTGTACAATTCCTGCAAACTTATGAAGGAGTGGAAGGAGATTCCGCTTCCATTGCTGTCGCTACCGCCATTATCTCTGCCTTGAAAAATATTCCTATCAAACAAGAAATTGCTATGACTGGAAGTTTATCGGTACGGGGAGAAGTCCTGCCCGTAGGTGGAGTCTCTTCCAAAGTCGAAGCAGCCATTGAAGCCGGAGTGAAAACAATTATTGTCCCAAAAAGCAATTTGCAAGATATTGTTGTTGATGCCGACAAGCTAAAGAAAGTGACTATTATACCCGTAGTAAGTTTGGAAGAAGTTCTCGAGTTTGCTTTAGATTGGGAAGGAAATGAGAAGTTAAGAGATCAGATTGTTAATGGAAAGAAGAAGAGGAAGTAAAAAATTATTTCAATGCTTCAATAAATTTATCCAGGCTAGAGATCGAAGCGGCTTGGACTTTCATTATGTCTTCAAGTTTCTTCAACGTGCCAGAATCTGTTATAATCATTTTGCTGATCTGCATTTGTGCTAGATGATCTGTTGATCGCTCCTTTAAATAAGACACTGCCTCCACTACTTCTCCTACAGAATGTCCTAAAGATTCTGCCTGTTCAAATCCTTTGATGTTTACGGAAACATAATACTTAGCATCCAAAAAGTCTTCTGGAACTAATAATCCCACGGAATGGAACAACTTCACTTCGTCTTCCACATCAATTTTTCTTCCATACATTTCTATCATTTTTTTATCCTCTTGTTTTAAGCCCAAGGAAGGCAGTTATTTGATTTATATTAATTGCAAGAAGTGTTAAAAATTATTTTTTCTTACTGGGATTTAAGATGGCATCATCAAGTGTTCTTTGATTAACGGCTTGATATTCAAATTCTCCTGCACAATCCCTATAATTTCTCAAGTATTGGGTTTGGCTTTCATTAACTAATAGTCTTCTTCCATCAAAATCAACCATAATCCAAGGTTTATCGTGTTGGTATCCACTATTTAATCCAAAAATCAATCTTTCTGCGACTTGAACTAAACTATCAATTTTTAGTTGAGTATGAGCTAATGCACTCATATGCATTCCACCAATATGGCGAATTCCTTCATATTTAACACAAACATTGATTTGGGTCATTTTTTTATCCTCTTGTTTTAAGCCCAAGGAAGGCAGTTATTTGATTTATGATTAGTAATAGCATTAATAACATAATTAAATCTTCTGAGCGAAATATTTATAAAAAAGCCCATTTTATCTATTAATTGGTAAAAAGGATAAAAAATGAACTTAGATATTAAAGATAAGCGGATATTATATGCGCTGGATAAGAATGCTAGGATTAGTTATAGTCAGTTAGCCAGAAAAACCCAGTTAAGCCCCGAAGTGGCTTTATATCGAGTAAAGAAGTTGGAACAATCCGGTATCATCACTCAATATCAAACCTCCGTCAACTATTGGAAATTAGGATTGATCCATTTCAAGATCTGCTTAGTTTTCAATGGTATTTCTTTGCAAGCCGAAGAAGAATTGTATGTTAAACTGAAAGAAATACCTCAAATAATTTGGATAGCTAAATGTCAGGGAGAATATGATTGCTTGCTTTCTTGTACAGTTAATAATATGGAAGAATTGGATTCTGTTAAAGATAAAATCTTAGCGCTAGCTAACAAACATCTCCTCAATAAGACTATTTCACTCTCTTCGAAAATATGGTCTTTTCCAAGAAGATATCTTACCGCCCAAAAAGAAGAATTACTCGAAAAAGAGGACCACCATCCGGTAGAATTAGACCGATTAGATATAGAATTGTTGAGAATATTATCTTTAGAAGGAAGATTGTCGGTGGTCCAGATTGCAAAAAAATTAAAGTCCACTATTAAAATTATCACCAACAGAATAAAAAAATTACAGCAAAGTAAGACCATCAACAATTACCGCTTGGTGATTGATTACGAAAAATTAGGAGTTAAGTTGTTTAAAACCTTCATCTCTTTAAAAAACCCAGAAAATAACAGATTGAGACAACTAATTACTTATCTTAATACCAATAAACATCTGGTTCATAATCTCAAAGTGATTGGTGCTTGGGACTTAGAGCCAGAATTTGAATTTGAAAAAGAAGAGGAATTCCAGAAAGAGATCCAAAAGATAAAAAACAAATTTTCAGATATCATACAAAAGATTAGTGTTATTAATGTTATTAAAGAGTATAAGTACACTTTCTTCTACAAGTAATCACTTCTTACTATAAATCTCCTCCACCAGCCCCATAATCCTTTCTGCGGTCTTCTCTCCGATACCTTTAATCGCAGTCATCTCTTCTTTAGTAGCATTCACTATATTCTTAATGGTGCCGAAATGTTCTAGCAGCAAACGAGCCGTCTGCACTCCTACTCCTGGAAACGCAGAAACAAAAAATTCTTGCTGCTCTTTCATGCTTCTGGGCTTTCGATCATGATAAGAGAAATCTCTTTCTTTGTTCTGCTCGCGCTGGGCCATCACCGCTAACAACCCGGCCGTATCACGCGAATTCTTAGTGTAAAGGATTGGCACACCAAAATCCAATACAATCGAAGCGAGCATCCCACGAATAGCGTTAGCATGCACTTTGCGTACCGAATAAATATCTTCTTCCCCTTCAATGATAACCACGGCCCGTTCAAAATTCTTTTTCAGATCCCGTACTTGCTCCAACAATCTTCCGTCAATAATGGAAGCCACAAAATCCGGCACTTGTTTCAGTTCCACTCCTACTCTTCCGGAGACAAGGTAATCTGCCGATTCTAATTGTGCCGTCTTTACACTTATGCCTAGGTCAATCAACTCTTTTACGATACGATTATTCTTTTCGCGATGATCAGCCAGTACGGCTGTTACTGGTTCTTCTGGTTTAGTAAAATTAAGAAGAGAGGCATTTCCATTACTGACTGCTTTGCTATCAAGATTATTTTCTTTCGGATTAAAAGTGAACTCCTTTTTAATTTCAGTTAGATTACGGTACATTTTCTTTTCCTTATGAAAAGAACTCCAGCGATAAGCTTCATCTCGTGTTCCTTCCGTCACTAAAATCGTTACTTCCCCTTTTTCCAATCGACCGGTTCTACCTCTTCTTTGGATAGAACGAATAGCACTAGGAATAGGTTCAAAGAAAATCACCTTGTCTACCTTAGGAATATCCAATCCTTCTTCTGCTACCGAAGTGGCAATTAAAACATTAAATTCCCCTTCTCTAAAGCGATTGAGAATTTCTTTCTGCTGTTTCTGTGAGAAACCTAAACCGTTCTTCTTGGCCTGCCCCACAAAGATCTGGTTTTTAACCTTTATTTCATTGATCGCTTCTCCATCAATAATCTTAACGGTAATTTCATCTACGGCTTTAACAATTTCTTCGGCTGAATCTCGGAATTGAGTAAAGACAATGACTTTCGCAGCAGGATTCTTTTTTAACTCCAGTTCCAACAATTCTTTCAATTTCACTAGTTTAGGATTTTCTGCTTTTTGTTCTACTAATTGCTCCGTGAGAAACAAAGCCGACTTAAAATTCTCATCCATTACTAGATTTTTCACAGCTTTAATCTTCGAGCTGATGGAATCTTCTTGCAGATTCTTCAAATAATGGTATAATGGATTCGGACCTTGCGTTTCCAACAATTCTAAAGCATGATCCACTTTTAGAGCTTCCGCTACTAAAGACATTGAATGCAAGGCTTCGAATTCTCTTTCCCCTGAAGAAACTTTTTTCTGTAATTCTCCTTGTATTCCCAGCAATTCTCCTTTAGAAATGTTAATGCTTTTACAGTAACCATATTTGTGCACTTCTTCCAGCTTGCTCTTGCGGCAAGTCTGCAAAAATTTTTGTACGGCTTTGAAAGAGTCCGGAAAAGCTACTTCTTCCCATCTTATTTTTACTGGTTGGATATATTCTTTAACATCATGATCCTTTTCTGTACGTACTTCTACTTTTTCAATCAAGAGATTGGTACAAATTTCTTTAATTTTTTCTAAATCGCTGCCAGGAGAAGCAGTCAAGGCTAGAATCCGGGGGAATTTTGCCTGCTTTTCATACTGTTGCGCTAACCACACGTAAGCATACTCTCCGGTAGCATGATGCGCTTCATCAAAAATCAATAAAGATACTTCCGGCAGATGAATCCGCTGATTGATGACATCATTTTCTAAACCTTGCGGGGTACTGATAACAATCTGTGCTTCTTTCCATAACTCCCCGCGTTTTTCTGGAGTGACGCTGCCGGTAAACACTACTACTTTCTCTGGTGGGATATCGAGATGTTTCCTGAAAGTATCGGCATGCTGGTCACACAAGGGTTTAGTGGGAGCAAGCATTAAGATTTTAGATTGCGGATACTGTGAAAGGCGCTGCACGGTAAGAAGTAAAGCAATTCCAGTCTTCCCTAAACCGGTGGGAAGAACAACTAAAGTATTTTTGGTGGCCGCTGTGCCTAAGATAGTCTGCTGGTACAACCGGGGGGTAAAGTCACGGAGCATGGTTTTAAACTAAGTTCATTCGTTTATATTCTTTTTTCTGCTAGACTATCTAATGGGCTTCTGACGTTCAACATATTCGGAGAAGCCAGATGTACGTACATCATGGTGGTCTGCACTTGAGCATGTCCCAGCAAGGGTTGCAATTCTAAGGCTGTATATCCGTTCTGGATTACATGCGTCGCAAAAGAGTGGCGCAAAGTATGTGGATGAATATTCTTATTACATTTGCACTCTTCCTTTGCCCGTTTGATTATCTCTCGAAGAGAAGAAACCGAATAAGACTTTTTTCTATTACTGGAGAAGAGCCAATCCTCAGAAGTAAGATTATCTTTTCGAATCAGATAAATAATTTTCTCTTTTAAACATAATGGAAGAATAAAGGGCCGGTCTTTTCTTCCTTTACCCTGGCGCACCCAGCCAAAATTATGTTCAAAATCAAAATCTTTTACTTTTAGGTTAACTAACTCACTTACGCGCATTCCCGTGCCGTACATCAATTCTATCATTAAACGATGTTTAGGATTTTTGATTGCTGCCAGCAAGAGCGGCACTTCCTCTTTAGTCAGAAATTCCGGCAGCCTTTTCGGAGTTTTGGAGAAGTGAACCTTGAAAGTTAATCTTTTATGCAATACCTCTTCAAAAAAGAATTTTAAAGCGTTAAGATTTACGTTATAGGTGTTGGAACAGCCCAAGTAGCGATCCAAATACTCTTTGATTTCTTCTTTAGTCATCCTTTTCAATTCTTGGTGCTGATTTCTCTTTAAGAACAGATTCACGCAATCAGCATAAGTCTTAATGGTTCGCGGGCTTAAACCTCTTCTTTCTCCTTCCTTTCTTAGTTGCTCGATTAACATTTTTACTTCACCTTTTTTCTAAACCCGTCGAATTCGACGGGATTAAAATTGGGGTTGTTAATTGTTTCCCATAGTCCTAAAAATTCAATAGTATTGCGATTTCTAAGCCAATTTTTGATAATATCATCGCTTCTGTGTTGGTCTTTATATCTAGCT
Organism: Candidatus Woesearchaeota archaeon; assembly: GCA_043797205.1. GTDB lineage: Archaea > Nanobdellota > Nanobdellia > Woesearchaeales > GW2011-AR9 > JACRPH01. The sequence continues at coordinate 70,549 of JAZDQB010000028.1, forward strand.
ATGTCTGTAAGACAAATATAGTCCTCTTTGTTTTGGATGTACAATTCAATTTCTTTATTTAAAACAATAATTTTATTCATTGTAACCTAAGTAGAACATTATTGGTTTATAAGCGCTAGCCGGAGTTGTCCAGTGGTCCAGTGGCTATCGGATTTTGGGGTTAGGAGGGCTATCCCGCAGAAATTTGGCAGAATTAGGGTCTGTCCAGTGGCCTGTCCAGTGATTCTCTTTCTGTTCTCTCCAGCTGTTCTTTTCCGTTTCAAGTTATTTCTCACCTTTTTGTTCCATTTTCGGATTCAAGGGACATATGCTTGTTTTCCTCACCGAGAGAAAACCAGCTAAGCCCATTTTCACCAGTTTTAAAAGAAAAAAAAGGTGATTAACTATGAAACAAATCGAACATCTGATTAAGAACAACGAAGAACTCTTGGACAAATTAGGCCAAGACATGCGTATCATTGCCGCTTATGGCAATCTTTCACCCGCTTTAAAGAAGCGGATGTATTCCGCCCTGTATTGGGCCAAGTACATGATGGATATCAACCACAACGTCCTGCGGGAAGAAGTTAAAAGAAATCCTTAATTTCTTTCTTTTGAAGAGCAACACTTTTCAAAGTGATGAGCTTGAGATTTCAAGGTTTCAGCCCTTCTAGAGCGATAAAACGCAGGAGTGTGCATATATGGAGTTACATTCAATTTTTTGCATTCTATCAAACAAACTAAATGGAAAAATAATTTAGTGCAAAAAACTTCTTGTTTGTGATACTACAAACTGCGACCTTCCAGCTCGGCTTTTCTCTGCTGAACATTTCACTCCGTTGCATTCGCGAGAAAACCCGAGGGAACGGAATATAACAAAGATTATACACAATTTGAGAGGTCGGCTATCGAAGAATTTATATAATAGATATGAGTAAAAATTATCATGGATATATTCAAAGTAATAGGTGCATTAGGAATTATACTAATCTCCATCGGAATCATAACCAAGAAAAGAAAAATCCAAGATATATACTATATTCTTGGAGGGTTATGTTTAGAAACTTATAGTATCTACATCGGAGATTTAATTTTTATAATTCT
>JAZDQB010000029.1:0-7113 GCA_043797205.1 Candidatus Woesearchaeota archaeon
CCTCTAGAACTATTAAAATCCATCGAGTAAACCGTCATCTTTGGCCGCTTTCTTTTCCGTTATTGCGACCGTCGGTATTACCATCATAGGTAACCGTAGGCTTAACCGGAGGAGAATAAATGATATTTACTTCAAATTACCACGAGAATTTAGCGATTTTATTAGAAGCCGGTTACCCTATTGCAAAGGCAAATCGTCTTGCTTCAGTAGCAGCGAAACAAAGGAAACTTGAAGAGAAAAAAGTGTTCATGGCAAAAGTAAATAATGAATTACAGGACTTATTTGAAAAAGTGAAATAACTTGATAACAGATTTAAGGGTCTTTGATCTATTCTAAAATACTTTCAAAAGGATAGTTATTTTCCAAGTATTTTACCCCAATGACCCACAATAAGATTATAAGAACAGCCGCAATTATCCAAAATCCAGTTGAGAAAAGAAATGGAGGAAGGATTTCTTTAAAAATTACTAAAGGAATGTACAGCCCCATAATTGTTTTACCGCTATAAAAAGGATAAGTGAGATCATACAATATACTTGGAAGGTGTCGTTGACTTAATAAAAAACCCAGCGCTAATATCCCCAAAAGTATACCTACATACAACCACCATTTAACATATATGTTAATCAAGTCCCAACTAGGCCACATCAAGAAGAATATTACTGCAACATTTGGCAATACGGTTGCTCTTCCAACATAGTATTTTTCAAACCACAGCGCGACGAGCAGACCTAGCACGATACTAAACCACACTTCCGGGGTTATCATGAACTTTATTTTCTTTTGGATATTTTTAAATTTTATGAATTTAAGAACCGAAAAATACAAGGATCAACCTAAAACAAAGAATTCACTCCTCACTTAACTAATTCTTCCCTAATCTTCTTTCCTAAACAAGTTAATTCGTATAATCTTCCTAGTTTCTCCTTTGGATTTATGCATTTCACAAGCTTTCTTTTTTCCATAGCACGTAGGACATCGCTTACGTTGCTTACTTTTACGTTAGTATCTTCTTTTATCAAAGTTGGAGTTTTTGGCCGGTCGAGTACTTTAATTATAATTCTTCTCTGTTTTCCTCTTACAATCCACGCATAATTGATTAATAATTCTTTTTCCATCTAGAAATGGAATTAATCCGGTATTAAAACAGTATTTCTGGATAATTACCGGAAAACTACCAAAATCTTTTTATATGAATACCCCTATTTGATAGTAAAATGGATAAAAAACAGACAAATTGGACAAATATTGTGATAGCACTGGTTATCGCACTGGCTCTAATAGTGATGGGATTCATTGTTAAAATTCCTCATGTTGTAAACAAAGATTGCTTTGATAACGTACCTCAAGAGACAAGTAAACAAGTTTGTAACCAAGTACCATATCAAGAACAATATACTTGCTCAAAGACAGTTCCTACTGAAAAGGATATCCCTTTAGATTATACCGAGTCTGCTCCATGGGTAAGTGACTCTTGCGTTTTCGCAACTTGTGTTGGGGTTAGCAAGTATGTTACAAATAATGACGACGTTGGAGGAACATTTACCGTTAAGTTTGATATGACTAAAAGTGATGGTAGCAAATTAAACGCAGAGGTTAGCCATTATATCCCCCCTAAAAGTACAGTAACGTTTAGAGCAGGAGATTACAAATTTGGGATTAGTATCTATACCACTTCAGTAACAGCACCAACCAAGAAAGTAGTAGTCGAGGAAAATGTAACAGACACTTGTTCACGAATTTCTTATAAAAATGAGTGCCATTCTGAGAAAGAAGTTATTTACACTAAAGAAAAGAGATCCTGTCCAGAAACCCGATATCGTAGTTTATTTGAAAGTATAGGAATTTAGAGGATTAAAAATGTTAGAAAAGATAATTAAAAAAACTATTTTATTAGGTTCGTTATTAATTGGTTTAAGCGGTTGCTACCAAACAACAAACAATTATTATAACAATGTTTTTGAAAATTCTGTTCCAGAAACAGAAGAACAAGCTGATGCTGTTCTTTCTGATGATTATAAATTAGGTGAGGATCAAAAAGAACAAGAGTATGCTTCTCAAGAGGTTGGGTTATTTGATGTTTTTGAAAATTCGAGGAATGATTTCCAAACGCCAGAAGACAATATTTCTGACTTTCAGTTAGTTGAACTACAAGATAACGTACAATCACTAGAAGTTTTAATCGATAATCTCGTAGAAGTTTTGGGCTGTACTGATCCTAAAGCTGATAATTACAATTCTTTAGCTACAAAAGATGATGATAGTTGTAAGTATGTAGATATCTGTTGGGATAAAACTTTTGGAGGAAGTAATTCAGATGTCGCACTTTCAATCCAACAAACAAAGGATTTAGGATATATTGTGGCTGGTGAAACTTGGTCAAAGGGTGCAGGAGAAAGTGATGTGTGGGTTTTCAAACTAGATTCAAATGGAAACTTAGTATGGGACAAAACTTTTGGAGGAAATGAGAACAACAGAGCACTTTCAATCCAGCAAACAAAAGATTTAGGATATATTGTAGCTGGTCAGACTACTTCAAAAGGTGCGGGGGGAAATGATGCATGGATTCTCAAACTAGATTCAAATGGAAATTTAGAATGGGATAAAACTTTTGGTGGAAGCAGCTTGGATGAAGTAGATTCAATCCAGCAAACAAAGGATTTAGGATATATTGTGACTGGTGAGACAGGTTCAAAAGGCGCAGGAGAAGAGGATGCTTGGATCTTCAAGCTTGATGAAAATGGAAATCTCGAATGGGATAAAACTTTTGGAGGAAGTAACTCGGATGTGGCATATTCAGTTCAACAAACCAATGATGGTGGATATATTGTAGCTGGAGATACTAATTCGAAGGGCGCAGGAAGTTATGATGCTTGGATTTTTAAATTAGATTCAAATGGAAATCTCGAATGGGATAAAACTTTTGGTGGAAGTGAGCAGGATTATGCACATTCAATCCAGCAAACAAAGGATTTAGGATATATTGTGACTGGTGAGACAGGTTCAAAAGGCGCAGGAAGTTATGATGCATGGGTTTTCAAACTGGATTCCAATGGAAACTTAGTATGGGACAAAACTTTTGGAGGAAATATGGATGATCATGCATATTCAATCCAACAAACAAAGGATTTAGGATATATTGTGGCTGGTTGGACAATTGGTGGTGCTTGGGTTTTCAAACTGGATTCCAATGGAAGTTTAGAATGGGACAAGACCTTTGGAGGAAGTAACTATATCGGGTATCTCCAAATCCAGCAAACAACTGATTTAGGGTATGTTGCCGCTAGTTGGACTTACTCAAAGGGTGCAGGAAGTGACGATGCTTGGGTTTTTAAACTGGATTCAAACGGAAATTTAGAGTGTAAATAATTTCTCTCCCGGAGGCCAAATTAACATGAATCAAAAACAAAAAAGTATTTTAGCCATTAAAGAAAAGATGCACAGAGATATTAATGAAATCCTGAATCGTACTGAAGAAGAATTAGCTAAATTAGAACAAAATTGACAGCCAAGAAACATTCTTATAAGTATTAGAATTTCCAAAGTTGAAAATGATTTACTAATCAAAGCTTGCAAAAAAGAAGGAAAAACCAAATCTCAACTTGTAAGGGAAGGATTTCTTTCCAAGTGTCAAACGAGCATTAAAGACCAAAAGAATTTTATAAAGATCAGCTCTTGGAAGAAAAAATGGTAAATTGCTGTAAATGTCCCACTTTCTCTGTTGGTAAAGAACTATATACTACAAACTATATTTCACAAAGGCGTAAAAAGTACAGCCCTCTATATACTACCCGCCATCTTTATTTTTTTATCAACTCCTATCCTCATCTTCCACTGTATATAATCGGGTCTATAAATCTTTAAATACCAGTTATTCTTCGAGAATGATAATTACTAATGATTATTAACAGGGGGTGTGGTATATAATGAAAAAAGTGGTATTAAGTTTAATGGTATTAAGCGTGTTTCTGCTCTTAGTGGGCTGTCTGAATTATAAAGCTTACGAGATTCCAGTGGAAAATAAGTCTCCAGGGAACGATTTGGTTAAAAGTGAAGTGGCGGAGATTAAACCAGTGGAGGAGAAAATCACTATTCCTACCGAAGTAGAAGGAGAAGTAGTTCTGCCAGCATTGGGAGAGAACAAGACTGCTAGTGTGGAAGAAGCGACTGCTGAGAATTTAGAAGTCCTTAACGCCAAGGAAAACCAGTTGGTAAAACTTAAATTAAGTGCAATTGATCCCAATAAAGATAAAGTAACTTATACTTTCAGCAAACCTTTTGATACACAAGGCGCTTGGAAGACTAATTATGGCGATGCAGGAGAATATATTATTACTGTTTCTGCTAGCGACGGAAAATTAACCACTGAAAAGAAGATTAAATTGGTGATACAAAAAGTAAATGTCGCTCCAGCTATTGCTGAACTGAAAGATATTAATGTGAATGAAGGAGATTTAGTTAAGTTAGATCCTAAAGTTACTGATCCTAACCATGATCCTATTACTATTACTATCTCTGATCCTTTAAGCAAGGGCATCTGGCAGACTACCCCTAAAGATTCAGGAGTATATAATCTAAAAGTAACTGCCAGCGATGGAGAATTGCAGGTAGAGAAGTCTCTTAAATTAACGGTTAAAAACGTAAATTTACTTCCCGTGATTACTAATCTGGCGGACGTCAATGCCTCTGAAGGGCAAACTATAAGGTTAGTTCCAGTAGTTACTGATGAAGATAAAGATGAAGGAGAGAATATTACTGTTACTTTCAGTAAGCCTTTCGATCAAACAGGGGTATGGACTCCTGATTATACTAACCACGGAGTGTACTTAGTTAATGTTACTGCTAACGATGGAAGAGGAGCTGTAGTTACCAAACAAGTTACAGTAACAGTAGGAGCGGTAAATATGCCTCCAGTGATTGAGAAAGTAACCTTGGAGACTAAGTAAATTTTTTATTTTTATTTTTTCCTAAATAACCCATGAAATCGTCCCAGTTTTGTTTGGTAACCTGTATTTTAGTGTTAATTCTATTAATTCTTTCTAGCTTAGCCGTAGCCGAAGTAAAAAGTTTCTCTGCTCAAGAAACCGATTTAGTTCGAGTAGTTCCTCAAGCTTACGATCCAAATAATGATTTAATTAAATATTATTTCTCTTTCCCTTTAGATGATAAAGGGGAATGGCAAACTAATTATGGCGATGCTGGGGAGTATTATGTAAATATTACTGCTTCTGATGGGCAGACGTCTACTGTACAAAGAATTTTACTAGTTATCGATAAGAAAAATCGTGTCCCTCTCATTAGCGAAAAGAAGATTGTAGTCAAAGAAACGCAAATCATTGATTTGAAATCTATCGTCATTGACCTTGATGGTGACGCTTTAAGTTATTTTTTTAATGCTCCTTTTGACCAGAATGGGATCTGGAAGACTAATTATGGTGATGCCCGTGATTTCATCACTAATTTCTGGGTAAATGATGGAGGATCCCAAATTAGAGCTAGGGTAGAGATACAAGTTCTTTCTACCAATCCCGGACCACAGATTATCAATACTTTTTATGATGAGGGAATCAGTTTGACCACCATCGAAGGAGAGAAAATGGAATTCTGGGCTAATGCCTCTCATTTTGATAAAAAATCTTTAACTGTTTCTTGGCTTTTGGATAGTCAAGTGATTAGCAACGACAGCTATGGACGATATTCTTTTGATTATAACTCTTCCGGAGAACATCACTTGCAGTTTACGGTTAGTGATGGAGAAAAGTCCGTGACTAAGAAATGGTGGATTGATGTTAAAGAATTGAAAAGAAAACCGCAATTAAAATTACCTACCCTTGTTGTGAATGAGGGAGAAATAGTTTCACTTAATTTTCCTGCTATTGATCAGGATGGACATTCAGTAGTTTATGTTTACGGACTGCCTTTAAACGAAAGTGGAGGATGGCAAACTAATTATTCTGATGCCGGAGAATATGAAATAATTATTGGAGTGTCTAATGGTGATGAAGATAATTATGGTACACTTAATCTGCGTGTAGTAAACGTGGAACGGGGAGCTACTTTAACTCTTCCAGAACAATTATCTCTTAAAGAGGGAGAAGAATTGAGATTACAAATCAATTCTGTAGATTTAGATGGAGATAAAATTAATCTTGCTTTTAAGGATCTGCCGGAAGGAGCTCGTTTTGTGAATAAGACCAGTACTTTAGAATGGACTCCTTCTTATGATCTCATTAAACGTAATCCTACTTTTATAAATAATTTGTTAAATTCTTTACATTTAGAGAAATATCTTTTAGGTTCCAAGATTTTTTCTGTCAATGTAACTGCTTGTGACAAGCTGGCTTGTCAATCAAAGGGAATTAAAATTACGGTGGAAAACGTCAATCGTGCTCCTTACTTTACAAAGAAGGGAGACATTACTATTAAGGAGACCGAAACTGTTCAAGCTCAAGTGGAAGCAGTAGATAGCGATGGAGATATCCTTCGTTATTATTATACTGAACCTTTAGGAAGAAGAAACGGCAAATGGAAAACTAATTATGGTGATAAAGGGAATTATACTGTTTACGTTACTGCTTCGGATGGCTCTTTAGCTACGACTGTACCTCTCAAAGTTAAAGTCTTGAAGAACGATCGTGCTCCTACTTTAAGTGTGAGAAATGATGATCTAACCGTGAATGAAGGGCAGGAATTCATGTTTACTTTATCCGCTGGCGATCTCGATCGAGATAATGTCACCATCCGCTTGGAGAATATTCCTCCCGGCGCTTCTTTTAAAGATGGAATATTTTTGTGGGCTCCCAGTTTCGATACGGTGCAGAACAAAACGGATAGTTGGTGGAATAGCCTTATCGATGGGAACAATTATTTAAACAAGAAATTTAAAAACAATGAGAAAGGAGTAGTGTGGCTGAACTTCATTGCTTCCGATGGAGAGATAGAAACTTCTCATCCGGTAAAAGTTACCGTAAAGAACGTCAATCGTGCTCCGGTAATCTTAGACTACTTGCCGGGAGATGAAATTACCGTTCCGGTAAATACTCCTGTGGTATTCCACGTTACCGTTAAAGATTGGGATAAGGATAATTTAGATTATAGTTGGGACTTCAGCGG
>JAZDQB010000030.1:0-2431 GCA_043797205.1 Candidatus Woesearchaeota archaeon
TTGGATGCCTGGCCAGAACGGAAAACAGGGCAGCTATCGGGAAGTAACTTCCTGCAGTAATTGTCTGGATTACCAAGCGGTAACTCTAAACACTAAATTCAAAAAGAAAGACGGTACTAAAGCTTATCTCCATATCTTAAATAATACTGCACTTACGGATACCCGTCCGATTGTGGCTATTTTAGAGAATTTCCAGACTAAAGAGGGTACAATAAAAATACCTAAAGCTTTATGGCCTTATATGAACGGGATTAAAGAAATTAAGAAAAAAAGATAGTTATTCTCTGCACCAGAAATCTTTATCAATCATGCTCTTTTTTGTTCTAAGATGAAATCTTTAAGAAACTTTATCCTCAGTTTAACCTTAGGAATTGGTTCTTGCAGTAATCTTAGCTCTTCTCCTGAAGGATTAGAAGCAAGAGTTGTTTCCGGGAGTGATATAAATTTACCTACAAGTAATTATGGGACCTCTCTTCCAGATCCCGCTAAAGATACAGTCCAAGATACTGCCCAGACTCCTGATTCTCTAATTAATCTTTATTCTCCTGAAATAAGATCACAACAATATTTCTTTACTAGCGTAGAAGATCATTACTCTTTTGGTCTGCCCTTTACTGGATTGGGCCGATTAAGATTAATCAGAGATTTCGCAGAACATGAAGGGCTGACTTCACAGTTAGTTGATGCTGAGGGAAACTTCTTTTCTTTTTGTGATAATCAAGATAAATTACTCGAAGATGTTTGCAAATTAAATCTTCTTCAATCCGGAGAAGCGCAACTAGCTTTCTATAAGCAGAACGGTTCTGAAAAATCTTCCGTAATGTTTATCCTAGGTTTTCGAAAGAATTTAGGTGATGGTTTAGTGCCGGTATATTTTAATCCAGACCTAATTTATTCTTCTCCTTCCGGTTTGTAATCTTTAGGCTTAGTAGAAAAAGTCCAACGCTGTAGGCTCCTATGTTATAGGCAATGAGCCTACAGAACATTTCCGCGTTAATCATTGAACTTTTCTGAGACTTAACCGTATCTCCAAAGAGCCTCTTCAGAGCTGAGAAAAGACATTCAACAATATTTCTTTGCCAATACAAACACCAATCCATATAATCCCTCATTAGTTTTCTGTGTCTTCCTCGCTTACAGTTCTTTCGTACCGGAGCGACGCTAAACGTGCCATGCTCATTGAGCCATTGATGTAGCCATTCGGCATCAAATCCTTTGTCTAAGAGTAACACTTCTGGTGTTACGTTACTTTGCGTGTGCAAAGTAGGAATTCTCTTTGCCTCGCCGTATGGTTTTGCAAAGAAACATCCTGCGAGAAACTTTCGTTTCTCGACATCAATCATCATTATCGCTTGTACTGGTCTCCCGACGGGACCAGTACGATCTATTCGTTTAAGATAATGATGACTTGGTCCACTGCGTGAGAAACCAGTCCCATCAGCTGCAGCTAAATATACTGTATCATAATCTATCGTTACTGCTAAAAGAGATTGCCACAGATTTCTTGGCAATCTTTTCGCTGCTTTCTGCAGCGTCGTGAAATGAATATCAATATCATAATATTCTGATAGAAACTTTGCTGCTCTTCGATAAGAGAGTCTATAGACTTGCTTAACAATCAAGCCCAAGCATAGAATCCAAGTTTGGAACTTTTTAGGTCCAAAGTGGTGTATCCAGCTTGGAATCTTTGCTGTTCGTAACAACCGATAAATTTTTCTATTTAGTCTTTCCTCTTTTTTCATGGCGGAGTGCACTCTCCGCCCTGCCACCCCCAGGGCAACCTGAGGTTGGCAGTATTTCTACTTAAGATTTTCTACAGAGCCTAATCTTTAGAAACTTTAATATAGAGAAAAAGATTACTTCTTTCTGAATGAACATCATTAAATTCGGCGGATCTATCCTTAACCCGGACGGAAAGTATGATCAAAAAGTAATCCAAGAATTTATTAATTTAGTCAAGAATAGTAAAGAAAGATTTATCTTTGTGGTGGGCGGGGGAAAATTATGTAGGTTGATCCAATCCGCTTCCCAACCTTTCTTGACCGAAGCGCTTAAAGAAAAAAATAAAGTTTCTTTAGCTAATGATGAGATTGGTCTGGCTGTAACTAAGATTAATGCTCGCTATCTTTTAGAAAAATTCCAAGAAAAATTAAAATCTCAAGTCTATTCAGAAATTATTATTGATCCAACTAAAAAAATCAAATCAAATGCCAGAATTTTCTTTGCCGGAGGTTGGAAGCCAGGCTGCAGCACGGATAAAGATATGATGCTGCTGGCAGAAGCTTTCCAGGCCAAAAACATTTTTAAGATTACAGACTTTCCCTTCGTAAAAAAAGTTAAACCCATTTCGCTTCTAAAAAGATCTAAAGAGGGAAAAGAAAAAATATTAAATAAAGCCGAAAGTATCACTGCTATGAGTTGGAAAGATCTG
>JAZDQB010000031.1:0-2405 GCA_043797205.1 Candidatus Woesearchaeota archaeon
ACCGAACAAATTTGTTCAGTAATCGCATTCCGATCCTTATTTCCGGCTACCCCAAAGTTCTTTTCTGGAAGATGTAAGGCTTGACTTAATTTCTTAATTGCATCCAAAGTATTCTCTTCCCGCTTGCTTAATTTGAAATAAATGTATTTCCCACTATTAGAAACAGCAACGTTACTAATCTCTTTTACCACAAAGTCTTCTGGAATCTGTTTAAGGAGGTACATAATTATAGTTTAGAAGATAAATACATATAAATTTAACCCACTTTTCTACTAAAGTCAGAATGAAGGTAAGTGGGGTAAATCAACTCACCACACATTAATATATACCACCGGGGCTAATCAAGATATAAAATGTTTATCGACCTATCACAACCCAGAACAGAATATTTCAGAGATCCAAGTGAAGCAGAGATCTTGCGCCAGTTCGTACCTAAAGAGACCCCTATTACTGTAGCCGACTTGCGTCGCCTCAACACCGACGGAAAAGTAGTGGTAGCGACTACTTCGGGCAGTTTAGATGAACTTCTGGGAAAACAGCCCACTACTATCGATTCTCGGAATACAGTAGAAAGAATAGATTCTTTAGGACCAGATCAATTATTAATTCTTACCGAGAATTACCGCCTGGCTTCAGAAGAAGTACGCGAAACTTTAGTTTATTCTGCAGACAACTTATTATTATTAGATTCTGCCGCAGTAAAACGTTCCGTTCTTGGTTTACCGGAAGATGCACCCGTACCTAAACTAGGGAAAGGACGTAAAATTGAAGCTCGATGGGAACCGGAACGAGTGCTTAGCGCAGCTTTCAACCATCTTCATGCTCATCCTGAACTTTATCCAGAAACTCTTTGCGCTTATTCTTGGCGCGCTCAGGACGGACATCGTCATGTCGTTTCTCTCTTGAGATCCATCCAAGGAGCAGAATTAAAAGCATTTCAGGATTATGTGGCCTTTAAACTCAAACCGCATGTGATGAAAAAAGAAATCCGGGAAGGAAAAAGAGTAGGCCGATATGCAGAAGAGCTAGATGCAGAGCAAATCCAACGTCGCCAACATAATTTAGTTCGTTATGGAGGATATGTAGCTAATCATAACTTACAGCAGGTATTAGAAACGATGGAAACAGACTTCTGTGATTTAATCGAGCCAGAAAGAAGAAAAAAATCTTCCAAACTTCCTACTTTTAACTTTTACACCGGAAGAAATGTAGATGTTCCTTCTCGTGGAAAGTTCAGAGAACATTATACTATTAAATACACTAATATTCCCGCTCTCAGAGTAGATGATCCCTTAGCCTATTTCTTGACTTGGGAAACCCGCGGGAATTGCGTTTGCAAAGATAAAAATTATCGCAGCCAAAGAAGAATCTCTGAACCGGGAGTAGGTGTTCCGGAAGAATTCCTCTGCTCTCACGAGATTGCCGGATTACACAGTCTGAGAAAAATACATGCCCAGCCCAAAAACTATAATGGCAATAGAGTTATTCCTTTCTTACCTTTCGTAGTTCCTAGCGAAGCGGTGATGGATTATTTAGAGAAGTTACGCTATCAAACCGTGATGGTTACTTACGATGAGCAAACCAACAGATTTTCCAAACGAACTTTAAATCATACTGAGATGGAAGTTTTGTTGTGGAAGAAAGTAGCTCAGGAGGGTTACGAAACTTGCTTTAGTACCAATCCGGCTAAGTTTGGAGATCCTCGAGAATATTTAGTTAAGTTCAGAAGTTAAAACTTTTTTGTTTAGCATCTTCAACGCTGTGGATGTCGGTTCGGATGACCGACGTTCTCCGTAGGAGGCAACCCTCTTGTCGGTTAGAACAAAGAACAGGAGTAGCGTTGACCTGATGATGCTAAACAAATATCCTAAAATTGATACTCCATAAAGACCATCTTAGCATTATGGGGATCATCAAAGAAAATATTACTTTGACATTTCTCAAAGAATTCAAAAGCTGCTCCATCGTTCTGTTTGATTTTTCTTTTATGCACTAACTCGGCTGGAAATCCCTTTCCTAACTGCTCTATACCCACAATAAAACCTTTTTCTCCCATCCATAAATGAAATTTATGTGGAGCTTTGAATTGGGAATGGCTCAAGCAATTCGAGCCCGCTTCACTCAAGAAATAGGCCAACTCATCTTCTTCATTATGGTGTAACCAGTTATAAAGATCAAACTTCTGTTTTAGAACGGAACTATAATGCTCGTTAATCAAATCTACTACTTTCCATTTAGCATCTCCATAGGCCTCGATGATTTCACTATGGTCGTTAATCTCTCGTTCTTCTCCATGTACCAGAAGTTCGTGATGCTTACCTTTATATTTGATGTTGCCCAAGGCTTCCAAGAAACTTCGCCGAAAGTTTAGAACCATATCCGGAAGAATATCTTTCATTAATTTA
>JAZDQB010000032.1:0-8305 GCA_043797205.1 Candidatus Woesearchaeota archaeon
GTATCTATATCCGTCGGCCCTTTGAATTTTCCTAAGGCCGTAAAATTCAAACTATTTCCCACAATCAGAGGAGCAATAAAATCAGAAGCGAAACTGACGATAGGCGGATTAAGCGTTTTATGTCCTAACCAATCTTCGGCACTGACTTTGATGCGAGTAAATCCTTCTCCGCTGAAAGAAGCATTGATTATTCCATTCGTTTCCCCATTATTTATATAATTAAAACTATCCGTCCCTTGAGGCAAATTATCAATTTTCTGTAATATCGCTCCACTATCAGCGTTGATGATATCAATACTTTTTATTCCCACAAAAGGTTTCCCTTCATATTTATCGGTAACTTCAAAGTTCAAGTGTACTTTACCTTCCTGATCCTGAGACGCTTGTAAATTAGTAACTTTCGGAGCAGAACCATCCGATTTAATTACCTCTTCATCTGCCGCCGTAGCATTAATTCCATACATATTTAGATAAGAGTAATATACTTGAAATTTATATTCCACCTCTTTCACTCCTTCGCTCAGCGGGCTGGTATATTTACAAATCTTGCCCAGAGCATCGTCGCTGCAGGAACCAAATTCTCGTTCGTTATCATTGATATTTATTTTCACATTTTTGGGATCGAGGGAAGTAGCATTATCTGTACCGCTGATCAGCGCTTCTACGCTCCAAGTATCTCCTTTAGCATCAAGAAATCCTTCAATATTTTTCTCTCCGGAATTTTTAGTAATTTTTAAAGAAACAGCTAAAGCATCAGCAGAATAAAAAGGCAGACTGACCACTAAAGAAATTAAAAATATGCCGATGAAACTCCATAACCTTTTTTGGTTCAGATGATTCATTTCTTTTCCCCTTTATTCTGTTCTTCTGGCCCTTCAAAACGGGGAGCGATAGAACTATACAACTCCGGATGGAATTTGAAAATGTCATCAATCTTTGCTCCCATCTGTACCGATTCAGTAATCCGTCCATTAAAAGGATGATCCGTGCCTCCAAAAGTTATCGGAGTATCCATTAAATCAACTACGGGGATAAAAAAAGTAATACTTTGCGCCGTGTAAAGCTGCTCAGGAGTAATTTCCAGCTGGTTCTTACCCTCCTCACTCAATTCTAATTTTCCCAACAGATATTTATCCACTTTAACTTCGGACATTTCCATACAAGTATCGCTTTTGCTCCAGCTAGCGCACCTTTTTTCCGGAGCAACATAATATTCTCCTTTACCGGTAATAGTAGCGATAACATTATACTTTCCCGGCACTAATTGTATCTCTGAACTTCCTTTTCCGGAGATCTTTATTACTGTCGTAAAAGGATTAGACCTAACTTTTGATTTAGGATCATCTACTCTCTCTAAAGTTATCAAAGCTTCCTCACTATCGTTCAATTCTTTCTCCTTATCAATATAGTAAAGATAATGATGCTTGCTTCTGCTCATATTAACATCATACATATATGTGGGATTAACCAGCTTCAAAGAATTATTCTTTTTATCGAAGAAGCAAATCTCATCTCCATTATCGCTGCAATCTACAATGTAATCTCCTGCCCCAAAATTACAAGAAAGGTAACCAATGCATTCTCGGAATTCCTTTTTCTTCACGGTTACATTGATGTTGATGATGCGATGCATTTCAATCGCTTTAAGCGACTTGATTCCTTCCACGCTGTACCCAATCAAGTTAGTAGAATTAGGTTTAAATTTGTAAGTGTTAACTGGATAAAAATTAGTGAGATATTCTGGTTTCATTAAACTCATCACTCCTCCATACACCGCCGGATAAGCAGTAGCTAATTCTCCTTTAGTGTCCGTAACTCCCATTTCACAGCTCTGCTGATCGGGGATGGAAAAACCTATTTTCACCATTTCTAATGATTCTTTAGTAAAACTGTCCACCACTACGGTTTTAACTATACCGCTATCTCTATATTTTTCATCACAAGGGAGAGGAATACTGGCTTGTGGAGAAGTCTCAGACCAACTTTCATTGGGCTTGGCCGGTTTGTTATTACGAATGTTTGATTCTAAAGCAAAAACAAAGTTATAACCTTCCCCATCAAAAGCATTTTTATCGCTAATAGTAACTAAAGCCGGATAAGAGATATCGTAATGGGTATCGAAGCGCTGCTGGGAATAATCAAAGGCCCAGAAACTGACGTGAATATCTTCCGGCTTGACTTTTCCTTCTTTGCTATTAACTTTCAAATAGGGTTTCCAACCTAAATAATCAAAGCTGACATCTAAATCTTCTGCTCCAGTCAAGGTAAGCACCATATTATCAATTATTTTTTGTGCTAGAACTGCACCTTCAGGATAAGTAGCCCGATAAAAATTATTGCTGCCTAAGAAACGCAGCATTGGAATATAGGAAACGAGCAGACCACGATAAGCTTCTTGGAGATTAGACACTTCCCATTGTAATAAAGAAACCCGTTCAAAACTTTCATCGGAAACGGGAGCAAGATAACTGCTGTCTTTGCGAGAATATATCGAAACCAGTTCCATTCCCTGCCGCTCTAAGAAACTATAATTTTGCTGTGCCTGCATAATCATCGAAGCAACATCATAATAATGCTTAAAGTGAATAGGAACTTTAATTCCAAACTGGTCCATTTCTTGAACGTTTCCGCCTTGGGTAGCTTTTACTTTCATCACCAGAATAAAGTTGATTCCGGTTTCTCCCACTCGGGCCTTAACTTCTTTAACCCCGCCGTCAGGAAGCTCAATCTTAAAATGGGATTGAAGAGCAGAATAATTGCTCAAACAATCGTTTAATTGCTCCTTGACATAACGTCCTAATTGTGCTTCTACACTCAACATCGGATCATTCTGCAGGTATAATTCCGGGCGAAGAGAAACTAATTCTATCACTTTAGCCGAATTAGATTGTTTATTATAATGCCAATAGGGAACTTGCTGTGTACCAATCAAAACTCCGTCAAAACTAGAAGGATCATCGGCAGAATATTTTCCCGCTAAATCTGGATAGATATACCCCCCATGCTGACCCAGAACTTGGATCCCTTTTTTTCCAATTTTGTACAAACAATCTTCAGTATATCTTTGGATGGGCTGGAATTCCTGCGGTACGGTTACGGAAACTGGCTCTTCCGCCGTTTGGATTTCTTGAATGGTAGTGGTTCGAGTAAAATAAAGTATACCCGCAAAAGCAAACACTAACACAATTCCAACAATGATAAAAATAGTGACTTGAGCCTGCTTATTCCAGCTTAAAATATCTTTAGGATTATGATTAAAACTACTTCTAGAAGTACATCTAGATCCAGTCCTCTTTTTCTGCTCCATAAAACAGGAAGAAGTAAAGAAGCAGGGTATATAAAGGTTTTTGTTTTCTAGAAGGGTAATAGCAAGCTTAATTTGGGCTTAAAACAAAGCTAAAATTTAAAAAGGAGTGGCAGTTTCCCCTTTTGAATTTAAAAATGAGATTAGCTACTAAAGAAGACTATCGGGAAGATCAAGGTTTTCCTTTTCTGGAAGAAGCAAGTATTCATATGGAAGAAGGACCAAGAATGTGTGGACTGGCCATCGTCCGCACCATCTTAGATTATCAATTTGGGATAACCCTTAGTGAAGAAGATTTGATAGATCGTTATTGTAACTTAAAAAGATACAAAGTGACTTACACTAAAGATCCAGATCGAATTAGAAAGAGTAAACGCTTTTTTTGTGAATATACTCCGGGATATTTTCCGACAGAATTAGTGGGATTGATAAAACCAGAAGTTTCTCAATCTATAAAAGCGTTTACTTCTCGTAGAGGCACAATTAATCACTTAGATCATCTTTTGTTGAAAGAAGGAGTGCTTCCGATAACCCATCAATTAGTTGCTTATGACGAAGAAGGTTCCAGAGAACTCAACAGCCATTATATGCCTTATTGTGGATTTAACGGAAGAGAAGTAAGATATCACGATCCTTCTCAAGAAGAAGGATTTAAAGTGGTTCCGGTAGAACAATTCTTAGAACAATGGAAAAATCCTGAAGCGGGAAATGAACGATGGTATATGGCCATCCTTCCGGAGAGAGTTACCTTGAATCGAGAGATATTTAGGGGAAGATATTTGTGAAATTAATAAATGTGTATTAAGTTGTTGGCCAAGGGGCGAGTGAGACGTTGCTAACTTTAATCAAAGTTAAGTCCTGTTCTATTGAGAATTTATTATCGAGAACAGGTCGAACGAGCGGCCAACTTAATACACACCAGAGAATCTATTTTGGAGTAGAGATATTCTTTTAAACATAATCCCCGTAATTAGATTATGGTTCGTTTTAACGAAAGATACGATGGTGCATATCCGCGATATACCAAAGAGCAGCTTAAGCCGGAATTTAGAAGTGCATCTACAGATTCAGTAAACATCCCACAAGTAATGGTAGTAAACATGAATAATGCCGTTCTCCATTCTTATCAACGCCTCGGTATTAATACTGTAGGACAGATTCAACAAGGATTAGCCTTCCTTTCCAATCCAAAATTATCCAACGCTAATCGCCCGGCCGAAGTATTGGCTTTATTCCAAGGGATAGATTATACTGCTTACTCGAAAGTTGCGGTGGAAGTCTGTTCAAGATGGCATGATCCAAGAAGTATCATTAATGATTTAGAGAAAGCAATTCTTTTGGACAGAAGGTAAAAAGATAAAAACATTCTAAAAACTATCTAACTTGTGCTCCATCCTTCAACTTTACTGACATCTCTTCTGCCTTGCTTTTCAGCTTCTTTCCATCGCACAGTACTTTTCCACCAGCAACCGTCATCTTCAGCTTAGCAAATTCATCAAAGGTAACTTCGGAAGTTGAATTTTCTGTGCCTTCGAAACAGAATTCTTCCCCGACGGCAGTTTTATGTGCGAATAAAGGAACCACTTTCTTATCCTCTTCATCCGCCGCCAGAATCATTCCTTCACTTATCTCTCCACGTAATTTAGCTGGTTTCATGTTGAAAACGAAAACAGATTTTTGATGCAGCAACTCTTCCGGTTTCAGATACTTTTTCAATCCGGCCACAATCTGTCTTTTTCCCAAAGAACCAAAATTAATCTGCATCTTATACAAGCTGTCCGCGTTAGGATGGTTTTCAATCTGCACGATTTCTCCCACCACCATCCGCAGAGGGAATTTAGCCGCAGCAGGCAATTCTTCTATTTTCGCTACGAGCATCTCGATCGGATGAAGTTTACCTTTCCAATTAAAACTTAAATCTTTACTCTTCAATTCTTTTTCTCCAAAAGCAGAATAAACTTTCTTGCTAAATTCAGGGAGTACTGGACTAATTAAAATAGCTAAGTTACGAGCGAGATTGACGCACAATCCCACCACTTTCTTAGTTTCAACACTTTCTTTATTCTTCCACGGTTCTGCTTTCTGGAAATAAACATTTCCAATATCCGAAATCTTTAAAATATTTTTGATGACGTTTCTGAAATCCTGTGCAAAATAATTCTTCTGCACTTCTAAGATTAATTTTTCTACTTCAAAAATGAGGTCATCATTTGCAGCGATTTCTTTTAATTCTTTTACTTCGCCGTAATTCTTTTCCGCAAAAGTCAAGACTCGATAACAAAAGTTACCTAAATTTCCGACGAGAACGGTATTAATAGTAGATTTAAAATCTTCTAGATTCAAATCGACATCCACTACTTTACGATCAAGATGACCAGCGTAATAAAAGCGTAACGCTTCCGGTCCGGCAATTTTCAAAAAATCTTTTGCGGTAAAAAAAGTTCCTCGGCTTTTAGACATCTTCTCTCCGTTAACCACGATAAATCCGTGTACCGTAAGTTTAGGCAAAGGAATTCCTACCCCCAAGAGCATGGCGGGCCAAAACAAGAAGTGGAAGTAAGCGATATCTTTTCCGATGAAATGATACACTTGCCCGTTTTTCCAATAATCTTCCCACTTTTGTTTGCGGGCATCACAATAATTTTTAGTTGAAGAAATGTAACCAATGGGAGCATCCAGCCACACATAAAAATATTTTTGTTCACCAGTTTCTTTCTTAGAATCAGGAATTTCAAAACCAAAATAAGGAGCATCACGTGAGACACACCAATCATCCAAACCTTTACTGAACCATTCTTTCAGCCAGTTCTTTACTTCCGGCTGAATTTCGGATTTAGCCTCTTTAAACCATGCCTGTAATGGTTTGGAAAACTCTCCTAACTTAAAGAAGTAATGCTCACTTTCTTTTTGAATGGGCGATTTTCCGCAGATAGAACATTTTCGATCGATTAAGTCCGTTCCTTTCAAGACCTTATTGCATTTTTCACATACATCTCCATACTGGTCAGGAGCAGCACAATGCGGACAAGTTCCTTTCACATAACGATCCGGCAAGAATCTTTTGCAATTAGCACAATAAATCGCTTCAATCTTTTTACGATAAATCAAGCCTTTCTGTTTCAAGGTATTGTAAACCCATTCGGAGATTTCTTTATTCTCGGGAGAATGAGTCTTGTAATAATTATCAAATTTAATTAAATAACTCCCAAAATCTTCTTGATGTTCTTTCCAGAATTCTAAAGCGAACTGTTCTGGTTCCTTTCCCACTTTTCTAGCATTTACTTCAATGGGTGTTCCGTGCATATCTGAAGCACAGATGTACAACGCTTCCTGGCCAAACAATTTCAACGCTCGACTGAAGATATCCGCTTGGATATACTCTAATAGATGTCCAATATGGATCGGACCGTTGGCATAAGGAAGAGCAGCAGTGATAATGATTTTATTAGCTTTAGTACTAGTTTTAGTTTTAACGTTCGTTTCATTATTAACTTTCCCAGTACTGGCTTTAGAAACGTTCTCAGAGGAAACTTTTTTGGCCATAATCAGATAGAGTAAAGTTGGGATTTAAATATGTTGCGAGAGAAACGAACTTAATGCATCATTTCCACAGAAGAACTTCTCGAAGGGAAAGGAATAACCTGAGCCGTTCTCATCACCGGCGGAGTTAGAGCATGCGGCAGATGCGGACATTTGTACGCCCGTAAAATCTGTTGGGTCCATTCCGGAACCGTTCCGTTTTCCACACAACCACGCAATTGAATCGCTAAGAATTCCAAATAATCCCGATAAGGAAGTAATCCTTCTCTTTCCACCAATATCGGAGAAGTATAATTAGTTCTCTCCACACCATAATCAAGAAACGAACTGCCAGAGGAGAGACAATCTTCTATGCTTTCTAAGTCTCTTCTCATACTTCTAAGTTGCTGCTCTGTAAGATATAATTCCGGCATCTTCCCCTAAAAAGGGCTTCTTTTTAAAAATAATTCTAAGAAAATGACTCTATAGAATTGCTCGCCAATATGGCCAGTGAGAGGCAGCAGTAATTCGTAAGAGTTCTAGCTTGCCGTCCAAGCGATAATTTATTAGTTAATGGGACGGCCTCGAACGAGAGCAATTCTACAAAGCCTAAGAAAACGATAATCCTAATTTCTCTCGCTTTCGGACTAACTTGCTTTCCGAACAATCTTACGATCTCGGTGGTAATGTCTCTGGAATAAATTCTTCCGCGTCGCTACTCGACGTAAAAGAGTCGGATTTCCGTTCCGGCTCACCATTAACGAACAGCAGTGAAATCCTTTTCCGGTCCCGCTTCCGCAATCGCTTCTACCCTCACTTCTACAGGTACACCAACTTTCTATGTTCTTTATATTCATATTCCCATTCCCCTCTTTTTAATCACGTTTTGTTTTTTGGCAATATTGCCCAATTCTCCGAATAATTCCTCTTGACTAGGTGTAGAAATTTTCTTCAGAATAATGGCTTCTCCGCTATGCACTACGGCAAATAAAGTTCCTTCAATGGCACTTAAAGCATCCCGAATAGTCTGCGGGATGACAATCTGTCCCTTGGAAGACATTTTAATAGTTTCAACGCCCATTTTGACTTACTCTCCAACTTCCTTACAGTAAGAATATCTTACTTATAAAGTTTACGGTTTTCTGTAATTGTTTACCTTTATGAAGTGCGAGAGTAGCATCATAAAGTCAAAATTCTATGTTAATCGACTTCTAAAGCGACAGAGGGATGGCTCCTACGGAGATGTCGCTTCGCCGATAAAACCATTGAGAATTTTGAAGGTGCTACTCTCGCACCGTTGAAGCAGTGCCGTCTTCGAGCTTCTCGCAGAGCTAATTGATAACTGACATCCTCCGGATGAGGCAACCCTCCTGTCAGTTAGTGTTACTCTCGATAAAGCTCGACTTTATGGCGGCACTGCTTCAGAAAGGTAAACAATTGCGGTTTTCTCAAGATAAAAGTAAAATTAAAGAAGATAATTAC
>JAZDQB010000033.1:0-11049 GCA_043797205.1 Candidatus Woesearchaeota archaeon
AGCTAAGCTACTACTCGGTATGAAATTAAGTTGCTCTTTCTTAAATAATTTATTAGCGAGAAAGAGACGAGAAGCGCGGCCAGGGCGGCTTTGAGATAATCCGCCAGTGCCATTAAGTTTTTAAATCAAGCATATTTCTTACGTTTAGATGGGCCAGTAGCGTAACCCGGAACAGACTTTCCAAAAGTTTGTGGGGAATATCGCGCACCGCTGGCAGCGGTGAGACCTCGGGTTCAAAGGCAAGCCACGAGAAGTCGTGCTTGAAGAAAGTCCCGACTGGTCCATATTTTTGTGGTTTTTAGATGTTTTCAGATTGGGATAAAATGGCACAAAAAATAAAATCTTGGGAAGAGTACGAAGAAAGAAGGATAAGGCGCAGAGAGGAGATTCCTAAACGCCTTAAATCTTTAGAAACCATCTTAACTAGTTCTTCTCGGAAGAAAGAACCACCATCCGCAGTTAGAGTACTATTTTCTTCAGCGGGCATAATTATTTTGTCCGGCTTGAATAAAACTTCTGATTATGAAGACATCTATCCTCAAGTAGTTAGGGAAACCTTCCGAATGTATTTTTCGGAAACGATTCAAGATTTAACCCAATATGGAGCGTTTATGGCCAAAAGTAATGAAGGAAGATTGGACGAAATTAATCAAGATCAAATTTATGGTGAATTTGTAGAAGAATTAAGGTTTGTAAATTCTGCTCCTGAAATAATTACTTTGGAAGAAAGAATTCCTTTACTTGGCACTTCGTTTAATTATTTTTCCTTACCGAGGTTACCGGAACAAGCAGCAGTATTGAAAGAAGTAGTTACGGAATTGAAAAATAATAAATATCTTACTGTTAGAAGTGCGGCTAATCTGGTAAATCTGCTTTTCCCTTCTGAAAAGATAAAATCTCCGATACCAATTAAAACTATTTCACCATCTGCTCTTAACATCAATTCAGAATCTGTACTTTTTAAGAAACATCCGGAAACATTTTCTCTTCCTTTATCTCTTCCTTTATTAGAGGAAAATAAGCATTACCTAGTGGTTTGTTTCGGATTAAGCGAAGCGGTAGCGGAGAAATACCACGGAGCAAAAACTTTTAGAGAATTCGAATCATTATATGATAATTTGGCGGCTATAGCCGGAGAGGAATGGACTAAATTGATTGTTAAGTACAATCCAGAAATATTGAATTACCCCCAAGCTTACTCTGACAAATATTTAGATACTCTTAGAGAGGTGTTGGGAGAATTACGTCGTAATTCTGTTCGTAAGCCCAATTTAGAGAAAAAGATGGGCCTAAACCAGGATAACTTAATCTTATACTCTGATTTAGAACAGCTTACTGCCTTAAAACAAAGAGTTTACCAAAGCACCAGATGTTTTGTAGAAGGAAATGAGGGAAAAGAAACTTCTGTAGAGATAGATATCGAAGACTATAAAGATAAATTATTAGGAAAAACCGGATTAAATTCTGAAGTAGTATTTTGTTTAACAGAGGGAAAAACATTATATTTTATCGGGGAGCAATACATGCCTTATGAATATTTCCGTAAAAACGCTCGCAATAAAGCTCTTAATGGGACTAATTTTGAGGACAACTTTAAAGATACTTTCGATAAGATGGTTCTCCAGAAAGCTTTGGTACCAAAAGCTAAAGCTAATCCCGTTTATCGCTTTAATCCTAAAATTCAAGAGATTACTGGCCCTTATTTGAGAGAATTTATGCGTCTTACCTTACACGGAGACAAGATTATCCGGCAGGAAGGACATCTTACTCTTAATCCCGGATTCATAAAAGAATTTTACGGATAATTATATAAATAAACACTTTCTTTTTGTTCTCGCTGGGGCCGTAGTCTAGCTTGGTAGGATTTACCCTTGGGGAAAAGCCAAGAACCTTTCCGGTTTGAAGTGATTCAAATTGGGTAAGGCCGGAGTTCAAATAATGGCGCTCGTGGTTACAACATCCGAACACCACCTGAAAGTCTTCGCGGCCCCATCATTTTTATATCAAAATTTTGGGTTGAAAACTCCGCCCTTTAGGGCGAATTTTGATATTAGAAAATCCGAATGACAAAAACCTCATCCCTTTAGGGCGGAGATTAATTCGGATTTTCTTTATGATATCTTCCGCCAATTTTAGGCCCGCTTTTGACAGCCAAAGTTTTTTATATAATCACCTATTTATAACATAAATGGTCGTTCTTCTTTCACTTGATGAAAAAGAAGGGTTGAAAAAAGAAAGTTATTTTCTTTCTCCATCCCTTTATAATTCTAACCCTATCTTAACCAGGTACTTTAAGGAAATGGAAAAGTATCCTCGCCTGCTGACACGGGAGGAAGAACAGGATTTATTCTCCAGGAAAGAGCAATTGCAGGTCAGTGTTCTGGAAAGAATATGCATTTATGATATCTCTTTACTGGAAAGGGAAGTTAAAAAATATGCTTTTATCGAGGATGAGTTGAAGAATTTTACAGAATCTACTCCAGAAGACGATTCTCAATCAGCAAAGAAGATTAAAAAAACTATGCGCCAGCCGATATACGATGCCTATAAAGAATTGGAGAGCCGGCTGCTTCTTTCTAAAATGAGGGAGCCTCCAAATTTCACTTCTTTAGCAATCGCCAATTATCTCTATTCTAAGCTGCCATATGAGAATTTTGTGCACGTCTGTGAAAGTTATCAAAATAAGGTTCAAGAAATGCTCGATAATTTGGTTCCGGAAACAATAGATGATGGATTAATTAGTAATTTAAGCCAATTTCATCAGCAGTACACTCAAACTAAACAAATTCATCAAACTATCGCAAACTATAATCTGCGCTTAGTAGTAAGTATAGCTAAACATTACTCCCAGCAGGGTGAGCCGCTGTTGGATTTAATTCAGGAAGGGAATATCGGTCTGCTGAAGGCGATAGATAAATTTGAATATCGGCGCGGACATAAATTTTCAACCTATGCTACTTGGTGGATCCGCCAGTCTATCGGCCGTTATCTGTCTGATTACGGGCACCATATACGTGTTCCTGTACATGTTGTCGATTCGTTAGTTAAAGTCAATCGGGCCCAGAATTATTTATGGGCCGTTTTTGGAAGAGAGCCCACTCTGGGCGAACTTTCTAATGAAACCGGAATGAGTGAACTTCGCCTGGAAAAAATTGTCGGAAAGATTCCTGTGGTATTCTCCCTGTATGATTGCGCTAATAAAGAAACTGAAAGGGAACTGATAACTTTTTTAGAAGACACCACCTTAGGTCCTGTTGAGGAAATAACCACTACGACAGAGCTGAGCAAGTTTACACGGAGAGCCTTGTGCTCTTTAAGTAAGCGCGATGAGTACGTTCTGCGGAGGAGATTCGGCTTCGATGGAGATGGCGAAACCCTTAAAAAAATTGGAGAAGGTGAAAATATTACTCGGGAAAGAGTCCGGCAAATCGAAGCGAAAGGTTTGCGCCGCCTGAGAAAGCTACGTCTGATGCCCAAATTAAAAGAATTTTTGTAAGATTATTTGATTAAAGTAGGGTTATTATACCACTTCTCCCACGATGCTCCTTAACATATGGCCCGTAACTCGTACGGAAATTTTTTGTTTCAAAGGCAGCCTTCCTTTGATTCCAATCACTAAAGGATAAGTCCCATACTGACGGCAAAAAGTAGTATTCCCATCGTACATTTCGGTGTAAACATCCCTTAAAATTGTATCTTTAGGAAGAATCTTCTGCAACATGGGCCAATCAATCTTCTGTCTGATCTCATTTCGCCACTTCCAATACCATTTTTCATTCTTTCGCAGATATTTATTCCCTCCGTGAGATTCGATATAGGTGTTGGGAAGAATAGCCACTTGACGAATGTTTATCCGGCGTAGCAACAATCCTGATTGTATTATTTGTTGCAATGCTTCCATATTCTTTCGCTGTGTCTCTTTAGATTCTCCCAATAATCCTAAAATTAGATTTATCCCCGGCAAGAATTTTGACATTCCATTTTCTCCTCTTTCTGCACCATACTTGTTGATGATCTGAATCGCTTTCAGAGCGGTAGCGGGAGTAGTATTCAACAAGTTAGCTTTAACCACTTCTGGATCAAAGCTTTCTATCCCCAGAGCAGCTACATTTCCCGCAGTACAATATTTGACAATGGCTTTAGTAATTTCTTCTCCTTTTTTGCTGACTACAGAATTGGGATTAACATTATCAATGTGCAGCACTTCTATCTCCGGACATTGTTCGCGGATTTCTTTCAATAATTCTATCGGTCTATCGCTGGCGTAGAAATCAGCTTGTTTTCCAATCCGGAAATAGCGTGCTCCAGCATCGTAGTAAGCTTTAATCTCTTTGATAATATCTTCTTTCTGGCGGTTAGTGAACTTGCTCTTAATGGGCTCAGTACAGAAGCTGCACTTGCCTACTTTACATCCTCTTCCAGTTTCTATTTCGATTACTCTTTTGTCAGGAATTTCTTGCAAGATTTCTGCTCCAGCACAGACGAATTTTTCTAACTCTTTAAATGGCACAGTATAATCTTTAATACTATCAAAAACAGAAAGATCTTCCTTCTCAAAGAATTTTCCTCCTTCCAATTGCGTACCAAACAGTGCCGGACCGGTAAGAATTTTCTTTACGGGTAAGTCTTGAATTAAGGGAATAATCTCTTTCAAGGTTCCCGGAAGAGCAGTGAGATATTTTCCGGGGACGTGTACTCCCAATATTACTATAATAGTATTGGTTTTAGCGAGAATATCCTTCGCGTTGTTTTTAGTTAGATTATAAATGTGAATATTAGTCTTATCTTTTGGGGTGACCTCTTTGATATTATAGTCGTACCTCTTCCACAAACGAAGATCATCGATAGTCAAATAACTAACTTTATGTTTTTGCACTTTTAATTGTCCATAAATGTATCGGGGATAAGTTCCCAGATAAGGAGGAACTCCTAATCCTGATGCTTCGTCAGTGTAGCAGTCGATAATTGTATAATGCATGGGTTTATTTTGGAAGTGATTCTTTATAAAATCTCCGGATGTAATTACTCTAACATATCATTATCTAAAATATAGTCGATATCACCATAATATTTTTAAGCAATTTCTGAATTCATTCATTCAGTCTTAAAACGGGGTGGTTCGGGATTAGTTGGTTTTTCCGACTGGTTTTGAAGAGTAGAAGTGGTTAAACTATTCAAGCGGTTAGATAAACAGCTAACAAACAGCTAATCTCGCCACTCTTTTATTGTCGTTAATAACTAAAAAAGGTGATAGATGATGGTTTACTTTATTAATAGTCTTGAAATGGTGCATTCTTATGGTATATAAAATAGGCTTGATGTCTACTCATGGTACTGGTAAAACTACTCTTGTTTCTGATGTCAAGGGAGCGCTTAAAAAGAAAGGCCTTAATGTAAGGGTGATTGATGAGTTATCTACTATTGCCCGAGAGAGAAATATACCCATAGATCAAACTACCACCTTAGAAGCGCAGGCCTGGATTTTATATCGGCAATGTTCGGCAGAATTGGAAGCAGAAATTTATAAATACGATGTAGCTATCTGCGACCGGACAGTTTTAGACAATTATTGTTATTTATTTAATGCGGTGGGAGAAGATGATTTCTATTTAAGGTTAGTGTTAGATTTTAGTAAAAAGCATCCTTATGATAGTTTATTCTACTTACCTATAATCGAAGAATTAAATCCTTTAAAGCCTTCCGGCTCTGGAGGAGAAGCAGGACAGAGATTTATCACTAATTTAGGTCGTATCTTTTCAAAATATTCTACTGACAGCTTGATTGAAATCCGTCCGGCAGATGGTTTATCTCTAGTTGCAGAAATGAACCAAGCAAGAGAGGATTATCTCAAACAGAGAGATCCCGATCCTAAATTTCAGGAAAAGATTGATAATTTACTAACCGCTTTCTTACAGAAACATTCTATCGTTTATACTCCTCTATCTCTCGATTATGGCAAATGGGTCGATATTATTGTTAATAAAACATTGGAAGATTTGGAGAAAAGAAAGAGTGATACTTAATGATACCTAGAAGAAATTTTTTAATGTCGGTCGGCGGCCCCCTGGCGGCCGGAAAAAGCTTATTTGGAGAAAGAGCAGCTAATCCCGCTTATCGCGATATCTTGTTGGATATTTTGGGAGAAGATTCTTTTATTCCGCGTAAGATCAGTGTTTTGGAAGAAATAACTGATGATGCGCTCCGTTCTCAATTCTATGGTCATGAAGATACTATGGCTTTCCCTTTTCAAATTAGTTGTTTTACGGAAAGAATTAAACGGGATGCTCTAGCTGCCACCACCGAAGGAATTGTCATTCTGCTTCAAGCGGTGGAAAGCGATCGCTGGGTCTATGGAGAAGGCAATCGAGAAAACATGGGAGCGCTTTTTTCCGTTTACGGAAAACTTTATGATCAAGTGTATCCGCGCTTAACTCCTTCGGACGTATATATCTATTTGAGAGTAAAGGAAGAAGAAGTAGGAATATTACAGGAGCGAATCCGAAAAAGAGGTCGTCCAGAAGAATGTAGTTTGTTGGATGATTCTTCTTATTTAGTCAGCTTAATTCGTTCTTGTGACCATTTATTTTTTGATGTGCTTAAAGATAAACCGGTAGTAGTGGTAGAAGCAGGTCAAATGGATCTTGATGCTCAAGGTAATGTTACTCCCGAACATGCTTTAAGGACCTTAACTCGAGTCGCTCGAGAGATAAAACAAAGAGGTTTAGTTCCGACTTATCCTTCTGGGCTTAAAAAATGGTTGGAATATAGTCCTCCGGAAGCAGTTTTAAGGTATACGGAAGTGGAAGAAGATTTAAAACATTATCTCAGCAAAAACCAAATTTGTACCACCATCCTGGGGAATATCAGTTCGGGAAAGAGTACTTGGGCGCAAATATTTTCTAGAAGGTTAGGAATAGTGGGCAGTTTTGAATTAAACATAGCTGCTAATAACACTATCGGAGAAGAATTGTTGGCTCAGTTTGTTCGATCTAAAGATCCGGAAGATTGTTACAAGCTTCAAGAGTATCGGATTGGTAAGTTTATGGACACTCGTCAAGTGTTTATGGCTACCAGAAGGAGTTTTGTAGAAGATAAAGATCCGGTGGAAGATCCCGGTGCATTTCATCCGCTCTTCTTAACTCAAGGTCTTTTGACTCAAGATCAGTATGAAGAATTACAGCAACGCTGGAAAGAGGCGGGAAGAAAAGGACCACACAGCGATATGATGATTCTACTGCAAAGCAAACCGGAATTATGTTATCAACGTATGCATCAACGCGGTCGAGCAGAAGAAACCGAAGGAGAAGGATGGAAATTAGAACGGGATTTAAGACCCTTAGATCAGCGTTACCGAATTCTTCCTACCGTTGCCCGCAGTTACGGATTGATAAAAGCAGGAGCACCTATACTTCAATTTGATGTAGATGTTGTTGACGTAACTAATGATGTCTATAAAGGGTATGTTTTTGAGAGAATCTTGACCGCTTTACGGCAGTATCGAACGTAATCTTTAAAAACCAGCTACTATTTTTGTTATCAGTTGGCCCCGTAGCTTAGCCTGGTGGAGCGCACGACTGATAAGCCAAGTTAAGACATCGTGAGGACTTTAAGTCCCGATAAAGGTCCCGCGTTCGAATCGCGGCGGGGCCATCTTTATTTTGGGTAGTATATAGAGGGCTGTACTTTTTACGGTTTATAAAGGACTAGAAGGAAATTTATAAACTTAATAGCTTTTTCGGTTATAAATTGGATAAAATTAACTTACCACCAAATCAGAAAACTGAAAAGCAGGAAGACATCTTAAAGGGTCTGTTAGAAATAGGTGAGGAGGTCGCTTGCCTGTATTCTGATGCTTTAGAGATTCTTCGTAATGATAATTTAAAAGCTCGTTCCAATTTACTGGCATACTTAGCTCGTGAAATTGATAGTTCATTAAGGGAGATTCTCGCAAGTAAATCAATGTTAGATGATACCCTTGTTTTGCCTAAAGAGGAGACTGATGAGATTAAGAAAAAAGTCAATTCTGAACTAGCATCAAAGGGACTAGAACAAGTAGATAACATACAAGGGATTGTTGTTTCAATATGTAATTCTCTTGGACTTGATAAGGATAGAAATCTCTTGACTGAGTGGATTGTTGTTTCAGCTCAACTTCACAAATTTACCCATAGGCATGGAACAACAAAGCAGCCAAGAAGCTTTGAACTATTTAAGGACGTGTGGGAAAGGTATGAAACAATTTTATTTAGGTTAGTAGGTAATTATTATAACTTTCTCGATAAAGTGGTAGATGGTCTCCTGAAGAAGGAATCTCCTTCAAAGGAAGTTCTTGACATTCTTCCCAGTATTATTAAGATAGAAGCAAGAGAACATTATTTCTTTACAAGACTTGAAAGGATTGGTTGGCTCAAACCTTTAAACGATGCTGGCTTCTTCGATCCTGATAAAAATCCAAAGCTCGTTAAGAATCCAGATGGAAATGGATTTCTTCTTTTATTTTGGAATGTTTTAAGCTATCTGGAAAGAATAACCCCAAAGGCACAGGATGCACATTTGGATTTAATTATTGCTATAGTCAAAAGGATAATTGAATATCAAGAAAATGGTAAAAGGATTGGTAATTCTAGAACAGATTATCAGATATTCAAAATTATTTGCGCTCTTCCTTCAGAAAGGATTGCTAAAGAGCACATTGAGTTTATATCTGAAGCTTTTATATCAGACCTCCATAATTCATTAATCTCATCAGACCTCGGAAAGATTCTCATTCCAAACCTTATCAGAGATAAAAATATTGATAGGCTTTTGGAACTAATCGAGGTAGTAACCAGATTCAAGGTAAATGAAAAGGGTTTGGATAAGATTGAACCTATTGTCGAAGAGTACTGGTTTGCTGACCTTGTAAACAAAAACATGAAAGAACTCTTTACTTTTTGTGGTGTTGATTTATCTAACTTGCTCATTGATAGAATTAATGAGATTAGGAAAGCAGATGCTCATTCCTTCAATAACGCTTGGATTCCAACAATCGAAGATCATGAGCAGCACACATTTTCAGATAGATATGAGGCTGTTCTTATCCGATTCTTGAGAAATTCTCTTTTACGTTTAGATATTAAAGAGGTAAAGCCAATAATAGAGAATATACTAACAGAAGATTTAGACATTCTTATGAGAATAGCATACTTTGTAATTAACCAAAGATATGCTGAACTTAAGGATTTGCTTTGGAAAATCGAAGATAACCCTTTGGAATGCTTTGGGTGTAAGCACGAATTATATGAATTGTTTAGAAACCGGGCTAAAGAGTTTGACCAAAAAGAAATAGCTCAATTTATCAAATGGGTAGAAACAATAAGGCTTCCGCATTTGAAGGAAAAAGAAGAGGAATACCTAGCACATTTGAGAAAGGAGTGGTACTCTTCTCTTTTAGCATCTGAGGATAAGGCTGTTTTTGAGACTTACAAATCTTATGAGAAGAAAAGCCCACAACCAATAGAACATGCAGGTTTTATTTCATGGTTTGAAACTTGGTGCGGAGAAGTTAGTCCACTGCAAGAGATTGACCTAAGCAAGATGACAAGTAAAGCTATTTCTCAGTATTTGAAGGATTTCAAAGAAGAAAGAGGAATGCGAACACCTTCTGCAATAGGCTTAGCAGAAATATTAACTAGGGTAGTTAAAGATAATTCTGAAAAGTTCAGTGAAGAAATTGAGGAATATGTGGGTGTACCAATGATTTATCGATATTCCTTATTAGATGGATTTGCTAAAGCATGGGTAGACAAGAAACAAATTAATTGGGAAAAAGTGCTAGAATTCGTTCTAAAAACATTGCAATCGGATAAGAAAGAAAACTATGGAGCAGGATTTCACTATTATGATTGGTTTATGGCACAGGCATGTCAACTAATTGAAGAAGGTACAAAGAATGATGAGCACTCTTATGATGCAAAACTACTTCCACTATCTAAAGAAATTTTAATTATAATGAGCAAAGAAATAAAAGCTGAAATCTGTAAAGAAGATGATTATATTACTTTTACTTTAAATAGCATTAAAGGTAAGCTTTTAGAGGCAATGCTCGATTATTCATTACGAAAAGCTAGAGTTGAAAATAAGAGAGAATGGGACACTAATATTCAGGAATTCTATAAGAATGAACTCGAAAGAAATCCTTCTATAGAGTTACACACTATGATTGGTCAGTACATCAAAAACTTCCTCTATTTGGATGAGAATTGGATAAAGGATAATATACCGCAAATATTCCCAAAAGATAAGAAGGAGTTTTTGCTTGCTGCACTAAGTGGATACTTCTTTAATCACACCGTTTATAGTAACTTGTACCAAATGTTTAAGGAAGGAGAGATATATTCTTCAGCCCTGCAATATTGGAAGGACAATCCTAAACATCTACGAGAAAAGCTAGTTGCTCATATCTGCCTGGCTTATGTCGAAGGATGGGAGTTGCTCAAAGAAGGAAGCTTGATTATGATGCTTGTAGAACAGAAAGAATTCCATAAAGAGATCATTCGATTCTTCTCCATCAACTCGAAAAATCTTAAACCAGAATATATACCAAAAATAAAGTTATTGTGGAGGCTACTCTTTGACTCTAATAAAGAAACAAATAAACAAATTTTAGGCGAACTTACTAACTGGCTAACTCTCCTTCCGTTTGATGCAGATGTCTTTGAGTGGGTAAAAGAGGGAGCACAACATATCAAACCATACTGGGAAACTTATCATTTCGTTGAATCTCTTGCTAAGTTAGTTGATTCATATTCAAAGGAAGTTGGAATACTATTTTGGTCACTAATCGAAAAAGCAAATGTAGTCCCGGATTACAAAAAAGAAGATATCTTCAAAGTTGTTGAAACATTATACCAAAAAGGAGAAAAAGATATTGCAGATAAAATCTGTAATCACTATGGAGCAAATGGAAACAATATGTTACGAAAGATGTATATAGCACATTAATCTAATTAAAACTAATATGAAATTTTTTCATTGTTAAATTCAAAGTAGTCAATTATTTATTCCGCT
>JAZDQB010000034.1:0-18595 GCA_043797205.1 Candidatus Woesearchaeota archaeon
CGTAACGGTTGCTTAAAATAAAACGCAACTCTACTTCGTCTCCGGGAAGGATTCCATCAATCGTATCTCCCTCTTGATAATTGTCCTCCTGGTTACCATTAACGTAAACATAAACTCGATCCATTTCAATCATGGGAGCAATATTGGCTTTAAAATTGACTTCTGTACTAGCAGAAGCAGTAGTAATGGTTAATTTAGCAAAATTGTTATCATAATTATAATCTAAATTGACGGGAGCTTCTCCAGAAAGAGTGATGGTTTGAGTTGCTCCGGCCGCTAAGTTAAAACTAGTAGAACTGATAATAAGATCTCTAAAATCGTTGTCTAAGATGGTTAAGGATAAGGTTCCTGATTCTGCCACGGTTCCGCTAGTTAAGGTAATCGTTTCGCTGAAATCTAATCTTTTATCATCTTCTCCCAAATCAGCATAATCAAATTCTAAGGTAGTAGGGCTTACGATTACTTCTGCCATCACCATACTAGCTAGTAATAAGGTTAATATTAACGATAGTCCCACAAATAGTTTATTCTTGATTTTAGCTCACCCCAACTGTTTTTATTCTAAAGTAGTTACTTATTTTAAAAAGGTTTCGGTTAATTCTTATATATATTAGGGTAGCAGTAAAATCAACTCCAAATTAAATAATAGCAAATCTCGTTAATATTGGAACATTTGCGATATTTGCTAAATAGTAAATCGCATGGCGTAATGTTCCATTACTTTTGTGATTTACTATAATCAAAATAAAGCTAAAATAGAATAAATAGGCCTATTTTCGGCCCATATAGAAGAATTTCTCAATGGAAACCTCGTTTTCGGTATAATTGCCCGAACGAGGATGATTGGAAGAAGAAATCTTCGGATCCGGTCCACGTTGAATCTGGTTGTTAGCAGGAATTTCTCCTAATCGGGGCGGTTCTTGTGACGATTGCACTGGACGATTGTAAGTCATCTTGTTATTGATAGAAGCGATATCTTTCTCCAAAGCCAGCATCTTATCTTCAATCTCTTTCAATTTTCGGACCACATATTTAGTATTCTGTTCCAGAATTTCTTTTAACTGATTCTGAGAAAGGTCTCCTGTCTCTCCTTTGGGAGTATCAATTGTAGCTTGTTGCTCTACTTTCTGCATGGTGTCGCGCATAGAAGAATATTCCGTAGCACCTTTTGTTTTGAAAATCTTTTCGGCCTGAACTACGGCGTCTTCTCTATCAGTAGCCAAACCTTGTTTCATCAGTTCCAAGGCCATGGCGTTTATCTTTTGAATTCTTTCTACATCCATTTTCTTAACCTCATTTTTTCGTTAATCGTTATTGCTCGTTTAAATAAACCTAGAAGAACGATACGGGCATCCTATTATAACCTTTTCTATACTCGTGTGGATATATTCTTTAGATAGAATCTTATTTACCGACTATTCCACAAAAAGAAGACTTTAAAGAGATGGGAATAATTCCCTTTAAGCTAAGGTAAATCAGAACTATACCAATAACTATTCCAATAATCAGACCAATAATAAAATACTTAAATTCAATAATTCCTAACTGACCTCTTTTTTGCATAGCAGGAGGTATTTTTTAGTGGTATATAAAGGTTTCTGCTGGGGGATTTTACTTTCTTCTTCCGGGCTTAACCTCTAAAAATAACGAAACATTTATAAACCAATTCACTAAAACATATTTAAACTTAATGTTTCATAACACAGTGATGATTCTTATAGGTGAATGAAAAATGATCCGCAAAACCATTAAAGAGTGCCCAGAGTGTGCCAGTAAAAATATTTATAGAGATACGGAAAAGGGAGAGACTATCTGTCGTGATTGTGGTTTAGTGATTGAAGATCGCATGGTCGATTTCTCGCAAGAATGGCGTGAATTTGAAGATGATGGTTCCAGCCGCAGAAGAACCGGTGCTCCTAGTTCCCAAACTCAGTTTGATCAAGGTTTAGGTACAGAAGTGGGAACCACTTCTGACTTTTATAAGTTAGGCTCGGATCGGGAGAGAGACAAATTCTTTCGCTTGAGAAAATGGAACATCCGTATTTCTACTGCTATTGAAAGAAACTTGAAAGTAGCTCTAGCCGAATTGAAAAGAGTTAGTTCCTTCTTAAAATTGCCCAAATCGGTAGAAGAAGAAGCGGCTAGAATATATCGTTTAGCGGTACAAAAAGGGTTAGTTCGCGGCCGTTCCATGGAATCAGTGGTAGCCGGAGCGTTGTATGCAGCTTGTAGAAGACATGAAGTTCCGCGTACTTTGGATGAGATGGGAGAAGCTTCCGGTATTGAGAAGAAAGAAATTGGCAGAACTTATCGTTTTGTAACTAGAGAGCTAGAAATTTCCATCAAACCGAGTAATCCGGCGGATTATATCCCTAGATTTGCTTCCGCTTTGAAATTAAGTGCCGAAACTCAGTCTAAAGCAGTCGAAATTTTAGAGATGGCGCGAGATATTGAATTGACTTCAGGGAGAGGACCGACCGGAATCGCTGCTGCGGCTCTTTATGTGGCTTCCTTAATTCACGGCGAGAAAAGAACACAACGTGAAGTAGCGGACGTTGCTGGTGTAACGGAAGTTACCATCAGAAACCGTTACAAAGAACTGATTAAAAAATTGAAGTTGACTAAGGAAGTCGAGAAGAGCAAGAAGAAATAGTTTTTATAATTTTGGTGATAAAAAATGGAGCCGATGACCGTTTACCTTGGAATGTTCATCTCCGGATTGTTTACCGGATTGGGAGTGGCCTTAGCCAATTATTTTGCTAACCGGCATTTGATTAAGAAATTAGATCAAATGGATAAGGTGGTCAACAGGCTTAAGAAGAGAAAGTTTAAGATTTGAGTTGGGTTTATAATTTTGGAAGAGTTTTGTTTCTATTCTCCTTCAAACTCTACTAAGAAGAATACATCGTACTGTTTTAACTTTTCCATTCCTTTTAATTCCGGCAAGTTAATTATCGAAGCAATTCCGGCTACTTTTCCTTGCAACTGTTCTACCAGATGGCAAGCAGCTAGTGCGGTTCCTCCGGTAGCCAACAAATCGTCGATAATCAAAACTTTCTCTCCCGCAGTAATAGCATCCTTATGTATCTCAATCTTATCTGTTCCGTATTCTAAAGCGTATTCCTGAGATACCGTTTCTGCCGGTAATTTTCCTTTTTTTCGAATCAACACAAAAGGCAGCTTCATCTCTCGAGCCAGAGCTGCTCCAAAAATAAATCCCCGTGCTTCAATTCCAGCAATCTTCTGGATTCCTTTGTGCTGATAATGTTCAGCAAATTTTTCAATCACCTCATTGAACGCTTCCGGATCTTGAATTAAAGTAGTGATGTCTCTAAACATGATTCCTGGCTTGGGCCAGTTAGGAACAGTCCGGATTTTAGATTTCAGCCATTCTTCTTGATTCAAATCTTCTTTTGGATTCATGTTCACTTTTCCCTTATTCTCCGCCCATCACCGCAGTTTTAATATCTTCTTTACAAGAACATTCTCCTTCTTTGATCTTGGGAATGGTCTGCAAAAACAATTTGATCACGTTTTCCGCATTCTGTTTGAAGGTCTGCAGAACTTTGTTGATGTTAACACTCTCTTCTCCTTCTTTCCAGCAATCGTAATCGGTAGCCATGGCCACGGCAGCATAACAGATTCCCGCTTCGCGAGCCAGAACCACTTCCGGAACGGTAGACATATTAATTACATCTGCTCCCCACTGCTGAAACATCTTCGATTCCGCTTTGGAAGAAAATCGTGGACCCTCAATCGTAATTACGGTTCCTTTTTGATGATAAGATAATTTTAATTCTTGTGCACTCTTTTCTAACAGATGGCGCAGTTTTCCACAGAAAGGTTCTGCCATGGGAATATGGCACACCCGGCCTTCTTCGTAAAAAGTAGATTTTCGTTTAGTGGTGCGGTCAATGAATTGGTTGATCAAGACAAAATCTCCCGGTTTGATTTCTTCGCGGAGGGAACCACAGGCAGTACTAGCTAGAATATGGGTGCAGCCTTGCTCTTTCAGAGCCCAAATATTAGCTTGGTTGGGTACATTAGTGGGCATAATAGAATGATGCCGTCCATGTCGGCTGATGAGGACTACTTCCATTCCTTCGATTTTACCGATCTTTAGTGGGGAGGAAGGTTTGCCGTAAGGGGTGTTTACATCGATATCCTTGCTTTCTTTAAGAAAGTTCGGATTGTCCAATCCTGAGCCGCCAATAATGCCAATCTTTACCATAAGTTTCTTAGGAACAGTTCTAATTTATAATTATTTTGGAGTAGAATTATATTTTATTCTTCATCTCTTCCGCATCCAAATGAGAAATCTTTACTCCTTTTTGTTCTACTACTTTAGAAGCAAATAAGGAGCCGAGCTTTCCGCATTGGGGTAAAGGCCATCCCCGGCAATAACCATACAGAAATCCTGCCGCATAAGTGTCTCCGGCTCCGGTAGTGTCAACCGCTTTAGCAGGAAAAGGTTCAATATAATGAATCCCTTCTTCTTCAGCGATGATGGAGCCGCGTTCACCAATCTTTACTACTGCTATCCGCACCGATTTGCTCAATTCTATGGCGGCCAACTCTTCTTCTTTTCCAGTAAACTCTTTCGCTTCCTTTTCATTCACAAAAAGGAGATCTACATATTCTTTTACAATTTTAATTAAAAAATTTTTATTTCTGCGAATAACACCTGGATCAGCTAAATCTAAAGAAACTAAGGTATCGTGCTTTTTGGCCAGTTCCATCGCTCGCAATAGAACTTCTTTGGTGTCTCCTTCTAATTGGTATCCTTCCAGATGCAGAACCTTACTTTGTCGAATGTCTTCTTCTAGAACTTCTTCTTTTTGTAAATGTAATGCTGCTCCTAGATGCACCGAAAAAGTGCGTTGAGCATCGGGAGTAATAAAAGTTAAAGCATGTCCGGTTAATTTTTCTGGATGAACACCAATGCGGGAATAAACTCCCTGCTTTTTTATTTCTTCAACATAGATCGAACCGTGCTTATCCTTTCCTACTTTTCCACAGAGAATGGCTCCACCACCTAAAAAAGCTATTCCTTTCAGAGTGTTTGCGGCTGAACCTCCCGGGACCAATTCTATTTTCAGCTGCAATTCTTCTATTTTTTTAAGTATTTGTTGAGCTTTCTCTTCCTCTACTAAATGCATCTCTCCTTTCTTCAAATCAAATTCTAAGAAGGTTTGTTCATCCACTTCTACTAAGAAATCCATTAAAGTATTTCCTAAACCGATGACATCGTTAGTTTTGTTCATAGTTAAATATTAAATAAATTAAACTCAATATCGATAATGTTCCGCCTTGTAAGGACCGTTCTTCTTGATTCCCAGATAAGCCACTTGGGCGTCAGTAAGCGTCTCTATCTCCACTCCAATCTTTTTCAGATGTAAACGAGCTACTTCTTCATCCAATTCTTTGGGCAGCATATACACTCCTAGAGCATACTTCTTGGTCCATAATTCAATTTGAGCCAGAACTTGATTAGTAAAAGAGTTACTCATCACAAAAGAAGGATGGCCGGTAGCACAACCCAAATTAACTAATCTTCCTTCAGCTAGGATATAAATTTCTCTTCCGTTGGGAAAGATATACTTATCATACTGCGGTTTGATATTCTCTCTCTTCGCTCCCGATTTATGGTTGAGCCAGTCCATATCAATCTCGCAGTCGAAATGTCCGATATTACAAACGATAGCTTGATCTTTCATAGCCGTAAAGTGCTTCGCTACCAGAATGTCTCTGCAGCCAGTGGTAGTTACAAAAATATCTCCTTCTTTACAGGCATCATCCATTCTTTTAACTTCGTATCCTTCCATGGCCGCTTGTAGAGCATTAATCGGATCAATCTCCGTGATAATCACTCGACAACCATAACCGCGCAAAGATTGGGCACAACCTTTTCCTACATCTCCATAACCAGCTATTACAGTAACTTTACCCGCCAGCGTTACATCCGTAGCTCTTTTAATTCCGTCCACTAAAGATTCTCGGCATCCGTAAAGGTTATCAAACTTAGATTTGGTTACGGAATCATTGACGTTAATCGCCGGAAATAATAAAGAACCTTCTTTCAACATTTGATATAGGCGATGCACTCCAGTAGTGGTTTCTTCTGAAACTCCTTTCACTTCTTTGGCTACTTTCGTCCATTTCTGTTTATCTTCATAATGAGTTTCTTTCAACGAGAGCATTAATTCACGCAAGTCTTCTCCTTCTTTAGAATAATCTTTATTCAGCAGAGAGGGATTCTTTTCGATTTCTACGCCTTTATGAATCATAATGGTAGCGTCTCCTCCGTCGTCAACAATTAAGGTAGGGCCTTTGTTCCCGGGAAAAATTAAGGCTTGTTTAGTGCACCACCAGTAATCTTTCAACGATTCTCCTTTCCAAGCAAAGACCGGAACTCCCGCCGCAGCGATAGCGGCAGCGGCATGGTCTTGAGTAGAAAAGATGTTACAAGAACACCATTTTACTTCTGCTCCTAATTCTTTCAGCGTTTCGATTAGAACCGCGGTTTGAATGGTCATATGTAAGCTACCCGTAATTCTGGCTCCTTTCAACGGCTTGGATTTAGAATATTTTTCTCGCGTAGCCATTAAACCGGGCATTTCTTTTTCAGCAATCTTGATTTCTTTTCTTCCCCATTCCGCCAGGGAAATGTCTTTCACTTTGTAATCATTAGTCATATTAGTTTCACCTTGATTTATTATTTATCACTATTCTAATTTTAAATTAATCTTTCTTATAATACACCTTGTTCTATTTCAAGCCATAATATATATAAATGTTTAGAATTTCTATTCCTTCATGCCAGATCCGGGAGATAAGGTAAGAATTGCCACTAAAGAAACTACTGAAGAAAGTATTTTTATGTCCAGTCCGGACGAAAAGATTATTTTGATTAAATTAGAGAACGGTTACAATATCGGATTCAATAAAGAAGAAGTAACCGATCTAATCATCCTGAAGAAGAAAGAAGAGCTTCCTTTGATTGTTTCTAACAAAGTTCATGCTAAAACTGGAATGAAGACTATCACTATCTTGCATTGTGGTGGAACCATTGCTAGTAAAGTGGATTATGAGACTGGAGCAGTAAAAGCTAAATTTTCTCCAGAAGAATTATTAGAAATGTTCCCAGAATTGGGAGAAATTGCTAATGTTAAAAGTCATCTGGTGGCTAACATGCTCTCGGAGAATATGCGTTTTATTCATTATAACTTAATCGCTAAAGAAATTGAAAAAGCAGTGAAAGAAGAAACGGACGGAATAATAATTACTCATGGCACGGATACGTTGCACCTTACTGCCGCTGCCTTAAGTTTCGCTTTAGATGGATTAACTGTTCCAGTATTACTGGTAGGAGCGCAAAGAAGTTCGGACCGCGGCAGTAGCGACGCTTTTATGAATCTAAAATGCGCAGTCCAGTTTATAGCTAAATCAGATTTTCGTGGAGTGGCCCTTTGTATGCATGCCCATCCCGACGACGATGTTTGTGCTATTCTTCCCGGAGTGAAGAGTCGGAAGATGCATTCCAGTCGGAGAGATGCTTTCAAGGCCGTTAATGCTGAGCCGATTGCTTTCGTGGAGGAAAATGGAAAGATTGAATGGAAAAATAAAAATTATTTCCACTTTCCGGAAAACAGTTTTCTTACTTTAGCTTTATTCAAGCCGGATTTAAAGGTAGGATTACTTAAAGCTCATCCCAATATGTATCTGGAAGAATTTCAAACGTATAAACATTATGATGGGTTGATTTTAGAAGGGACGGGTTTAGGACATTTTCCCATTGAAAAATATGATAATTACACTCGTGAACATGAAGATGTTTTTGAAGAGATTAAAAAATTAGCTAAACAAATTCCGGTGGTGATGACTACTCAAACTATTTTTGGAGTGGTAAATATGAACGTGTATTCTCCCGGAAGAAGATTGATTGAAGCCGGGGTGTTAGGAAACGGATTGGATCTTCCGGCAGAGATCGCTTTCATTAAATTAGCTTGGCTGATCAGCAATTATCCTCAGAATGAAGTACGAGAATTGTTTTCCAAAAACTTACGCGGAGAGGTTGATGAGCACAGAAGTTTAGAAAAAGAGTTTATTAAATAAAATGGTATGGTGGATTTATTTATGTGGAACGGTGCTTTTAGTGACACTTTGGAATTTATTATTTCGTTATCTTACTTATCGCAGCGTGGATAAATATCTGCAAAAAGTTTCTTGGAAGGACGAATCTCTCGATAAATATGTCTGTCATTGTTATCATCTTATTGCCGAACGTTATCCCATGTTAAGGCATTGTTGGTATAAGCGTTTTTGGCGAAGCCTTTTCTATCGAAATCTTTGGAATCTCTCCGGAAAAAGTTTTCCTTGCCATATGTATAATATCTTATTCAATCGCTGTATGCGGTTACGTTTGCCCCAGAAAGATATCCGTTTAAAATATGTCTCCGACCTCCACCAATTAGTATTTATTCATTATTATTCTCAATTAAGGTTTAATGGTAAATGGATGAACGTAGATGTGTGGGGTAAATTCCGCGGAGTTCCTTTAGGAGAAACCATCCATTGTTCGGGATGGAAGAGGTGAAGAAAATGAAATATGCTTGGGTGTTATTATTGATAGTAAGTTTGTGGTTGGTTTCTTGTACTCAAACCAATTTGGATAATGTTCCAGAGAATAAGCTTTGTCAGAAAGACAGCGATTGTGTTTCTGCTGCTTGCTGTCATGCTAAAGAAGCAGTAAATTCCCAGAATGCTCCCAATTGTAAAGGGATGATGTGTACCATGGAATGTGTTCCAGAAACGTTGGATTGCAGTCAAGGAGAGATTAAATGTTTGAAGAAGGAATGTACGGTAATTTTGAAATAAACCAAAAAATCAAATTAGCATTAAAAATGAAACCATTATTCCCTTTATTCTTCGCTCGCAATACTTTAATTGTCGCTAAAGAATTATTGGGCAAGATAATTGAAGTAAATGGTTGTCGGGCACGTATTGTAGAAGTAGAAGCGTACAAAGATGATGAAGCTTCACATGCTTTCACCAAAACCGATCGAAGTGTTTTGATGTATGATACTTTCAGCCATGTTTACGTTTATCTAATTTATGGAATGTATAATTGCTTGAACTTTACTACGGAAAAGAATGGAATTCCTGGAGCAGTATTGATTCGGGGATTAGAACCACTAAGTGGAATAGAAAAGATGCAAAAGCGCAGAAATACTTTAGAGATAAAGAACCTCTGCTCCGGTCCGGGAAAGTTGTGCCAAGCCTTGGGCATTGATAAAAAGTTTAATGAAAGCAAGATGGGAGATAAATTAAAAGTGTTTGATGACGGATTTGTAGTTAATAAAATTGGAAAAAGTAAAAGAGTAGGAATTTCTGTAGCAACCCATCTGGAGTGGAGATTTTTTATCGAAGGGAATAAGTTTGTGAGCAAACATTAATTTGACATTACTTTTTTAAATCCAGAGCGAATACCAATTATTCTTGCGGGGGTGGGAGAGCGGTCAAATCCGCTACCTTGAGGGGGTAGTCCCTTAGTGGGTTCGCGTGTTCAAATCACGTCCTCCGCATATTTCTTTTTCGCAACAAATATAAACCGTGTGAATATCATCTACTAAATGAAAATTAAGAAGTTTCGGGAGAAATTCATCCCGTGTAAAATATTTTATCACGTTCCTTAAGTTATGTTAGCTTAATTAATAGCGCGATGATTTTATTTCTTTTTTTGAGCGACCTTAAAAAGTATAATATTTTTGTTAGCATTGAAACTTGGTTCATCCCCATTTTGATAATAGGAATATTTCTGTTGGTTCTTTTCGGTTATTTTGAAGACAAGTTCGGATTCTATCGTACCGAGCAAGAAGAAGTCACTCAAAGGACTCCTCAAATGAATTTGATTTTAGAAAAATTGGATAAGGTTGAAAAAGAGCTTAAAGAGTTGAAAAAGAAAGTCAAATAATCTTTTTTCCTTATTCATATCCCTTTCTTTATGTTCAGTTGGACATTTCCACCGATACAAAACTATATAAAGGAAGAAAATTTGAATAAAATTATGGAAAAAGAGTGGGAGATTACTTCAGAAACGCAGCAACTACCTAAATTGAGTCATCCGGTTCTGATTGAAGGGCTACCGGGCATTGGCAATGTTGGAAAAATCGCTGCAGATTTTTTGGTGGAATGTCTTAATGCTACCAAATTATACACTTTTTTCTCTTATAAGTTTCCTCACTCTGTTTTTGTGGGAGTAAACAATTTAGTAGAGATGCCCAAGATTGAAATTTATTACAAAAAGTTTAACGATCCTAAAAAGAGAGATTTGTTGTTGTTAGTAGGAGATATTCAACCGATTGACGAAGAAAGTTGCTGGCGTTTCTGCGATGAAATATTAACTATCGCTAAGAACTTTAAGTGCGAAGAGATCATTACCACTGGCGGAATTGGATTACAACAAGTTCCAGAGAAACCCAAAGTATATTGTACTGGAAATGATGCCAAATTGTTTAAGGAATATGCTCAAAAAGGAATGTTGGTAGAAAAAGATATTTTTGGGATAGTCGGACCGATTGTCGGTGTTTCCGGAGTGTTGTTAGGTTTGGGAAAGAAACGTAAAATATATGGGGTAAGTTTATTAGCGGAAACTTTTGGTCATCCCATGTATTTGGGAGTAAAAGGAGCGCAGGAAGTGTTGAACGTGATTGAACGAAAGTTCCATTTCGGGTTAGACTTGAAAAAGATGAATAAGAACATTATTGAAGTGGAAAAGGATTTGATTAAGAAGACGCAAGAATGGGCGGCAGAAATGTCCGGCGGAACGGGAGTGGCGGGAGCCAAGCCCAAGAAGAAAGAGTCCAGTTATATTGGATAGGATTTTCTTGAGATTTTAGGTTTATTTCTAGACGTCAACTCCCCACAATCTTTATAAAGGGTCAAAATATACTTCTCTCGATGGAAAAAAAGAGGTCGTCCGTAGCTTTAGATAGAGGTATTTTTAATCTATTTTCCTCTCGCCGAGCTCAAGTAACCATTTTCATCATTTTGGGCATCCTTTTATTGTTAGCGATGGTTCTGATTTATACCGTTAAGACTGAAGTGATTACGTTCAAGCCGGAAGAGTTGCCTGCTTTCCAGAAAGGAAATGTGGAAGATTACCTTTCTGCTTGTATTCTTCAATTGGGAGAAGAAGCCATTTTTAAAATCGGGCAGCAGGGGGGCTATTTAGAGTTACCTCCGGAAATTGCAGGAGATGCCGGCCAGCATTTAGCCACTTCTCCTCTTACGGCCGTACCTTTCTGGGCGCACGGAAACCAGCAGACTATTCCTCCACTGACGGACATCAAGTTAAGAATAGATAATTACATTAAAGATAATCTGCGCAATTGCGTGTTTCAATTTATTCCTTTTACTAAGCAGTATGATTTTGTGGAAAAAAGCCCCATCACTGCCAACACCGAGATTGTAGAAAATAAAGTTATTTTCAATGTGAATTGGGATATAGACATTCGCAACAAAGCCGGAGAGATGATTACAGAAACGGCTAATCATGTGGCCGAATCTAAAATAAGATTGAAAAAGACGTACGATACGGCTAAATTGATTACCGAAAAAGAGATGGCCGAACTGAAATTAGAAGATATCACTCAAGATCTACTCGCTTTAGAACATCCTCAAGTACCTTTAAGCGGGATAGAGATGAGCTGTGACAAAAAAGAATGGAATGTTAAGGAAACTGAAAAAACCTTATTAGAAATGCTTCATGTAAATCTGGGAGAATTACAAATTAAGGGAACAGATATCATTGAATATCCTTCAGAATTGCCTTACTATCAAAGTCATTATTTATGGGATTTGGGAGAGGATTTCCGCCAGCCGCAAATCTCTGCTTTTTTTCAGTTTGATAATTATACTCAGTATCCTTATTATTTCTCTGTCACTCCGCGTAGCGGAGATAAATTGGTTAGTAATGAAGTAAAAGGCAGCGAAATGATTTCTTTTTTCTGCATGCAGAATTGGAAATTCAATTACGATTTAACTTATCCAGTGGTGGTAAATGTGCGTGATGAAACTACCGGTTATAATTTCAGGATGGGTATGACCGTGCATTTGAAGAGGAATTTCCCCGATCGTCAAGGAATAGCTTCTGCTTCACCTGCTTTTACTCTCAGCAAATCTTTAACTTACGATAGCACCCAGTTCTGTCAGGATATTCGTGTGCCTTTGATTCTTAACACTTACAAAATAGTGCAAAATCATCATACTGGAATCTATTTCCGCGATCCATTGGAGGGAGTAAATCTAAGTTTCAGTTGTTTGCGTTATAAATGTCCATTAGGAGGCAGCGAATATGATTATCTCGGTAAAGGAGATGTAGCCGGGAAGTCCACCATTGTTCCTT
Organism: Candidatus Woesearchaeota archaeon; assembly: GCA_043797205.1. Classification (GTDB taxonomy): domain Archaea; phylum Nanobdellota; class Nanobdellia; order Woesearchaeales; family GW2011-AR9; genus JACRPH01. The sequence continues at coordinate 12,407 of JAZDQB010000034.1, forward strand.
ATTGTGCTGGAGCGATTGTACGAGGGGAAAAGGAAAGCTATAAAGAGGATTGGATGAGAATAGTTTCTGAACCAAATCAGGAAGTAGAATTAGATTTAGTTCCTCTGTACCGGTTTCCCGCACATAAAATCAAGGTAGTTAAGCACGATTTTACTTCTCCTCAACTCATTGGTACGGCTGTTCCTTTGAGCAAAGAGGAATGGGCCACCATTAAGATTTATTTTGATGACAAGCTCATTAATGAAAATCTTCCTTCCATCGCTACCGGTGAAGAAGAGAATCCTAATCTTGAAAATCTATCTGAAGATCAATCTACCGTAGTTACTTCAGAAACTAATTTTAATCTTCCCATAAATTATCAAAGTTTGTCTGGAAGCGGAATAAGTACCCATACTCATGAATCTTTCTTAACTCTTTCTCCTCAAGCTGATGACCTTATTTTATCTGCACAAAATTTAGAATTCCTGGCCGAAGCCGATTTTACTTATGCCGTAGAAGTTAATGTGTTCAAACAAGATTCCGAAGAAGGGCAATGGATAGGCGGATATAAGTATAACTGGACCGTTCCTTGGGATCGCTTGTATGGAGCGCAAGAAATAATTTTTCATATCCTCAGCACAACTGATGCTTCCGAAACCGGATTGTTGGAATTTATGAACAATTTGGGAGAGAATAGTCGGTACATCTTCCTACCTGAGATAAAATAATCAATAAAATAACCAACAACATAATGGTGAATAAAAAATCAGAAAAAAGTAATGAACCCTGGAAAAAGAGAGTTTGGCAATTCTCAGCCTTATTTGTAATCCTCTTCTTCTTAAATCTGCCTTTAATTCATGCTTTGGAAATATCTAATGTCCGAGCGGAAGATATCACTGATACCGGCGCGGTGATCAAATGGACCACTACCGAAGCGGCGGATTCGTTTGTAAATTATGGTGTGAACCAGACCAAACTGAAAGTAGTGGGAGATGGTAATTCCGTTAATGAACATCATCTTTCTTTAGAAAAATTGCTACAGAATACTCTTTACTTTTATTCTATCGCTAGTGGAAATGCCGCTGATAACAATTCCGGGAACTTTTATTCTTTTACTACTTTGCCGCCAGATATCACTCCTCCTCCTTTAGAAGTAGAAATCCCGATGATGATCGCAGGAAGTAGTATTGACGTGATCGGTTTTAGCGAGATTGGAGCTAAAATCCAATTACTGGTTAACGGAAAATCTTTTGGAAATGCGGTCGCCAAGAAAGTAGAAGAAAATTTAAGTGAAGATACTGCTGTTATTCCGGCCTTAGTCGAGTCCGCTACTCTTCCTGCTCTTAATGATACTTCTTCTAATGCTGCTACTAATACTTCTTCTAGCGTTACTTCTTCTCTTTACTCAGAATCAAATTCTTCCAATTCTACCGTGGTTAACAACATTAGTTCTTCTAATGTTTCTAATGCTTCTGTAGCTACTTTGAACTCATCCAGTAATGTTTCCAATGTGGTAGGTGGAGCGATCAGTACGACTTCTTCTTCTCCTGAGAAAAAAGATAAACCTCCGGGAAAATTTGAATTCTCTCATGTCACCTTGGAAGGAGATAAATCGAACAACCTTACCCTTATCGCTAGCGATACGGCGGGAAATAAAGCCGGTTGGAGTGGAATGGTTTTCTCTGATATCAACAAACCGCGCTTACAATTAGAAAATGTTTCGGCGCTGACCGATAAAAGCAGTATAGAATTAAAAGGAACTATTTCCGAAAATGCCACTTATGAAATTTTTGTAAATAATCGTTCCGCAAAAAAGGGAGAAGGAACTTTACTTAAGGCTAGCGTTAGTTTAAGTGAAGGAAAAAATATTATTCTCATCACTTTGAAAGATGCCGCTGGTTGGGAAACCAGTACTAGTTTAGAAGTATTTGCCGATACTAAACCGATTACGGTCAAGGCCGAGATAGAGAAAGGATACGAATATTTTGAACGTCCGTTGGGGGTAAGTTCCAACATTAATGGTGAAACCAAACCCGGAGCAAAGTTATACTTGTACGTGTATAAAGTGGTGGGAAGCAATTTCCATCCCGACTTTAAACGGGACGCTCGCGCGGTTACTACTGCTGATGGTGGTGGAAATTTTACTTTCAGTGAGGTTAACTTCGCTCGCTTACTTACAGATTTTTCTCTTAAAGATCTCGGACCGAGAGAAGTTCCTTCCAACTTGTTAGATATTGCTACTTTCCCCATTCAAGAGGTAGCGCAGCAGCAATATTCCACCTATCAAATTTATATTATCGCTGAAAGTCCGACCGGGAAAAGTAGTTATTGGCAGCACGTAGTTACGGTGCGTACCTGTTATTCCGGCTTGACTTTTAGTGTAGAATCAATAAACCAGTTTCAAGGGCCATTGCGTTTAATCCCACGTTTGTTGGATGAGGGAAGGCAGGAGATTCAGGCTGCTTTCGAATTTAAATATTTGGGCAACGCCCTGGCTGATCCACAAAATCCTAGTGAGAAAGGGTTTAGAATTAGTGGCGTTTCTTTCGAGCCCGCTTGTACTCAAGACATGCGTAAAGGAGATGATAAATTCAGTCTAGCTTGTAAAATTTTACCGGTGAGAAATTCTGCGATTAAAAGTGGAGACAACAGTAAAGTGTATGTTACTTGGAAATTGAATGCCGCACAGGATTGGAGCAAAGGAGAAAGCAGTTATTGGGAACAGTTCAAGAAAAGCCAAGTGGTCTTTCCTTTAAAAGTCACCATCAATTATCAAGAACGGCAAGGAAAAGATCAATGGGCTCCCAGCCAAACTGAAACCGCTTGTTACGATTTAGGTTATTTTGTAGATATTCCTATTGATAGCAGTGATCTCGTGCCGGATTTCTTGGCTAATGAGGGAGTGGATGCCTTAAATTGGACTATCGATAAGATTGATGTGGTTTCTGAATATGTCAAGAAAGCGTATTTAATCGCCGGAATCAGTTGTATGGGCGCTTCTACCATGAAAACAGCTATGCGCTGGATCAGAATGTTCGCTTCTTATTTGGAAGGATATTTCGGCACGGGTAAAAAGATTGCTAAAGCAATATTACAAAAAGGACAGAGTAACGATGAAGATTGTCCGTTGTACAATGATCAAAGAGATTTATATTTGGAGAGCACTTTGGAATTTTGGAGTGAGAAAGGGCCAGATGCTTTTGCTAATAAAGCTGGAATTACCGAGGGTAAAACAGAATTATCAGATAAGGCCAAAAATGCTATCGTTGGGACCAAAGGATCAACAGATTGGAAAAAAGCGTCTTTAGATGCTCGCTGTCCTAAAACTACTTCCCTCTGGAAAACAGAAGCTTTCTTCGACCAACTGTATCGTTGGACTTGTGATAGGGCTTTCTGTCGTGCGGTGCCAGCGAAGTGGACAGAAAGTAAAACAACTGAAGAAATTGAGCAGAAGATTATGAAACAGAAGGAATGTGCTTCTACTGCTCGAGGTCTTACTTTAGAACCGGTAGAAAATTGTCGTGAAAAACTTAAAACTAACGAATTTGCTTCGCACGAACCGATATTAGTTAAGGAGCGTACTGGAGGAGATGCTTGGGATGGTCGTTGTTGGAAAAGAAACGGAGTTTATTATATCCAAAGAAATCTTCCAGGAGATGAGAACACTTACAATCTCAAAGGAATATATCATCTCATGCCGATCGCCCCCGAATTTGGTAATTTTCAACCTAGCCCAACACCGCTACTAGTTTACAGTCCGGATGGAAAAGGGCAAAGCTTTACGGCAGGGGTGGATCAAAGTTGTAAACAGTTGTGTAATGCTAAAGGATATAATCCTATTCCAGAAAATGATGGCTGCAAAAAAGAGATTGCGGAAGGAAAAATCACCCTTGATCCCGGACAAGAAAGAGCTGGTTATACTAAAGATTGTTTTATCGATGATGACAGAAATTTTGTGCAGTGTATTTGTCAACCTCGAGATAAAAGTAAGATTCCTTTGAAGACGTTAGGAGCCCGTACGGCCATAGAAGGGGAAGAATGGTTCTACCAGCAGGATCGAGTATATCAAGAATCGGGTAAAACTAAAGGGACTAATTATCCCAGCATTCGTTATTATTCTGGAAGAGATCTTTCTGGAGCGTTTGGAGCAAATTATCTGTTAGATTATATCCACCCTGGAGCAGAAACAGAAGCTAAAGTTGATCCTCATTCCCAAATTATCGGTACGTTCCAAACTCTGTGCCTTTCCGGAATTTACAAAAATTTACAGATGTTAAAAGCGATCTTACAAGGTCTGAAAGGATGCATCACTCAAGCCAAATATACCGGACTGCACGATGCTGGGATGTGTAAAACTCTTTTCACTCAGCACGTCTGCGGTTTAGTCTATAAAGCCTTAGCTTTATTCCAGTCCGGTTGCACTCCAGATGATTTTGGCAGTACCAACAGTAGTGGAGTGTTTGGAGATTTTGGAGCAATCATCAGTGGAGGATATTCTTCTATGAATCAAGCTTTAGACACTTCAGTTAAAGATCTTAAAAATGATTATGGTAATGCGCGTTTGAATCAATACTTTGATAGCGGAGGGCAAGGAGTAGCTCAATCTATTTGTTTAGCGGCGTTTGGTTATGAAATCCCTATTTTCAGTAAAGAGTTTTTGATGGATGCCGCTTACGCTTTCCCTTCCAAGAGTTCCGTAATAATCGCTCCGGCTATTCGTGAGCTGAGCACGTATAATCCGGTAAAACAAACCGCCGTATTTAATTATGAGATTGGTGGAGCAGTCATGGCCGGATGTAAAATCGGCCGCTGGAGTATTTCTTTAAGATGCATTGGAGATGAAGATTTGAACAAAGAAGGAGTAGATCCTAGTTGTATGGGTCAAGGGTGTGATTGCTTAGGAAAACAAAATGTAGATGCGGGCCGAGAACGTCTACTTAAACCAGGAACTAATATTGAATCCGGCCAATTGTTTGACTTCCCACTTGAATCTCCGTTATTGGTTCAAGATTCTGCTTACCGCTATGATCATGTGGTAGTCAAATTGTATTTAGATCAATCCGAAAAAGGTAATGAGGATAAATGTTTCGATCCTGAGAATCGGGAAGGAAACCTCGGCGTATATTATTTCCCAATCAAAGATGTTTCTCCTTCCCACAAATTAGTTTGTAATGCCGATATTACTACCGGAAGATACACCTGTCCTGAAATAAGTAAGGAGTTCGGCTGGGGAGAGACTTATTTGGAAGAGCCGTTCGTGGATTGTTGGGAAGAACAGTCTAAGAGCTGGGTTTCTTGCGATGCAGTAAAATATCGCGTAGGAGACAAGATGGCGGTGAGAGCTCACGTCAATAACGATGGAAAAGGTCAATGTTTGAGAAGAAAAGTGCAAGGAATTCCGGGATTAGAAATGGAAAATACGCGTACTCTACCGGAAGAAGTAGGTTTGAAATTAATTTCTGACGATTTAGGAACAGTAAACGATTTAATGTTTGGAGCCAGCGGTAGCTTTAACACTTTACATCTGGTGCGAGAGAGAAGTACGGCCGGATGTACTGAACCTACCGGAAGATATACTCCTCTGTCTGGAATTATAGGAGCGAATAAGCAGTATTCATTTAGTTACCAAGCCGCAGATGGAAAGTTTAGATTGATCTTGCCTCCAGAAGCGACGGTCATAACTGAACCTTTTACCAAAGACGCCAATAATATTTTAATGAAGAGAACTGGGGAAAGTACCTTTACTCTAGCCGAAATAAATGTGATCAATTTCCAGTTAGATGGCTTATCTGTTAGCGGAGTATTACTGGGAGTTTCTCCTTCCGGAAATGGAGCTTGCGTCTATGAAAGCAGTACTCAACGTACTATTTCTAGCGGAGGAAGCGGAAGTATTTCGGTCACTTATGAAATCTTAGACAAAGCCGGAGTAGACAACTGTCATTTGGCGCAAAGACCAGTAAAGCCCGTGTTTGGGAAAGCTAGTCATGTTCAGCCCATTAGAATTTACAAAGAAGATACCAGCACTTTGCATCGATTGTATATGGGTGGTAATTACGATTCCGTATTAACAGCCACTAAAGAGACCATTAATCAGAAGAGAGGGGATTTGGATAACGCTCTAGCTATTTATTATGAGATTGCGGCTAGAATTCAAATGGGAAAGGTCTTTTCGGGTTCAGAAGCGAAGTATGCTCCGGAAATCAAAGAGCG
>JAZDQB010000035.1:0-23011 GCA_043797205.1 Candidatus Woesearchaeota archaeon
GTTCATTTTAATCCTTATATTTTAGGTTATTGCTTAGCTATCCTTTCTGCTTTTTGTGTTTTAATGATGAGCATCTGGGGAAAATTAGGTTATGGTTTAAGTTGTGTGGAAATGCATCAACAGATGCTCCCCTGGTACAGCCTGAGTTGGAACGGTATTATTATTGGCATGGCTGAAGCAGCCCTGTGCGGATTAGTATTAGGATTCTTATTTGGTTGGTTGTACAATAAGTTAAGTTAAAGCGAGAAAATAAAATTACTTCTCTCCCTTCCATTCTGCAAAAAACTGTGTTAGGAACTTTTCCATAAAATGGTGACGTTCTTCTGCAATTCTTCTTCCGGCACTGGTGTGCATAGCATCCTTTAACTTTAACAGCTTTTCATAGAAGTGATGAATAGCGGAAGTGTTTAATCTAGTAGGATTATAAACAGAGGTCTCCAAGGAAATTTCTGGCACCCACAGGGGACTACTATAATGTCCACTAAACGTGAAACAGCGAGCAATACCGATAGCTCCTATCGCATCCAATCGATCGGCATCCTGAAGTACTTTTCCTTCCAGAGTGTTTCTAGAACTGGCCGCATCAGAAGAATAATCTTCATGCAGTTCTATGGCATAAAGCACTTGAGGCAATTTTACTAACGGAAAATCTACTCCTTTCAGCACTTTTCTAATTTCTTGCACTGCCTCTTTAGAAACATGATAATTCAATCCTTTATCTTTATCTGAGTACCGCAGCAAGTCATGAAGATAAGCTGAAGCTCCCACCACTATAATATCAGCTTTTTCTACGGTCGCGATTCTCACTCCAAGATTATAAACCCGTTCAGAATGGTAAAAATCATGGGCTGGTTCAGAAAGCCGCTGTTTTACTTCAGTTCTTATTCTTTCTAAATAGTCAACCATAGAACTAAACGTAAATAGTAATCTTATAAGCATTTAGGGCTTAGATTAGATATGTTAAACCAAAAAATAAATTACAAATAAGCTTTAGCTTTCTCCACTAAAGGCATGATCGCTTCTACTTCTTCCTTAGTCATCCTTCCCAATTTAGCAAAAGACAGTTCTCCGGCAGCATTCTTGTTCTCTCTCCCAATCTGTAATTTTGGAGTTCCTCCGTTATAAGCATATACTCCCACTACTATCTTGGTGCGTTCAAATTCCGCTGAAGCGGAAAATAATTCTTTATCTAAATTTTTATCGAATCCGGGCATAAATATGACCTCCATTAAGTCTAATGGTGCAATTCGTGGGTTTATTTTAAAAGGTTTCTAAAATTTAAGCTAAATTTGTTTTAATCAATCGGGATTGCAAGTGTACAATCGGGCATAATTAATACAAGCAAAAGCATCTCCCTTACTACAATTCTCCTGATAAGTGCTTAGTTGGAATTCAAAAGATTGTTCTTTTACTTTTCGACAGGAAGACTCATAACTTAACACCGAAGCAGCCGCTATTCCTCCCATCGTTAACACTACTAATCCCACAATAACTGTTGAAGATAAACGTCCAGTATTTACTTTTGAATCAATAGTCATATTTCTCACCTACACATCCAAATTAACTACGTCCTTAGCATGCTTCTCGATGAAGTTCTTTCTCGGTTCTACTTCATCTCCCATCAGAATAGTAAACATCTGATCGGCCAGGATAGCATCTTCCACCGCAATCTTTTTCAGCAAACGCACGGCTGGATCCATAGTGGTTTCCCACAATTGAGTGGGATTCATCTCTCCCAGACCTTTATACCGCTGGATTAAAATTTCGTTTCCCATTTCTGCCACTTTTTTCTCTTTCTCCGCATCGCTGTAAACATATTCCACTTTCTTTCCTTTTTGTAAGCGATATAAGGGAGGCTGAGCTACATAGACATGCCCTTGTTCCACTAATGGCTGCATATAACGATAAAAGAAAGTTAATAATAAAGTCATGATGTGCGAACCATCCACATCGGCATCAGTCATGATAATGACCTTATTATAACGTAATTTTGCCACGTGAAATTCTTCTCCTACTCCCGTACCCAAAGCCTGAATCATAGAAATTATTTCGCGATTTTCCATAATCTTGTGCAAGCGAGCTTTTTCTACATTAAGAATTTTTCCGCGCAAAGGAAGAATAGCTTGGAATTCGCGATTGCGTCCTTGTTTGGCGCTATTATGTACAAACACGCCGGAAGCCAGAGCAAAATTGTGCGTTCCGGGCACTTCCAAGTCATAAACATCTGTCCGATTGTTCAGATAGATAATTTCTTTTATTTTATGATTATAATTAATAACCGCTTGCTCTAATTTTGCTTCATCTCTGTTGAAGAACCTCTCCACAAAAGCTTTGTAAGACAAGACATTTTTATTATTTTTTTCTTTTCTAACTTTCTCAAACAGAACAGCATCTATCTTATCTTCTTTTTCGTATAATTCTCTGAGCACTTTAATAGTACTATCAAAATAAGTTTTATTATAAGCAACCTTTCGTTTTTTCCTAAATCCGTCTGTCCATTGTTCTTTAGTCTTTGCGCTTCTCCATTGGAGTAACTCTTCATCATTCCATTGCTTCTTCGCCATCTCCGAGAGAAGAATCTTTCGTTCTGGATGTTCTTTAAAGAAATCCTTAACTCTTAAAGATTGTTTTTGAACATTTTCGGGAGAAGACCAATATTCTTCTTGTATTTGTTTCAGTTTTAGAAGGGAACTCTTACGATATTCGAGATTAGAATGATAAAATTCTAAGAATTTTCCCACCATAAACTTCTTATATTCCTCATTTTCCCACTGTGCTTTCGCTCTTTGGCTTAACTCTTCTCGCATAGCTAACATTTTCTTTCGAATGTTCTCTTTATATTGGGGTGTTTTTCTTATTTCATTTAACTTTTTCAAAACTGCTTCTGAACGCAAGGTTGTATCAGCCATTAGAACGTGTAAAGCCAAATGCTCTTCTTTACTCATACGACAGATGTTACTGGGATTATTATTCAGTTTGTTAAAATCCTTATGGTGACGATGTACCCCGCTGGTTTCATCATAAATTCCGTTTCTCTTATTATAGTCATCAGATAAGATATGTGTAAAAACCCAACGATTTTCTCTAGGATCAAAAACCATTTCATATCCCTTAATAGTAATTCTTTTTCCAAGGCGAGAAATTTGTTTCCTTAGAGGCATCAAAGAATCGCTTTGCTTAAGTTCAAATGCACGTTTATAATTTCCATCACGTAACATAAACAAGTGATCAGGAGTACAGGTTATTTCTTCGTCGTTGTCTAAAGTAATCTTGATTACTTCAACAAAACTTTTTGTTTTTTGGGATTGGTTATTTTCTGAATTCCTACCTTTCCATCGTCCAGAATAGTATAACAATAATTTTCTTTTCCTTTTTTATCTTCTTCAATTAGTTCTACGAAAGAAATATTTCTTCCATCAGTGAGAGCAATTTTTGTATCGCCCGAAAAACAGCCTCCGGCCGAATCTCCTTCCACAATATAAATTTCGCACTTAGCCGGATCGCGATTAGAACAATCAGCTAATTTACCCGGTAAACCTGCTCCTTCTAAAGCACTTTTTCTGCGGGTCAATTCACGGGCTTTTCTAGCCGCTTCCCGAGCTCGAGCTGCATCTAAACACTTGCCAATGACCATCTTAACTACTTGCGGATGTTCGCTGAAATAGATGTCTAATTGCTCGTTAGTGATAGTAGTTACAATTCCAAACACTTCGCTGTTACCTAGCTTGGCTTTAGTTTGTCCTTCAAATTGCGGTTCAGGAACTTTTACCGAAATTACTGCGGTTAATCCTTCCAGAACATCATCACCGCTTAATTTGATATCTTCTTTAGCTCCGGCTCCTTTAGCAAAATTGTTCATCACTCGAGTTAGAGCAGTCTTAAATCCAGAAAGATGTGTTCCGCCTTCAGTGGTATTAATATTATTTACAAAAGAAAAGACATTCTCCTGATAACCAGCATTATAGCGTAAAGATATTTCTACAATCACATTATCTTTTTCTTTTTCGAAATAAACCACTTCGTGTAAAGGAACTTTGTTCTGATCCACATAAGAAACAAACTCTTTGATTCCACCATCGTATTTGAAAGTGTCTTTTTTATTTTCTTCTCGTTCATCGATAATAGTAATTTCAATTCCCTTGTTCAGAAAAGCCAATTCTCTCAACCGTTTGGTCAAGATTTCATAATGATAAACACTTTCAGTAAAGATCTCTGGATCAGGTAAGAATTTAATGGTAGTTCCGCGGTCGTTAGTCACCCCATCTACTTTTAATTCGTCTACGGGAGCACCGCGGCAATAATGTTGCACATGAATATTGCCGTTACGTTTTACGGTCACTTCTAATTCTACGGAAAGAGCGTTAACTACCGATAGGCCTACTCCATGTAATCCACCAGAAACCTTGTAAGAATTCTTATCAAACTTTCCTCCGGCATGGAGTTTGGTTAAAGCTACTTGTACTGCTGGAATTTTTAATTGAGGATGAATATCAACAGGAATGCCTCTGCCGTTATCAGTTACAGAGACAGAATTGTCCTTATGCAGAAGGACTACAATTCTATTACAGAAACCAGCCATGGCTTCATCGATAGAATTATCGACGATTTCATAGACTAGGTGGTGCAGGCCTTTAATGTCAGTAGAACCAATATACATAGAAGGTCTAACCCTAACCGCCTGTAAACCCTCTAACACTGTAATGTTACTAGCAGTATATTCTTCTGATTTTTGTACATTCTGTTCTTCTTCTGCCATTTTATTTTCCTATTTTATACTTCATCTTTTCTAAAGGAATGAATTTCTCAATCATCACTCCTAGTTTAGAAGTATCTTTTTTGTAAAAACTAAGGTAATAATATTTGCCGTCCCTAAATCTAACCGAACAATTAAGACCCCATTTACGCTTAAAGTATCTTTGCATAAGTTGATGTTCTTTTAATGAAAAAGAGTTGGTACAAAGAATAAGGTCTTTAATAGACTTACAATAACTACCATCATCGCAAGTCCACACCGCTAAACTTAGTGGAGTCAATTGTTCCAAAACTTTTGTGCTAACTTCTTTTCGATTATGAGTATAAAATAAATTATAATAGTAATTAAACACGGGATGAGCAAACGTGGTAAATGAGTAAGTTGCGTCTTTGCGATTTTTACGCAGATCTCTTTTCGGCTCAGATAAAGTGAATTCTTTTAGTAAGTCATACTTCCAATATAAATATTCTTTTTGTTTCTCAGAATGTTCAACTCTAAAAAGGGCATTACTGCCTCTTTTTCTGAGATTTCCATCTCCCAAAACCGTCCCCATTAGAACCTCGTGTTGTTCTCGTGACAAAAGTAAAAGTGGATCATGAGAAAGAGATTGTTTCCATTCTATTACTGCTTTTCTCAAGGTTCTTACTGGTAAAACTTTAATATCATGTTTCTTCGAAAAAAGATCCAACTCTTTTTTAACCCTGAACGTAGAAATCAAGGAAGCTTTACTTTTATCTAACGTTGGAAACATCTTTAACACTTTAGCTTCGTTTAAAGCTCTAGCAAGTATGGAATGGTTCTTAAAATGATATTTTTCCACTAATATTTTAGCATCTCCCCTTTTCTGGACCTCTTGAAGCAATTGGTTTAAATCAAAAGTTTTTCTGACTGCTTCCAGCCCTTCCAATACGGTAATGTGAGAAGCGTCATAACTATCGGTTTTAGGTAAGATTTTCGCTTCGGTTTCAGGTTGATTTTCGGGCTGGTTTTCACTCATTTTCAAGGTTAATTTTAATCTTTCTCTTTTTTGTTTTATCGTCGTTAAATCAATAAGAAATATAGAATTTTGTGGTTTATAAAGATATCGGTAGAATTAGTCCAAGAACAACCTTAAACTTCATCAATTCTCCAATGCGGATTGACTTCCATATCGCCCGATTCTTTCCTCCTTAAATAACCTTCCCAGGCGATCATCGCTCCTTGATCTCCGGCTAGACTTAAAGGGACGTTATAAAAGTTGCAACCACGTTCTTTGCACATGATTTCCAGCATTTCACAGAAACGTTTATTCGCCCCTACTCCGCCGATCAATACTAATCCTTTCTTCTCCGTATGGGCTACGGCTCGTTCTACCACTTCCGTCAGCATGGCAAAACAAGTTTCTTGCAGAGAATAACACAAATCTTCTTTAGAAGCTCCTTTTTCATACAACTGCTTAACTTTAGTCAAGATTCCAGAGAAAGAAACGTCCATTCCTTTCACAGTATAAGGCAGTTCAATATACTTCCCTTTTTTTGCTAGCGCTTCAATCTCTGGACCAGCAGGGAATCCCAAACCGATGATGCGACCAAATTTATCGAGCATATTGCCTAAACCCACGTCCAGAGTTTCTCCTACAACCCGATACTTTCCTTCTTCCTGCACCACAATCTGAGTATTGACTCCCGAAACATACAGGTAACAGGGATCTTTCAAGTTGTTGTAGATCTTCCCGATAGAAAGATGAGCGCAGCAGTGATTTATACCCACGATTTTCTTTTGGTGTTTAGCACTCCACTCTTTAACCTTCTTATAACCTGCCCATAAAGCCGGATCAATTCCCGGACCGGCAGAATAAGCGATGAAAGAAATATCTTTCCAAGTGATTTTAGCGGTGTTTAAGGCTTTCTGGAGCACTTCTTCTGCTACTTTAAGATGATGTTCAGCCATCTCATTCGGAATCATTCCTCCTTCCTTAGAGCTGTAGCTATCTTTCTCATTAGCGAGAACTTCTCCTTTATCTGTTACTATTCCTACTCCAAAGGTATGAGCAGTACATTCTACGCCTAAGATAATCATTTTAATTAGAGAATCGAGTAGTACTTTAAAAAATTATAGAAAAATATACCCTTAACTTTTGGATTACTAACCATTATTCTATCTACCACTTGGGGTTACCCGGCCACCCATCCATCCCTGTCTTATCATGGGTAGTAGCACCTCTATAAAATCTTCCCATACAATAACCAGATTCTCTTCCGGGAATAGTAAGAGTGTAAAACGTGGCTGCTAACGGATCTTCTGACCAATTAGAATTGGTATTATAAATTCGTGATTCTGCAGAATTAAGAGAGACATGTTCATGCAAAGTATCACTTCCATTTACTTTCAGAAATGTATCTGCTCCAACATAAATATTTCCTACCACTACAGAAATTCCCACTACAGATAATATTCCCACCCCTATTTTTCTAGAAAAAAATAATATATCTTGTATCCTGTCTCCCAATCCCATTTCTTCTTAAAAGTGGAGAGTATTACTTAAATATTGTGAAATTACCCCTTGAATTATTTGTGGTAACCTTGTTCACCCCACATCTTCATATCCTTTTGCTCTATTTTTAACTACGGTGAAAATAAATGGGAATAATACAAGAATTGGAAGATCTGGTGAACAAGTTCAGATTCCAAGATATCGTCTATGAATATCAGCAAGGATTGTACATTGTTCTAGGCACAGCTATAGAAAGGAAAAGAAAAATAACCTCAGAAGAAGAGGAGAAATATCGCTTGCTAGAAGAAGCAGTAGTAGAAGAGAAAGGAAGTGTTGCTTTCCTCCCGTTCAGGAGACCAGAATTACCCCCCGAATATCGTCGCAGCTGGATTAATGGAATGCCCAAACATCAAGGCCGTTATAGTAAACTACTTTCTCCGGGAATGTATTTTTACCTTCCGGGAATATGTACGATGGTCAAAGATTCGACTCAAATGCGAGTGTTAGACTTGGGATCTATTACTATCATGACTACCGATAATTATCCTATTCCAGTCGGAATAAGTTGTAATTTACGTTATCGTCTAGCAGATTTGTATAAAGCTTACACTGCCGTGCATGATTATGAAGATTCGCTCAAGATAGAAACTCTCTCCAGATTAGCTGAAGCAAGTTTGGGTAAAAGTTTGAACGATTGGAAAGCTCAATCTACCATTAAGGGAGTAGAAAGCAAGGTAGCAGAAAGTTTACGAGAGCTAGTTACGAATAAGTGGGGATTAGAAATCCTCAACGTCACTTTAACTGATGTAACTCCTACCTATACGCAACGACTGGTGTACAGTGGACAACCCGTGCCGATTAAACTTATGAATCATGAGATGGAAGGGAACTAGATTTTTATTTTTATTCTCTTCTTTCTCTCCAATCATAACCCAAGAATTTTATCCATACTTGTTCTCTGTCCGAAGTTATTGGTCCAGCGATATGGTCACGTTGAATAAGGACATTTTCTGCGGATAACTTGGGAACAAACTCAAATGTGGGCTTAGCAGGAAACTCTTCCCAGGAAAGTTCAGGAATAGTAACTTTCCCATATTTATCATCAACATAATCGCCAACAGAAATTTTATTCCATCTTGCTCCCCAGCGATTAACGACAGAGCGCATCCTTTCTCTACGTAAAGCTTCAGCTTGCTCTATTTGTGCTTCGTATTCTAAGCGTTTTTGCGCGTTTCTTCCCTCGACTTCCCTATTGAAATGTTCCCACAACTTTAGTTGCGAGGCATATTTTACTTCTTGCGCCTTTCTTTCCGCAGAAACATAATCAAAACCGTTTAAATGAGATTCCAGCGCCGGAAACATCAAATTTACGACTGGAGCAGGTATACCCCCGAAGGAAGCAGAAAGACCCCACAGCTTAAGGTAATAACGTCCTTCCTTTTCATCGCGAATGGTGTCTGCCCCACCCATTACTAATTTAGTATCGATGCCAAATTGTTCTGCAGTTTTGGAATGAGTAAGGTCTGTACCCGCAGCAGCATAACAAAACAATTGTTGAATATTGCTAAGATCAGCGTCTCTAGTTAGAATCAATTTTCCCCATTCTTCTCCGTACACGAACTCTACCGGATTGAATTCCTTAATTACGATTTCGAGAGACATTTTAGCATTTCAGGAACAAATCCTATTTATAAATATTTATAATCAAAATGAAAAAATCTATTTCAACTGTCTTTGCATCCAAGCTGGCAGAACCATCGCTGCATGGTGCATATCCGCAGAGTACCATTGCAACTTATTTAGGTCTAATCCGGAACTCTTCAAGCGTTCATTTAATCCCTTCAAAGCAGCCTTGAACACTCCTTTCTTATTAGACGCACCCAAGAAAGTAAAATATCCCCCGTAATAAGTAGGTACGGCTGAAATAAATCCTTGAATTTCTCCTTGTGGAAAAGCCTTCTTGAAAGACTTATAATTGTCGGGCATCTCTTGCGGTTGTAACGCGCCCGATCCGGTTTGCCGAATCAGCACACCGCCGGGGGCCAAAATGTATGAAAGATCTTCATAAAACTCTTTCTTAAACAAAGAAGCTCCTGCTCCGATGGGATCGGGAGAATCAACTACAATAATATCATACTTTTTTCCTTCCGCTCTTCTTTCTTTGACATAATCAAAGCCATCGGCGATAGTTAAATTTACTCTTTTATCATTAAAAGCTTTACCGGGAACAGAGGGCATATATTTCAACATTAAATCAATCACCTTACGGTCAATATCTACCACGTCAATTCTTTTCAAGAATTTGTACTTGACTATCTCTCTTAAGGTTCCCCCATCACATCCAATCAAAAGAGCGGTTTGAGGAACATGGGCACAAGAATTAACCGCACAATGAACTATAGGTTCATGATAATAAATCTCATCATTAGTAGTGGTTTGAACAATCCCATCTATAATCAAAACTATACCGTGACGTGGACTCTGCAAAACTTTCAAGTCTTGCAATGGTTTTCCTTGAGCATCTTTACTCATCTCTTCATATAGAACTTTGGTTACTTCAAAAGCTTGCGCGATATCAGGGTACAAATCTTCCACAAACCACATTTTTCCTTTTCTTTTTTCTAATCCCATGGTGTTTACCTCGTTTTTCTTCTATAAATAAGGGAAAATTAAAGTAAAAATAAAGCAAGCAAAAATTAAAAAGCTTACTTACTGGAAGCAGCTTGTCTCTCTAAATCTCTCTTCTTAGCTACAGCGGCACTCTTACCGCTGCACTGATAAGCAGAAATAATCTCCTCGGCTAAAGCATCTTCGATCTTCATCTTCTTGTTGAAAGACTTATTGTATGCCCCTTGAGTCATATAGCGTAGGGCCACATCGATTCTTCGCTGTGGGGCCACGTCTACTGCTTTAGGATATCTTGCTCCGCCGTATTCAATAGCGATAACTTCTTCCCGAGGAGCAGCATTTTCTACTGCCCTAACTAGAATTAGTAAAGGATTCTGTTTCAATTTCTGTTCGCATTTGGCCAAAGCGTTTTCTATAATCTTCAAAGCTAAAGTCTTCTTTCCAGTGTTATGACCAGAAGACATAAAATGTTTCTTGGCCTTATGTCCAGAAACCATCAATTTGGCCGCTAATCGTTCTACAATAAAAACATAAGATTTATGAAAACGGTTTCCAGCATATCTTGCTCCGGTTTTAGGAAGAATCTTAGGGCTAAGAGTAATATAATTAACTAACCCTGGATCTAAAACATTAATATTTTCTGCACTCCAACGATTAAAAAATTTTATTTCAGTCATTTTTATCTTCTGGCTTTCTCAATCTTTCCTCTCAATAAGGCGTTTAAACTTTGATCGTTAACTTTGATTACTCTCCATCTCACTCCGGGGATATCTCCCATGGCTCTTCCCATTTTTCCGCCGATGCATTCTACTACCACTTCATCGTGTTCGTTAATCAGCTTCTGAGCTCCATCACCGGTCATGAAAGCAGTAACTTGTTTACCGTTCTTAACTAATTGCACTCTCGCGCACTTACGCATAGCGGAGTTAGGCTGCTTAGCTTCAACCTGTATTTTTTCTAATACGATAGCCTTAGCTTGAGAAGCTCCTCCCAGCGGATCAAACTTCTTCTTCATCTTATTTCTTTTAACTTGTTTAAACTGTACTCTTCTCTTCTTCAGCTTCTTTGCTGCCTTCAATCCCATTGATTTTTTTGCCATTTTAGTTTATTTTTTTATAGTGATTATTTCAATTATTTTATACTACCTTAACTTCTTCGATGTTAAAAAAGCGTTTTACCGCTCGATTAAGCAACTTTAAGTTCTTGCCATCCCTGCCTATTAATAAACTTTTTGTTTTTCGGTTTTCATCCTTTATGACCACCGTCGTCCCCTCTTGAGAGATCTCTGCCACTTCTGCCGGATAGATGAATCCGCGAATAAAGTTAGCCACTTCTGCTCGATACTCGACTATGCGCACTCTTTTATTCAATTCTTGCTGCAAAGTATGGATATTAGCTCCGCCCTTACCGATAGCTTTTCCCAAATCTCCGGTCTCTACCACGAAATAAATCCATTCGTTACTTTCATCTCGAAAACTATCTTTCACCCGCACCTTAGCTAACCTTTCCAGAATACCGGAAAGAGCCAGAGTATCTTGATCTAATTTTAAACGCACCGTCACCTATATCCCTCTCTTTACTTTCAATTTATTCCTCAATCAACCCTAAGACAGAAACCAGGAAGTTTTTCTTGCAAAATATACCCACTTCTTCATTATTATAAGTTAACTCCACTACTGGAATAGAAGCTAATTTAGCATAATGAATCAGATCTTCGCGTACTTTAGCCGGACAATTGCTAGCTAGGAACACTTTTTTAAGTGAACCACTTTTAATTCCTTTCAAGACTCTTTCCGTACCCACAATAGCTTTCCCTTCCTGTACTCTTATTTTCAACAGTTTTATGTCGTCATCCGTTACTTTCTTCTTGGCCATTTCTTTTTCACCACATATTTAATTTTGAATTTTTAACGATATACCTCTTACTTCATTTTCGTTACTAAGCTAGGCAATCCCGTACCAATGGGCACCGGTTGATTAATCATGACGTTTTCGACTACAGAAGTAAGATAATCAACTTCTCCTTCTAAAGCGGCATTGATTAAATGCTTAATAGGGGTTTCGAAGCTGGCTCGAGCTAAAACACTGGCTTTTTCACTCACCACACCATAACGGGTAACTCCCTTAACCACTCCACTGGCGCACATTATATCAGACACTAGCATCACATGCCGAATATTAATATTCAATCCTTGTGACTCCACCACTTTGTATACTTCATTAATAATAGCCTGACGCGCTGCTTCTATTCCTAACACTTCATAAATTTCATAAATATCATTACAAGTAGTTCTTTGCGGATCGACTTCTTCCAGAGACAATACTTCTTTCAAATTAGTTCCAGAAGTCAAAATGACAAATTCTTCATCTCTTTTGATGGGAAGAACCTGTTTTATTCCTTTTAATCCTTTTATTTTCTGATCACCTAATTTATCTTTTAAAGTATATACTTCTTTCACTTCTTCCGGTTTGCCTTTATGAGTGAAAACAATTTCATCTTCAGTAGCTTCAGCATTGAATCCCTTAGATTTTAACTTAATTCCTTTCAAGAGTTCTTTGGTATCTAAACCATGATCCTCTAACAAAGCTTTATTGAGTTTAACTTTAAGAGTTTGCTCAAAAATATTTATAGCATACTCAATAACAAATTCCCCAAATTTGGTCTCCTTAATCTTAGCGGAAAATTTGCGTACGGATTCAATATCCTTACAATGAGAAGGTTTGAGATAAATTTCCATGGTGGGAGTACTAATATCCTTACGCGCATCGAACACTTCAATGATTCTGGGCAATCCGGTAGTAACGTTCATCTCAGAAACACCAGCAAAATGGAAAGTGTTCAAAGTCATCTGCGTACCGGGCTCACCGATACTTTCTGCGCTGACTAAACCGACACACTCTCCCGGATGCACTCGAGCATAATCGTAAGCAGCTACAACCTCTTCCATCATCTTAACCAGTTGTTCTTTACTTAAGTTGCTGGGTGCAGTTTCCTTAATTTCTTCAATCACTTTAGGAGGAAGCTTATCCGCAAAACTGTCTACAAACTCTTCTTGTTCTTTTTTCACTTCACTTCACCCCCTCCGCATACTTATTAATGATACTTTTCACGTCCACTATCCCATTTTTAGTTTTAGAAACGTCTAAACCATCTTCCCCATATAAGAATTGAACCACCTTTCCGCTAGCGTCTCGAACTGATCCGTCATATTCTACTTTCAAATCTTGCATCGCATTAGACAATCTTCGATAAAGGTAACCGGATTTAGGCGTTCTCAAAGCAGTATCCATCAGAGCATCTCTTCCAGTCATCGCTCCAAAGAAGAATTCGTTGGGAGTTAAGCCACTTTTGAAATTATTGCGGATGAAACCACGAGCTTTGGGAGTTAAATCTTGATGTTTAAAATAAGATAAGGTTCTATTCTTGAATCCATGTTCAATTCTCTTTCCGCGTAAAGCTTGCTGTCCTACTACGGCAATCATCTGAGCAATGTTCAAAGGATTACCACGGGCACCACATTTGGCCATAACTACCGCCGCACTATCTTTAACTTGTCTCACGGCAGCATCACCGCTTTTATTTCTAGCTTTATTTAAGGTTTCCAAGATTCTTAATTCTAAAGTTTCAGAAAGAGCTCTTCCAGGTAAAGCTTCTAATTCTCCGGCATAAAAGTTATCGATTAACTTGAATACTTCTGCTTCGGCTTTTTCCACGATATCCTTAATTTCGTTCACCGTTTCTTCCGCTAAATCTAAATCACCAATACCAATAGAAAATCCTCTTCGAGCAAGGACAGTAATGCCCAGTTTAGAAATTTTACTTAAGAGTTCAGCAGTATAAGTTTCACCGTACTTTTCATAAACATTTCTTAACATTAACCCACTTTCTTGTCCTAAGTTAGATTTGTCCATATTACCCGACTTAAGATGTCCGTTAACAATTCTTACTTCATTACCGCTTTTATCCTTACCCACAAAATTAAAGTCTTTAGGTAGTAAAGCTGAGAAAACTTCCTTCCCATCATATTTTTCTTTATCTGGTAAATCCGAAAAGTCTTCTACTCCGCAAGTGTACAATAAATCTATAGCTTCTTCTTTAGACAAGACTAATTCCTTAGTAAGCAAATAATTTCCGGTAATAGCATCTTGAATACAACCCACGACACTTAATCCGTATCTAGGACTAATTATTTGCGTTTCTACCAACATTAAAATCCGGGCTTCAGAACGAGCTTCCTCATTTTGGGGGATATGTAAGTTCATTTCATCTCCATCAAAGTCAGCATTGTAAGGGTTACATACAGCCGGATTCAAACGGAAGGTTCTTCCCGGAAGAATCTTTACTCTGTGACACATCATACTCATCCGGTGCAAGGAAGGTTGACGGTTAAACAAAGCAATATCTCCATCAATTAAATGCCTTTCTACAATATAACCAAACTCTAATTCAGCCAAAATTTCATCTTTGGTCTCAGCAGTAATAGTTTTTCTTTTTCCGTCCGGTTTAAGAATATAATTAGCCCCAGGATACTTCTTGGGCCCATTTTCAACATATTTTTTTAGATATTCCTTGTTCCATTCAGTTACCCTTTCAGGAATAGTCAAAGACATAGCCATGGTTTGAGGTACACCTACTTCATTCAAAGCAATCAAGGGATCCGGACTGATAACCGTACGTGCACTAAAATCCGTGCGCTTACCAGCCATATTATGGCGGATACGCCCTTCTTTGCTTTTTATCCTATCAGTCAAAGTTTTCAGGGCCTGACCGCTTCTATGACGAGCGGGAGGTAATTGGGGCACTTCGTTATCAAAGAAAGTAGTCACGTGATATTGTAACAGGTCCCATAAATCTTCGATAATCACTTCTGGAGCTCCGGCGTTAATATTTTCAAACAGGCGTTGATTAATCCTAACAATATCTCCCAATTTATGGGTTAGGTCATCTTCACTGCGTTCTCCCGATTCCAAAGTAATGCTGGGACGCATGGTTACGGGGGGAATCTGTAAAACCGTCATCACCATCCATTCCGGTCTAAATCCTTTATTATAACCAAAAACTTCCAAATCTTCATCAGGAATTTTTTCTAGACGAGCCCGAATTTCAATCGGACTTAAGCGAATTTCATTTTCATAATAATTGTAAGGCTTTTCTAATTTGATGACATCCTGCTTTTTATCACAATGAGGACATTTATCTTTGATTTTATGCTTTTCTACGAGAGTCTTAACCTTACGGCGGCGAGCTTCAAATCCTTCTTCTTCTCCTACTTTGCTAAGAATAGCCAAATACTTTTTCAAATTGATTTCAGGAACTAAAATATGTCCGCAATATTTACAAGTGGCACGCAGAAGGTTGTGAATCTGACGCACAAACATAATATGAATCGCCGGACGAGCTAACTCAATATATCCAAAATGTCCTGGACATTCCTTTAATTTCTGGCCGCAAGTTTTACATCTTAATCCGGGATCGATAACACCTAAACGAATATCCATTAATCCCCCATCAACTGGATAACCTTCCTTATCATAAAGTTCAGGAGTAACTACTTTAGCCGCAGCTAAACCGACAATCTGTTTAGGAGAAAACAGACTGAAAGAGATGCTTTCAATTTTTTTGTGTACGTCAGGGCTCATTTTTTCTCCTCTTAATATTTAGTCTTTAAATTTAATTTTGGGTATACTCCCAAAGTACGCACTTCATCTAATAATAGCTTAAAGGCATAACTCATTTCAATATAACTCACACCAATATCTTCTCCGCACATTAAACAATATTTACGGCTTTTATATTCATCTTCAACTGCTACCAACCCGCATTTATTACATATTGGTATAACAATACGATCAGAATCAAAACGTTCTTTCAATAAGAGCGAAGCTCCATGAGCGATAAAAGTGTCTTTTTCCATCTCACCCAGTCGTAATCCTCCCTCTTTAGCCTTACCTTCAGTGGGTTGACGAGTTAACAATTGAATCGGACCACGAGCACGAGATTGCATTTTGTTGGCCACCATATGCCGCAATTTTAAGTAATACATATTTCCTACAAAGATGCGCGCCAGCATCCGTTTACCTGTTCTTCCATCATAAAATATTTCTGTTCCATCTTCACGGAAACCAGCTTCCACCAATTCTTTACGTAAGTTTTCCTCTAATTCTGCTTCGAACAGAGTTCCGTCAACGGGTCTACCCATCATCGCGCCCACTTTCCCACCAATTAATTCTAACAAGTGAGAAACGGTCATTCTGGTAGAAATACCGTGTGGTGTGAAAATCAAATCAGGAACAATGCCGGAACTGGAAAAAGGAACATCTGCTGCCGGCACTAACATTCCGGTAACTCCTTTCTGTCCGTGACGAGAAGTAAACTTATCTCCTATCTCCGGAATTCTTTCTTCCCTTAATCTCACTTGAACCAATTTGTTACCTTCTTCGTTCTCAGTAATAATTACAAAATCAGCCACTCCTCTTTCACCGTGTTTTAAAGAGACAGAACTTTCTCTGCGAATAGCCGCAGAAAGGTTATACTCTTCCAAACTGCTTAAGAAACGAGGTGGACTGGTTTTACCGATGATCACATTCCCTTCGTCAACTTTAGCTTCGGGATAAATTATTCCGTCTCCCTCAATAAAACGATAATCGTGTTCGCTGCGATAACCTTTAACGTCCTTCTCTGGAACAGAAATTTGGTCTACCAATCCACCAGAATATCTTAACTCTTCAGCATTAATCGGCCGGAAATAAGTACTACGAGCTAACCCTCGTTCTACAGAAGATTTGTTAAGAATAACTCCATCTTCCATATTGTAACCATCGTAACACATCACTGCTACTACCATATTTTGACCAGAAGGATGCTCTTCATAATTTACCACATGATGAATTTTAGTTTTAACTATGGGCATCTGTGGATAATGTAAAATATTTACATCCGTGTCCATCCGTAAATGATAATTAGCAGCATAAAAGCCTAAGGCTTGCTTCTGATTTTTACTTCCGATAATCAAACGGGAGGGCTGGTTATAATTGCCAAAAGGAACTAAAGCCGTGGCTAAACCGATAATAGAACCGGGAGTAATCTCTAAATGAGTATGTTCAGTAGTAATCTCTGAATCGTCATATGCCACTAAAGCATTTTCTTCTTCTCCGGCATCAAGATATTCGATTATTCCTTGACGCACTAAGTCGGACCAGGTTAATTCATCGTCAGCTAATTGTTTTAAATGCCTTTCAGTAAGAAGAGGTTTACCTTCTTTAACAATGATTAATGGTCTTCTGGATCTTCCTTCGTCCGTGAATAAACGAACTTCTTCCGCTTCCAAATCATGGTACACGTTAACATTATCTGATAGAGCTCCTTTACGGCGAAGACCTTTTACATCTTCGACAAAAGAGCGAGCGTCTTCCACTGTTCCGATAAAGCGGGAATTTAAATAAACTTCTGCCATTTTCTCCCCCTAGATTGCCTCTTTAAGATTAAGTGTTCTTACTTTTTCCAAAACTTCATTCTCATCGCTACTCTGCGAAACGGAACAAAGCATAGCTAGATTCTTACGCAAACCAATATTGGTTCCTTCCGGCGTTTCAATTGGGCATAATCTGCCGATATGAGTACAATGTAAAGCACGAGCTTCAAAATTTTCCTGTGAGCTGGACAAGGGACTGACTACTTTCTGTAAATGTGAAATCATGGCCAAGAAGTTAGAACGATCCATTCTCTGTGATACTCCTTGTCTGCCACCCACCCATTCTCCAGTAGCCATGGCGGAATAAATCCTAGAAGTCAACAACTTATCTCGGATAATTACACGGATAGAAGGCAATTTTCCCCTCTTGATTATTCTTTGAAAATTATACAGGATGTCTCCCACTAAAATCTTAAAATTAACTCGAAATAGATCCACTAACAAGTCCCCGCTTTGACGCAATCTCTTATTCATATAATGATCTTTATCATCTTCAGGAAGAGCACCTGAACTAATATCAATAAATCGTTTCAACATCTTACATAAATTTCTCGCTTTAAGCATTCTTGTTTTGGAATCCATCCCAAAGTTGGGGAAAAGATATTTGTCCAAAATTTCTTTAGTTCTTTCCACACGAATTTCTTTAGCCTGAGCAATTCCAATTCTTTTAGCAATATAATCAATAGCATCTTCCTGATTTTTTATCTCTACAAATTCGAACAAGTTTAAGATAACTTCTTCATAATTTTTCTCTTCAGAAACGGCGCGAATAATCTCTTCGTCTTTGATCATACCTAAGGCCTTAGCAATAATAATAATAGGCATGCTTTTTACTCTAGTAAAACTCATATAATACAAACCGTCTTTCTTGCGCTCAAACTCATGCGGAATTTTATAAGAACCACGAGCAGCAAAGAACCTTCCTCCGAAAACTCCTCCGCTACTTTCTACCATAAAATTATTGGCAGAAAGGTCTTCCATATTAACAATAGTTCTTTCCGTTCCGTTAATAATGAAATATCCTCCCGGATCGGTGGGATCTTCTCCATGCTTAATTAACTCTTCCCGACTTAAGGCGTTTAAGTTACAAAATTTACTTTTTAACATAATCGGCATCTTACCTACTTCCGCAATGAAATTTTCTCTTTGTACGTCGTTAATGTAAGTGCTTACTTCCAAATACATTGGAGCATAATAAGTTATTTTTCTTAAACGTGCTTCCATCGGATAGATAGCACGTTTACTTCCATCTGCTTCAGTGATTTCTGGTTTACCGACAGTAATACGACCGAAACGAATTTTAAATTTCTCGATATTGTGAGGAATAATAGCTGGCTCGGCTTCTTTATTTTCATCTACTACTTCTTGTAATCCTTTCTCAATGAAATTATTAAAAGATAAGATGTTACTGTCCACAAACTTCTTTTCTTCATAATATTTTTTTATTAAGATTGATCGATCCATGCGCCACTCCCCCTTATCCTTCTATCACCAGACGATAATACGTTGTTACGCCAGAAGTTTTACTTTTGCGTTCTATTTTAATTACATCTCCAACTTTTGCATCTAGCTTAGCAATAGCTGGATCATCATCCATTATCTTTGGTAAAGCCATAGAATTAATATTATACTTTTCTAGCAGTTTACTTTTCTCAGAATCGTTTAGTTTGGTGTGCTTTGGAATTAAAAAATGTTTATTCACGTCGAACGCCATTTTGTTTTTACCTTTCCTTGTGGTTGAGTATAATGCGGGCCGGACGAGACATCCTGCAATTACAGTTTTGTAACTTGCTTTCGGACTCGCGACCTCCTGATGCCTTTCGTTGGTTAAAAGTCAGGCGCTATACCAGGCTAAGCTACCGGCCCATAAGACGCTCTGGCCGGGACTTTCATAGCAGTTACCTGGTTGTAACTCGCCTTTTGAACCCGGGTCGGAGCCTTTCTATGCTCGGAAGCCCGACAGGGCCCCATGCTAGGCCGCTACACTACCAGAGCATTGCCATGAACATCGCTGCCTCTATCCCATAAAATTTTAAAGATGATTATGAGTAGAAGCTTTAAATGCCATGTGAAAGTAAAATTCGGCTGTTTATTTATAAAGCTTTCGTCTAAATTAACTTCTAAAAAAGTCGCCGCCTAGGCCAAGAAATTTGCCACCAGCCTAAGGTCGAGTGCTTTCTGTTATTGCAACTAAGCGACCGGAGGGTTGTCTCTTACGGAGGTGGTCGCTCTCTGATAAAATAGCGAAGCACGAGAAGCTGGTGGCAAAGAGAACGGCCCAGGCGACTTTTGGGATATTTTCTACTCAGCCAGTTAATTTGAAGGAGAAGTATATGAAGAATAGGTTTGGGATAAACACCTATATTTTTTTAAAAAGCTTTTATTTCACTTATAACCCTAGCTCTTGGTCGTGTTGGTTCTTTAACTCTATTCATTTTTTCTTCCTGAGCTTTTTCTAAATTAATGTACAAAGTATCATTTTCCATTTGGAAAACTACCGGAGGATCATCATGCTGATTGTACGGGTTTTTCTCACCCCAAGCATACACTTCTTGAGCAAATAAAGGAATCCATTCCGGATGAAAGCGACCTTGTAATCGAGTAAGAATCTCTGGAGAAAAACAATGTGCATTATCGATGTAAAGTATTTTGGGATCAGTACCTGGAACATCATAAATATGACGATGAATGATAGTCCAAACCGGACTTTCGTAAGATCCCCCTAATCGGTCACGGGTTTTCTCAAAATCTCGATTACATTCATCAATCTGGCGTTCCACGTCGCTAAGGGCATCTTCCTTTTTTTCAAAGGGAAGTACAAATTCAACAAAACCGAGAATAGAAGAGCGAGGTAGAGGAAAACCACCACTAGAATAGGTTTCTTCAACATAAGCCCGCGCAGTAGTTGAAACTACATCCAAAACTTTTCGTGTAAGATCATCGCTGGGTTTGAAAGGAATGTAGGTCATTACTACTCTTTAGAAGTATACTTATTTAAAACTTTCGCAGAAAAAATTGGATTTAACCTGTTAAGAAAACAATCATTATTAAAATAAAAGGTGGGAGAAAAAGGATTGCCTCTTTCTCCCTAAGTCCCCCCTCCCGGAACTTCGTGAGCCTGCGAACGAAGGAACGAACGCAGTGACTCTCTCGAACCGGGGATTTCGAGTAAAAGTTCTTCCGAACTTTTATCACTCGGTATCGGCTGATGCTTTGTCATCCAAGCCCTAAGGGCCAGTTAAAAGTATTTCTACAGCCGAGGGTTCTAGCCGTTGTTCCCCACCTATTAAGTGGGTCTAAACTAAGGAGGGATTGCTATCTTAATTTTGGTGCTGATATTTAAATCTTATTAAGACTTTCTTTTTTTCTGGGATAATAACTCCCCTCACCATAAAACGCTTTTATCTTTAATAAGTCTAAATGTCGATTTATACGAAGAGTAAAGGTCGTTTCTCTTTCTTTGAGCACACTACCACTTCTAATGCCTATATTTATCAGTAATTTTTTTAGATCTTCCAAAAATAAAATTGAACCAGAGGTAATTTTTATCCCGTACTTTGTGATTGATCCATCACCATCGATAACGCCTCTCACGAAAGATTGTTTGGCTTTTAAATCACCCTCCTTAATCTTACGAGGGATACGCACTATACTTGACTTTGACCCAGAAGGAATACTCCATTTATCTATTAGTAAGTTTACTAATCCTTTAGAACATACCCTTATCTCGTAATTCGGCTTTTTATTATAACTCGCAAATTTCGAACTAAAATAGGCATTATAATTAAATAACTTTTTTATTAACTTAATAATTAGTTCTCGTTCTTCAGGATAGCTAGTATATATAGCAATCTTAAAGTCCTTAGTTTTTAAGACGCGACAAATATGCCCATCTGTTATTAATAAACCCAAAAAATAATAGAAATCATTGTCAAAGGTTATTGATTCGACTTTTTGAATGAATCTTACTTCATAGCCGGCTGCTTCCATCATTTTATTCCACGAACCAAATAATCTTCTTGAATTTTTATAGAGAGAATTATTATCTCTCTTTTTTGGTCTTCTTCCACGTTCCTTCTCAAGTACAAGCAACCGTTCTATCAATTCTTTTTGGGACTCTGCGGTACTTTTCATTTTGTAATTTTCTAAGGAGGGAACCAAGTGCTATTAAGAGGAATTATTTATAAAACTTATGTTAAACGTAGATGTCTTTGAGTATAAGTCTCTAAAGTGATTCTGGCATTCGGCTCGATCTCTAATTCCCGCAGAGCTATCGAAGGAGGAACCCATAAATAATCTTCTGCTTCTTCATTCAAATTTATTATTCTTGAACCAACTCTCACAATGTTATCAGTAAACACCTTATGTTGTTCTGGTCGATAATATCCGCTCCCTTTAATCTCATCAAAAGTGCAGATGCTTTCTTCTACCGCACAATCTAAACCGGTTTCTTCTTTAACTCCCCGCTTTAATCCATCGACAAGCCTTTCTCCCCTTTTTATTTTCTCTCCCACGATAGAAAATCTTCCACTCCATTTGTGGGTCCGAACCAAAAGCACTTCTCTTTCCTGTCCGCTTCGATATCTCTTGCTGCTATAATCTACCATTATCCCACCCACAGCAATGATCGAACCATGAAGGATTAAATCGCTTAACATCCTTTGAATCTGTCTTTCATCTTGGGGGAAGAAAGGTTCGGGAACTTTTCCCATCTCTAAAATATAATCTGCTAAATCTCTCGGCTTCCAGACGGAATTTTGCGGAACATAAGCCGGATGATCTTTCAAGGGCTCCATAAAGATATAACGCGTATTGGTCAGCTGATCGATTCCTAATTCATAAGAAGCACTGGTTCCGAGCTTGCCTTTGGGATTAATGTAATAACTAAATCCAAAATTTCCTAATTTTGAAACTTGCTGCAAGTATTGTAATTCCACTAATCTGGGATCACGGCTAAGATCAGTTTCCAAATGTACAAAGCCGTCAGTCTTTCCTATTGGGGCAGAGATGGTTGGAGCAACAACTTCAATTCCGACTCTGGTGAAGAGATCATGCGTTTCTTTAATTAAATCAAAATGCTTCCTGAAGCTGCCGTGAAGAACACATTTTACCCCCATAAAAAGAATTTTGTTTTAGGGATATATATTAATTATTGTAGTGCAGAGGAGTATTGGTATTAAACAACAAAAAGTTATTTGTTTAGCATCATAAGGTCGAAATTAAGAAGTTGTACTCTTTTAACAGCCACAGGGGGACGTCCCTTACGGGATGTGGCTACAACGATAAACAGGACGAGAATTTCGAAGATGCTAAACAAATACACAAAAAGTTTCATTAATAAACTGACGTTTTGATGTTTTGTGCACCAGTAGTATAGTGGTTATAGGATTGAAAGATCCGACCAATATGCGGCCTTGCCATGCAAGCCGCAAAGAGGCTGTGACCGGGGTTCGAATCCCCGCTGGTGCATTCACATTTATTCACCATCCGACTTCTTCAGAATATTGATTGATGGGCAATACAGAAGGTGATTTCTCTTCTATTCTATCATTGAACAAGAAATCTGGAATTCGTTTATTCTCTGCGCCTTTTCCAAATAGTTCTTCAAAAATTCTGGCGAGAAAAGAATTGCAGCATGTCACCTCTATACCAGTTCGGATTCCTCTACGCCGATGAATTGAGGAA
>JAZDQB010000036.1:0-21186 GCA_043797205.1 Candidatus Woesearchaeota archaeon
ATGATGATTATTTCATCCTGCAGAAGATTTCTATGTTCAAAACGGCAGAAATAGTAGCGGAGAAAGAGGGAGCAAAATTCTTGATTACGGGAGAGAATCTGGCCCAAGTTTCCAGCCAAACTTTATCCAATCTTACTACTATTACCAAAAATATTAAATTAGAAATCTTACGTCCCGTGATGACTTACGATAAAAAGGAAATTATTAAGGTGGCAGAAAAGATCGGAACTTACGAGATTTCTAAAGGCCCGGAGATTTGCTGTTTGCTGGGACCAAAACATCCTTCTACTCGCAGCGAGTTATGGAAAATTCAAGAGCAATTGTCTCGGATTGATTTTGAGAAGATCGCTAAGAGTTGTTTGGAGAAGGCGGAGGTAATGGAATTATAAAGGAATCTTTTTATACTTCTGCTTTAATTCAAGGTATTATGAACATTAAGTTTTATAACGATCTCAGTCGTAAGAAAGAAGCTTTTCGGCCGCTCAAGATATCCGAAGTTACTATTTATGTTTGCGGCCCTACTATCTACGATTATGGACATCTGGGACATGGACGTTCGGCCGTAGCTTTTGATCTTTTGCACCGCTATCTTAAACATCACCAATTCAAAGTCAAATACGTCTTCAATTATACTGATATTGAAGATAAGATGATTGCTCGGGCTAATGAAGAAGACATCACTGTAAAACAATTGGCGGATAAGTTTTCTAAGATTTATGATGAGGATTATCATCAATTGAATCTTTTGCCTTCTTTCAGAAAGCCTAAAGCGACGGAACATATCCCGGAGATGATTGGATTAATTCATAAATTGGAGAAGAAAGGTTACACTTATATTATCGAAGACGACGGGGTATATTATGATGTACTTAAATTCCCTGCTTACGGCAAACTATCTCACCAGAATTTAGAAGATTTGAAAGTTGGAGCGAGAGTAGAAACGGAAGGGAAAAAGTCTCCTTACGATTTTGTGTTATGGAAATTTGAGAAGCCAGGTGAACCCTCTTGGGATAGTCCGTGGGGAAAAGGAAGACCAGGATGGCATATTGAATGTAGCGCCATGTCCGCAAAGTATCTGGGAGAAACGATTGATATTCATGGTGGCGGACAAGATTTAATCTTTCCGCACCATGAAGATGAGATTGCTCAATCAGAAGCGGCTCATGACAAACCTTTTGCCCGCTTTTGGATGCATAATGGTTTTGTGACTATTAATGGAGAGAAGATGTCTAAATCTTTGAATAATTTTTATACTCTACGCGATATTTTCAAAGATTATGATCCTTTAGCGGTTCGTTATTTCTTCATTTCTACTCATTATCGCGCTCCGATCAATTTTACTCTGGAAGCTTTGAATGGAGCTAAGAACTCTCTGGAACGGCTGCAGCAGGCATATTTTGAAGTGTTAGACACAAAAAAATTTAGTGATAAAAGAATTTTGATTGACCATTTCCGCTTCGAGCTGGAAAAAGCCTTAGATGATGATTTAAACATCTCTGCCGCTTTAGCAGTAGTATTTGAATTTGTGAATGAAGTGTATAAGAACAAAGATCAATTGCATTCTGAGAACCATAAAGAAGTAGTCGATTTCTTTAAAGAGATTGATGAGATTTTGGGAGTGTTGAAACATACTCGGGAGAGTATTCCGGAAGCGATAAAGGTTCTGGCTGAAAAACGTGAATTAGCCAGAAAGAATAAAGAATGGAAGAAATCAGATGAATTGAGAGATAAGATTACTTCTTTAGGATACGCTGTTTCTGATGGAAAAGAAGGGTATAAGATTAGTAAGATCTAATCTTTTTTGTCTGTCAAAATAATCCCCTTTTAACCGCAACATTTATATATCAGTATGTCTCTTTAACTTACAAGTTAATAACTATTGGTTACTAAAATGTCACAAATACTCGCAGAAGAAAAACCTGAACATAGCCCTACTTTGAACACCGTGCTGATGGTAGAAGAGATCTTGAAGAATATGAAAGAGAGTGTTATAACTATCGCTGAACTCAAACGGGAACTACCACGTCAGGTGAATCATAATACTCTTCGTACTATTCTGGAATATTTGGAAATGAGTAATAAAATCTTAGTAACCATGAAAGGCATTACTTGGATTCATAACCAAAATTCCAATTTGAAGAAAGCGATTGCTCGAGGATTAGAAGTATGAAGATAATTCGAGTAGTTCTTTCTCCGGAAGCGGAAGAAGTTTATTATTATCTCAATGAAAAAGCACCGACTTCTAAAGTGGAGCAATCTATTCTAAATGCCGTTAACAAAAAGATAGAATTAATCAAAGCCAATCCGCATTATGGCAATCCGATTACTAAAAGATTAATCCCGGGAGAATATATTCAAAAATATGGTGTTACAAATTTATTTCGAGTTGAGCTTCCAGATTTCTGGAGAATGATGTATACCTTAACCGAAGGAGAGAGTAAAATAGAAATAGTCGCTTTTGTTCTGGACGTTGTTAACCATAAAGATTATGATAAAAAGTTTGGATATTAAATCAACAACAAAATAAAAAAACAAAAAGAAAAGAAGCTTATTTCTTCTTAACTGTTCCGCCCATAATCTTAAACATAGTAGTTCCGCACTTAGGACAGATACCTTTCATCGCTCTTCTTAATGTGCCGCCTTTACCTTTCATAGAAACTTCTTTGCTGTCTTTCATCTCTCTCTTAGACTTGCACTTCACACAATAACCGTCTACCATATTAAACACCTCTTTACTTTAATTCTAAATTTTAAGAGCATTATCAAGCTCCCCTCACTTAAGCTTAAAATGTGCGGGTAGAATATAAAGGTTTCTACCCTTTAAGCTAAATAGGTCTATTTTACCAGACCTATTTTGAGCTTAAATCGCTCACTCTCGAAAGAAGTCTCTCCTTTAAACTTGAGCTTTTTAACTTTAGTGACGGCTTTCAAATCCGCTTCAATTTTCTTGATTTTCTTTTGGAAATCAGAAATATCGCTTATAATGGTCATCTCTTGCAGCTCATCTTTCATGGACATCTTGTTTTCAGACTTAAATTTCCTGACCACGTTAATAATATCTATTCCTACATCGCCGATTTCTTCGGCAGTATCGTCAATGAGCTTAGCGTTTAATTCCGGCCACTTTGAAAGATGGATACTAGCCAGATTCTCTTTCTGGGCAAAGTATAATTGGTAAATCTCTTCGGTGATGTGGGGCATGATGGGAGCGATCATCTTTAACACACCCAGAATTCCGGAATATACTCCCAGTTGCGCACTTTCTCGCTCTTTTATTCCGCGTACTTGCGGGTTATACAAACGCTCTTTCACTATTTCCATATATTGGTCGCAAAAAGTGTGCCAGAAGAATTTTTCTACTTCTGCTTTGGATTTGGAATATTCGTATCCTTCAAAGCTAAGGGTACTTTCTTTAATTAAACGTTGCAACTTGCTCAAGAGCCATTTATCGAACATTTCGGTTGGTTTCTGCTTATTGTGAGGAGTATAATCTTCCAAATGCATTAAACCAAATTTAGAAGCGTTCCAGAGTTTAGTGATAAATTTCTGGCCAGTAACCAAATCTTTTTCTAAATAAGGTAGATCATCTCCTAAATTGCTTCCGCCGGCCCAGAATCTTAATCCGTCCGCAGAATATTTTTGGATTACTTCTTGAGGAGCAACCACGTTCCCTTTGCTTTTAGACATTTTCTCTCCTTTTGGATCTAAAACGTAACCGGAAACCATAATATTTTTCCAAGGAATGCTGTTATGATGATAATGAGATTTGACAATGGTGTAAAAAGCCCAAGTGCGGATAATATCGTGTGCCTGTGGCCTCAAATCCAAGGGAAACAGTTTTTCAAACTTCAATTCTTTTTTATTCTTATCTTTAATCCAATTAGAGATGATTTGAGGAGTGACACTACTGGTGGCCCAAGTATCCATTACATCTATTTCTGGAACAAGATCTTCTTTTTTATGTCCTGCCGGAAGTTTCTTTTGAAAATCTTTTAGTGGGTCTACTGGTAGTTGTGATTCTTCAGCTAAGATTACTTCTCCAGTTTTCTTGC
Source organism: Candidatus Woesearchaeota archaeon (assembly GCA_043797205.1). Taxonomy (GTDB): domain Archaea; phylum Nanobdellota; class Nanobdellia; order Woesearchaeales; family GW2011-AR9; genus JACRPH01. The sequence continues at coordinate 4,053 of JAZDQB010000036.1, forward strand.
TGTACCAGAGCGGGAAAGGAACCCCGAAATGTCGTTGTCGGCTGATACACCAATCCCAATTAAGATTTTCTACCCAATGATCATATCTTACTTTCATATGTTCGGGATACCAAGTAATTTCATTCGCGCGATCTTTCAAGGCTTGTTTGTGATCCAAGACGTTAATGAACCATTGTTCTGAAGCTAAGAATTCAATCGGTGTGCCGCATTTATCATGGGTGTTTAAGGCATGTTTAATCTGGTTTTGCTTGGTAATCAGATTTAATTCTTTCAATTTCTCAATAATTTTATCTCGGGCTTCTTTAATCTTTAATCCGTTAAACTCTTTTGCTATTTCGTTCATCTTTCCATCCTTAGTGATGGAATTGATGGGGTTTAATTTGAATCTTTTAATAGCCTCAGCATCAAATCGGTCTCCGTAAGAGCAGATCATCAGTACTCCTGTTCCTTTTTCTGGATTAGCCGATTCATCTCCTAAAATAGGAACAGCATGATTGAATAAAGGTACGATGGCATGCTTTCCAATTAAGTTCTTATATCGAGCATCTTCAGGATGAACAAATACTGCGACACAAGCAGGCAAAAGTTCAGGTCTGGTAGTAGCAATCTCTAAATTCTGATTAGTTTCTTTTACTTTAAAGATTAAGAAGTTGAAAAAGGAATCTTCTTCCACATCGTCCAATTCCGCTTGAGCGATAGCGGTTTGGCACTGCCAGCACCACATGCTGGCTTCTTTTCTTCTATAAATTAATCCTTTTTTATAAAGGTCGAGGAAAGAAGCCTGGGAAGTCTTAACGCAATAAGGATCGATAGTAGAATAAGTGCTTTTGAAATCGCAGCTCATGCCGATATTAATCCAATCTTGCACAAAATCGGGTTTGATTTCTTTAACCGTGTCGTTACATAGTTTGATGTATTCTTGTCTTTCAAAATCTCGCGAACGAACTTTTTTTAGTTTTTCTACTAATTTGTCGGTTGGTAGACCATTATCATCCGTTCCAAACGGATAGTATACATTAAACCCGCGCATCTTTTTGTAACGAGCAATGAAATCTTCCTGAGTATAACTGAAAGCATGTCCTATATGCATCTTTCCCGAAACCGTAGGCGGAGGAGTATCGATAGAATAAATTGGTCTTTTGTCTTTAGGATTAAAAGTGAAGATATCTTTCTCCTGCCAATATTTCTGCCATTTAGGCTCAGACACTTTTGGATCATAATTCTGCGGAAGTTCCATAATCAAGGGAGAATAAGAAGGTATTTAAAAAGTTAATTACTTTTAATTAAAGAGTTTATTGTTTTAACTAATCATTCATTCAGCTTATTCCCTTGGGCTTTGGATTCTTCCCAAGCGGCTTGAGTAATCTGGATGAATTCGGCGTTCTGTTGCATTTCCCAGATGTTGCGAGCACCGCAATAAGAAATAGCGCTTTGTAATCCTTTCACTAAAGAATGAATCACATCTTCTACCGGTCCTTTGTAATCCATTAAAATAGAAACACCTTCTACAAACAAATCTAAACGATCCTTAACGATTTTGCCATCAGATTTTTCTTTTCGTTCATGTCCGGAATCGTAAGAAGCGCTGCCCATGTATTTCTTGTAGCGTTTGCCGTCTTTCATCAGGATGATTCCGGGCGCTTCCGCCGTTCCGGCAAACAGGGTTCCGGAAAAGATGGAAGAGGCACCAGCAGCAATAGCTTTAGCTACATCTCCCGGACTTTTCAATCCTCCATCAGCACAGACTGGAATACCATACTTTTTAGCTACTTCTACTACGTCCATTACGGCGGTTAGTTGGGGAATACCGGCACCGGAAATAATTCTAGTGGTGCAAACCGGAGAAGGTCCGATGCCCACTTTCAATCCGTCTGCTCCGGCTTTAATCAAATCTTCTGCCGCTGAGGCGGTAGCGATATTTCCCGCCATCACATCCACTTTAGGAAAATTCATTTTTAATTCTTTAATTCTTTGAATAGCTAAATCGGAATGGCAATGAGCAATGTCTAACACGATTACATCTGCTCCCGCTTCGATCAAAGATTTAGCGCGTTCTAAAGTGTCCTTAACCCCTACGGCTGCACCGACACACAATCTTCCTTTTTCATCTCTGGTAGCATGGGGCCAATATTCTAATTTGGTAATATCCTGAGTAGTGATCAAACCCTTTACTTGCCCTTTCTCTAATAAAGGAAGCTTTTCAATCCGATGCTGATGTAAAATTTGTTTGGCTTTTTCCATCGGAATACCATATTCTGCCACGACCAACTTTTCTTTAGGAGTCATCACTTCCGAAACCTTTTTGTTCTTATCATCTTCAAAAAGATAGTCGCGATGAGTAAAGATGCCCACTAATTCTCCTCCATAATTCTTGACTAATAAACTAGTTACACCAGATTGTTGCATGAAATCTATCGCTTCTTGCAGAGTGCAGTCCTGATTAATAGAAATAGGATTATCAATAATAAAAGAAGTGCTGCGTTTAACTTTTCTAATTTCTTCCACCTGCTCTCCAATGGTGCCAAATTGGTGGATTACTCCCAATCCACCTTCGCGAGCCATGGAGATAGCCATCTTATGCTCGGTTACAGTAGCCATATTGGCACTGACTAAAGGGATTTTAAGATTAATATTACGGGTGAATTTGGAAGAAGTGTCCGCCTCACTTCTACTGTTTAAAGGAGTGCGTTTAGGTACTAAAAGAACATCGTTGTAAGTTAAGCCCAGTCGGATTGGTTTCATGACTTAAGATTTATACTGAGAAGGGGTTTAAATAGATTGTGGGAGTGGAGAATGCAATTAGTTGCCAACGTATACTTCAGAAACAGCGTAATATACTTTTTTTCCGTCTACGGGGAGTTCTTTAACATTAGCTAAAAGAATAACATCGGCAAAGACTTCTTCTTGATCTTCTTCCCATACTTTTAATGCCAATCCTTTTAGTTCTTCTCGGTTAAGCGAAGCGACCGGTCTAGAACCAAATAATTGATAGTTAGCCATGGGGTTATTTGGAAGGTAATCTTCTAGAACCTCTTTTGGTCCGTGAGAAAGAGTCATATTTTATTAGAAAAGCATGTGGTTTAAATAGATTGTTGTGGAGTAGAATAATGGTTAAGATTTAGATGCATAAGCCAAAGCATCTTGGAACCTTCTCGTTTCTTCGGGAGTGGGAGCACGCTCATAATTAAACCAGCCAATTCTTGGTCCGGCTACTTGTCTAAAAAATTTATCCGGTATTCCATCTCCATCAAGGTCGATAATCCTTGCTCCTTTATCATCCAGCATGTCGTTGATAGAAGGATGAAGTGATCTAGTTCCATCTGTGTTTGTATAAAGCGTCCCTTGGGGAGTATGGTCTTTACTTTCTACTTTAAAATGTTCATTAAGAGTCACAATTCCGGTTCCTAAACCAAAATATCCTACTAAGCACAGCACGGGCAAGTTACTTCTAAGTTTGTGATACCAATCATTAATGAAAGTCATTTTATTCTAAAACTTGCTTTGATTTAAAAGAATTGTGGAGGTTTCGGATGTATTACTGAAATCTCTCAAACTCTTCTTCATTTACTTTGGCCAACGCCAGAATGCCCTTGAGTGTACCAGTTTTCAATTCGGGATGAAGAGGGACAACTGTGCCAATAGTTCCACTTGATATTTCCTTTTTGATAATTACATGGCTGCCCCTCTGCCGGATCACAGAAAAACCAAACCTGTTACACAAAATCTTAAGACATTCCTTTCCAGAAATTTTCTTAAGCGTGGACAATCTCAGCAACCTCAAAAGTGGTTAGAAGCGGCTTAAAATTTTCTTTAAGGGGAAATTCTTCCAAGTATAATTCAGTAGCTTCCTTAAGATTAGCCAAGGCTTCTTCGATAGTTTTTCCTTGGCTGACTGTTCCTACTTCCGGACATTTCGCTACATAACAATTCTCTTCTTTTTGGATAATTGCAGTAAAAGTTATCATAGTTTTCATAACTTCCGATTATATTTAAATCTTGTGGATTATTTTAACTTATGTGCTATCCCATAACTAGTTTACAATAATAACCACCTTTGGTGGTTATCATGTACAAACTAAATTTTAAGAAAAGAGTGTGGATAGTAAAGCAATATCTCAATAAGGTTCCTACTTCAAAAATTGCTTTATGCCAAAATATCAGTAGAATGAGCGTTTCAAACATCATTCGCGACTATAATCAATACGGCTGGGATGGCTTAAAAGATCATAAAACAGGACGTTCTCCGAACGTCCTAAACCAAACCGCAGTAATCATAATTTTAGATTTAAGAAAGCGGTTTGGTTATGGGGCGTGTCATATCGAACAAATTTTGAAGCAAAAAGGCTTCAAAATAAGCCATAGACAAATTGAAAAGGTCTTGCTTCAGAATAACTTGGTCGTTCCGAACATAAAGAAGCAACGACCAAGAAAATGGGTTCGTTACGAATTGCCGAACCCAAACGATTTATGGCATACGGATTGGTCATATGATCCTTTTTCTGGCAAACAATTAGCGATGTTTATTGATGATAAAACACACTTAATTGTTAGCTGTGGAATATTCGACCGTGCCACAGCTGAAAATACGATTGCTTTGCTTTACGAGGGCATTGACCGGTGCGGCAAGCCCCTCGCGATAATGACCGACCACGGCGGTCAATATTACGCCAATCACCCAAATGCTGACCAGCAGAACACTTTGTTCGGAAGTACGCTTAATTTGCTGGGGATTAAGCATTATTTAGCAAGAGTTAATCGTCCGCAAACCAACGGCAAAGTTGAACGCTTCTTTTTGAGCTACAAAACGGAGTTCGCAACGGGAGCTTTTACTAATGTAAAAGACTATGTGCAGCACTACAACGAAAAAAGGCTGCACATGAGTTTGAACTATCGAACTCCAAAAGAAGTTTGGGATGAACTAATGTAAAGTAGTTTCGTGATGTAAAGCAGTTTCGGGATAACAGAGATTATTTTAACTTACTTTATCCACTCTTCTTTCTTTAATTCCATGATATACTCTTCTTTTCCTTCATCTAATCCTTCTTTAACTGTTTTAAAGCCTAATCCTTGATATAATTTTACCGCCGGATGGTTGTCTTTGTAAACACTGAGGTTAATAATGGGAAGGTTTAAGGTTTTGAAGGCATAGTCCAAGAGTAAATTCATGGCTTCTCGGCCTTTTCCTTGGCCAAAATTCTTTCCGATCATAATAGCCGTTTCCGGTCCATCATTATCATAATTTTCTACTCCATAGCGCAAGTTAATATCGCCGATGGGTTCGTTGGTTTGGGCCTCGAAAATACAAAAAGTAATATTCTTAGGGTCGTTTCTCCATTCTTGGTGCATCTGGGTTACTTCTTCTAAAGTTAGGGAATCGCTTCCCGTTCCTTTTTTAACTCTATCTTGGTTTAGCCAGGAAAGATATTCTTGGTAGAATTTTGGAGTATCGGGTACGGGTCCCAGATAAATGGTTTTTCCTGGAATGATGGGTAAATTTTTCATATACTCTTAATTAGCCAAATCTTTAAAAACTTTCTCTACTCCTAACAACACATGTCTCTTTACAGCATAAAGTATGCTCCGCAAAATTCTTCAGAAGTAGTGGGACAAGCTTTAGCTATTCCGCTGTTGAAAGATTTCATCCACAATTATAAAAAACAAAAAAAGAAAGCGGCCTTGATTTACGGTCCGGTAGGATGTGGAAAGACTTCTGCCATCTACGCCCTGGCTAAAGAGTTAAAATACGATATTCTGGAAATTAACTCTTCCGATATTAGGAATGAAGCGAACATGAGTTCCTTTTTAGGCAGCGCTTTGGGACAGCAATCTTTGTTCTTTACTCCAAAAATCGTTTTAATCGATGAAATTGATAACATTTCTGGAACCCATGATCGCGGTTGTATTCCCGCCTTAGTTAGAGCATTGGAAAAATCTTCTTTTCCAGTAATTTTAACTGCTAATGACCCTTTTGATTCCAAATTCTCGGCGTTGCGTAAAGCTTGCCAGATGATTGAATTTGGGAAATTGGATTATAAGATCATTTCTCAAATCCTGATTGAAATCTGTGCTAAAGAAAAGATTAAGTTTGAAGAGAAAGCTATCGCTAGCCTAGCGCGGAAAGTGGACGGAGATCTGCGCGGAGCGTTGATTGATTTACAAATTTGTGCCGCTAAAGAGAGTAAGTTTACTTACGATGATTTACAAACACTTTCTGACCGTAAGAGAACTGAATCTATTTTGCATGCTTTGATGCTGATTTTCAAATCTTCTACGGTAGAGAATGCTCTTCCGGCGTTAGAAGAAACGGACACCGATTTAAATGAAGTTTTCTTATGGATTGATGAAAATTTGCCTAAAGAATATCTTGATCCTGCTTCTTTGGCTCGGGCGTATGAACATCTTTCCCGCGCCGATGTCTTTAATCGTCGTATTAAAAGATGGCAGCATTGGAGATTTTTAGTATATATTTACAATTTCTTGACCGCGGGAATTTCTTCCGCCAAAGATAAGAAGAATCCTGAATTTGTGCAATATACTCCGACCATGCGTGTGTTGAAGATTTGGCAGGCGAATCAGAAATGGGCTAAGAGGAAAGAAATTGCCGAGAAATTAGCGGCCAAGACGCATACCTCAATTAAAGAGGCAGTTCAACAAGTGTGTTATTTTCAAAGTATTCTGCGAAATAGTGGTGGAGAAGGGATTATCAAAGAGTTAGAGCTGACGGAAGAAGAAGTGGAATGGATGAGGAAATAGGTTTTAAGTATTTGTTTGGCTCGGCGCGGTCAAATAATTTCACACCAAATCCTTCTTCCAATAAATCTCTAAAAACGCTCTTTTATCCAGCTTTTTACCAGTCGTAATGGAAAAACTCTTCTTGCAGACCAAGAAAGGATGATATTTCTCTAATGCGATTTCTACATCGGCAATAGTAACCTCTTTAGCGGGTTTAGGGATACTTTTCAGCAATTTGTTCTTGAAGGAAGAGTATGGACCGAGAATTTCTATCTCTTCTTTCCGATCTTCATATTTTATTTTCGCTTCTTTAAATGAAGACAATCTGATTTTGAACGTTTCCCTTTCTTTCAAGGTTTCAGATTGTTTGTGGAGCTTTTTTATCAGCTTGATTTCTTCTTTAGATAAATTTAAGGTGGTTGATTCTAATATTTTTCGGGTTAATTCATTTATTTGCAAAAAGGCTTGTGGTGGATTTTGTTTTGAGCTGAATTCAAGACTATCTGCTCTAAGCAGCGGAGTAATTTCAGAAAAGTTTAGCGGTTCGAAATTGTTGCGGTAGATTCTTTCTACGCTTAACCAGAATCGCATTAAATCTTCTTTCTTCAGCCATAACTTTTTAGGATTCAAACCCTTCTCCTTGATCTCTTCCAAATAAATCTTCGGAATGAAAATATAAACAAAAGTGCCATCGATGTAACACTTCCAGTAATTCTGCACGTACTTCTTCACATCTTTCTTCATGAAGGTGGTTTTAAGGGAAGGAGAATATAAATTTATGGGGTTAATTTATGCTCAAGGACAATAGAAAGGTATTTTCTGGTCTGGATGGAAAGCACAATCAACCCTTTTCTGTAATTTATCCAAAACTGCTTCTTTTCCATTAATTCTGTCCCTTATCTCTTTCCTTTCCTGCTCGCTTAATTTCATTCCGTCAGGCAGGAAGAAATATCCTCCTCCGGGGGAGAACTGCATTCCTTCGCTGGAATAAATGTATGCTTGTTCTTTGCCTATGGCGTATTGAATTTTTCTTTCAATTTCGGCTACTCTTTCAGCACATTCCTGTTGTTTATTTTGAATTAATTTATGAAAACCGTAATCTACTCCAAATCCTACAGAAGTTATGAAAGCGGTGGACAATAATATTTGATATATTTTTTTCATTTTGCATCGTCTCCAAATCGTTTAACCCGTATTTCCTGATAAGTGGTAACTATATTAATAATATAAATCTAATCGTTACTTTTTACTTAAAAAACACAATATTTATATACAAAACTATAAATATATGTAAAATATGCTTAAATTAGACAAAAAAGACCATCAGATTCTTTTTGAGTTAGATCGAAATTCTCGGCAGTCTATCAGCCAGTTGGCAAAGAAGACCCGCTTAAGCAGAGACGTGGTTGGGTACAGAATTAAACAATTGGAAAAATTAGGAGTAATTAAAAAGTATATTACTATCGTAGATTTTACCAAGTTCTTTACTTATATCACTCGACTCTATCTTAAACTACAAAATACCACACCGGAGATTGAACAACAGATGGTGGATTATTTTATTCAGCAGAAAAATAATCTTACGGTATTTAAGACGGATGGGCATTATGATTTAGCCGTAGGATTTTTAGTCAAGGATTTACATACTTACCAATTGATGTGGGAACAGTTCTTGATTAGGTTCAAGCCGTATATCCAAGAAAAAAACTTTTCTATCTTTCTTGATTTTATTCATTACCCCCGAAACTATCTGGTGGAGAGCAAACTCCGTGATTTTTCCTCGCTCTCCACCGGTAGCTTCTCTCCCTTTTCTCTGGACGAAAAAGATATTCTGTTATTAAAATTGATAAAAGAAGATGCGCGAATTTCTCTGTTAGAATTAGCCCGGAAGATGAAAATGACCCCCATGGGAGTAAAATATAAGCTGAAAAAATTGGAAAAAAATAAAGTAATTGTGGCTTATAAATTATTAATTGATTCTTCCAAATTAGGATATACTTACTATAAAATTGACTTGGAGTTAGAAGATATCAGTATCCTGCCTTCCTTAAGCCAATTTATTCTTCAGAATCCATATGTTCTTTACCGAGATATAGCTGTAGGTGGATCAGATTTTGAATTCGATGGAGAATTCCCTTCGCAAGAAGCGTTCTATCAATTTATGGATGAACTAAAAGCACAATTCCCCCGGAAGATTAGGCGTTATTGGTATTATAAGGCTCTGAAGATTTATCGCTTCAGTTATTTCCCGGAAGAACTCAATTTAAAGCAAAAGATTTAAATACAAGAACGTAATAAACGTATTAAACGTAATGAACAAAGAGTGTTGGAGGTAAAAATGGTTAGCTTAACTTTATCCGTACCGGAAGAACTGAAGAAAGAGATGGAGCAGTTCCCAGAAATAAACTGGAGCGAGATCGCCCGGCAAACTATTCAAAAAAGGCTCGAAATATTAAAACAATTTAGGGAGTTTACTAAAGATAGTACTTTAACTGAAGGGGATGCTTTGCGTTTAGGAAAAGAAGTAAACAAATCCCTAGCGAAACGTTATCTTTCTAAAAAATGAAGCTGATCGTTGATGCTAATGTGCTTTTTTCTGCTTTGATTAAAGGAGGGGAAACACAACGATTGTTAATCTTGCCGTTCTTTGAACTTTATGCTCCAGAGTTTATATTAGAAGAGTTAGAAAATCACCAAGAAGAGATTCTGATTAAATCCAACAGAACTAAAGAACAATTTTCAGCTTTATTGCAGTCTTTACGGAAAGTAATTGAATTTGTTCCACAAAAAGAACTTACCTCTTTCCAACCTAAAGTGGAAAAATTCTGTCCTGATCCTGACGACTTGCCTTATTTTGCTTTGGCTTTAATGTTAGATTGTCCTATCTGGAGCAATGACAAAGAGCTTAAACAAAAGCAAAATGTGGTTAAAGTTTATTCAACCACAGAGCTACTTATTTTACTTTCTTTACAAAAACCTTAATAAATCCCTCTCACAATCTAAGCAAAATGGCACTTACAATCGAAGAAATGTCCACCTTCTGTAAAAAGAAAGGTTTTGTCTTTCCTAACTCCGAGATCTACGGCGGAATGGCCGGATTTTTTGATTATGGTCCGTTAGGAGTGGAGTTAAAGAATAATTTGAAACAAGCCTGGTGGAATTATCATGTCAAAAGAAGAGACGATATGGTGGGTATTGATGGTGCAATCATTGCCTCTCCCAAAGTATGGGTGGCTTCCGGTCATGTAGGAGGATTCTCTGACGTGCTAGTAGAGTGTAAGAAATGTCACAGTAAAGAAAGAGCAGACGTTCTAATTGAAGACAAATTAAAAATTTCTGCTGATGGGATGAAGCTGGATGAAATTAAAGAATTAATTGCTAAGAATAATCTTAAATGCCCTAAATGTAAAGGAGAATTTTCTGAGCCAAGCAAGTTTAACTTAATGTTTCAAACTTATGTCGGACCGAAACAGAGTGAAGAGAGTATTGCTTACCTTCGTCCGGAAACGGCCCAATTGATTTTTACCAATTTTAAAAATATTTTAGATACTTCTCGCGTAAAACTACCTTTTGGTATTGCTCAAGTGGGAAAAGCTTTCCGCAACGAGATTGCTCCGCGTAACTTTTTGTTTAGATGTCGAGAATTCGAGCAGATGGAAATAGAATATTTTGTTCATCCCGATAAACTGAAAGAATGTCCTTATATTAATGAAGTGATGGGTTGCGAGTTGCTGACTTATAGCGCAGAGATGCAAGAAAAGAATCTCGAGCCGAAGAAGTATAAAGTTAAAGAATTGTTGGACAAGAAGATTGTCAAATTAGCTTGGCATGCCTATTGGTTGGCGACAGAGTATAATTTTTTTATCAATCTGGGAGTAAATCCGGAACATATTCGCATTAGACAGCATAAGAAGTCAGAATTGGCCCATTACGCTTCCGATTGCTGGGATTTGGAGTACAAATTCCCGTTCGGCTGGAAAGAGTTGCAAGGTATTGCCGATCGCTCTGACTTTGATTTACAGCAGCACATTAAACATTCTGGTAAGGATTTGAGTTGGTTTGATGAAGAGGGCAAGAAAAAGGTGGTTCCTTTTGTGATTGCTGAACCTTCTTTAGGGGTAGATAGATCTTTTTTATTGTTCATGTTTGAATCTTATCAAGATGATAAGGAGCGAGGTAATATTGTGCTAAAGCTGCCAAATCCCTTAACTCCATATTATTGTGCTGTCTTTCCTTTAGTCAAGAATAAGGAAGAAGTAGCCCAGCTGGCAGAAAAAGTGTATAAAGAGTTGAAGGGATGTTATGCTTGTATGTATGATGAGTCCGGTTCGGTGGGTAGACGTTATGCTCGTGCGGATGAGATTGGGGTTAAATATTGCGTGACTGTTGACTTCGATTCTTTGGAGGATAAGGCTGTTACTATTCGCGATCGAGACACGACTAAACAGATTCGCGTGCCCATCAAAGAATTGAAGAGTAAGTTGTATGAATTGTTTTGCCAATAATCTTGATTATCTAAAGTGACTTGATTGTAAGGCAGTTTAGCCGCTTGTTTGAAGGAATAAAGTTTTATCCAAAAGATGGTTTTTAAATTAGTATTTGTTCTATATACTGATTAAACCAAAATGTATATAAATAAGATACTACTCTTAAATAGTTATAATGGAAATGTTAGATCAATTAATGTTGGGAACCATTGATGGGGGTTATCCAACAGGTGAAACGAAACAATTTGTCAATCCCCCTATATTAATAGGTTACAATTTTACTCCAAAACAAGCGAGAGAAGCAAGAGATGGTGGGAAACTCTTAACCATGAGAACAGAAACTAGCATTTTATGTAATATTAGGTGCAAATATTGTAATGGAATAAGTGGAACTCCTCCTCCGGGAGAAATCTCTTTGAATGTGATAAAAAATGTTATCTCTCAAGTTAAAGAATTAGGAGCAGAATCGGTGGTAGTTATCGGTGGGGGAGAACCAACAATTTATCCTTATTTTAAGGAATTGGTACGATATATTAATGGATTAGCGTTAGTTCCAGTAGTCTTTACTAATACTGTGACTATGGATTATGAATTGGCTAGCTTTTTATACCAGGAAAATGCTTCAGTTATGACTAAACTCGATTCGTTAAATGAGGAGAGACAAGATTTGTTAGCAAGTAAAAAGGGTACTTATCGTAAAATTCAGGAAGGTTTGGATAATTTAATGAAAGTTGGTTTTGCTAATGGAGATACTTCAAGGTTGAGATTAGGTGCTTCATTTGTTACTACTACTCTTACATTAGATGAAACACCAGAAATTTGGGAATTTTGTAGAAAATACAATATTTATCCCAATCAAGAAGCGTTAGTTCCTAGAGGAAGAGCTCTAACAGAATTATCTTATTTAAGTCCAACTCCAGTACAACTAAATACTATTAAGAGAAGATTGCTTGGAATTGATAAGCAAAAATATGGTTATACTTGGTTAGTTCATACACCTTTAACAGGTAATGGATGTTTACAGCATATGTATAGTGTATATTTAACTTCCAAAGGATATATTAGACCTTGCGCAGATGTTGATATCGAGTTATTTAATGTTAAAGATATGTCTATTAAAGAAATTTTAAGAACGCCATTATTTCAAATGGTTAAAAATATCGAGAAATATTTAGATGGGAAGTGTGGAACTTGTGAATACGTCCCCGATTGTATTGGATGCCGAGGAATTGCCTTTTCTACTGGGATTAATGAGGGTTTAGATATTTATCAAGCTTTAAAAAGAGAAGATCCCTGCTGTGATAAAAATGAACCCACAATTTAAAAATAAAAAAGTTATTTGTTTTGGGACATCCCCTGGACAAAGAAAACAATGCTTTCTTCAAGAAGCAACCATTAATGGAGGGATAGAATTTACTATTCTTAAATTTCCAGGAGAAACATACATGGTGGATTATCCTTTTAGAACAATCGAAGTTAGTTGGGATAATCTTGAAAAGGATTTAGGATGTTTAACTGGAGAAATCTTTGACTCAGCCGTAACTTACGATGAAATGCATGTATTGAACTTAAGTAATTGTATTAATTATCTTCAATTAAAAAGAAAACCCCTAAGTAAAGAAATTGCTCTCAAATGTAGAGATAAAAGAGAAATGAAGAAAACTTTTTTTGAACATCAAATTCCCACTGCTGAATTTGGATTTTGGTCAACAAAAAGTGAACTTAAAAAAAGAGTCTCTCATTTAGGGTTATGTGAGAGGGATTATGTTTTAAAGCCAGCATTAGGAGCAGCTTCTGCTGGTGTTTTGCACGTTCATTCTAACGAAACAGTTGAACAGGCTTTAATTAAATTTGTGGAGTTATGCCGAGAAGGAGCAAAAAAAGCAGGGTATGTTCCAATTATAGAACCACCATTCATAGTTGAACGTTATATAGATCGGTTTGGTGTTCCCGTAGAATTAGCAGTAGATGGTTACGTGACTAATTCTTCCGTGGTGGTAGTAATGGTTTCAGAAAAAATAGATATGGTTCGTTCCGAACCATTTTTAGAAAATAAATATGTTACTCCCCCTTTATCTGATTTTGTAACAAGAGACTTACAAAGAATAGAAGACATAGCTAAAAGAGCGGTCCTGGCCTTAGGAATAAACGATTCTGTATATCATCTTGAAATGCGTTATGACAATAATGACCTTAAGGTTTTAGAAGTTGGATCTCGTCCAGGTGGTGGGTTAATTTCTGAATCTTGTGAAATTACTACCAGTATAAATCTAAGAGAACAGCATCTGTGTTTAAGTTTAGGGCTGGAACCACCATTACCCATTAAACGAAACAATTCTACTTGCTTTGGAACAGTGTATTATCAAGAAGGTTTTGATGTAGGTAATCTTGGTCGGGTTATAGAACATTTAAATCGGGTTAACGCCTTCTGTGAATTCCGAGCCGATCCTAAATCAAGAAAGCATATTCTCCATGATTGGTTAATCGCTTTTGGGGTTACAGATCATGATCCCCAAGATAGTTATAAAAGATTTTATCACATACAAGAAGAAATATCTCAAATTTTACGCCATGGCTAATTATATACGACTTAATTATTTAGAAATTCAAGCTTTAATGGATACTTTTGGTATAAATAACATTTCTAATTTTGAATTAATGGAAGGTGGGGCAGAGAATTCTAGTTTTGTTGTAAAAAAAGGTAATAATACTTCTATTCTTTCTATTTGTAATGAGAAAAGCTTTGATCAAGTACATCGTTTAGCAAAATTATTGCGTTATTTAACTCAAAAAGGGTTTCCTACAAACAGAATTATCGAATCGACAAGCGGAGAATTAGTAATTAATTACAAAGATAAACCTGCTTTATTAAAGGAATATCTTGCTGGAAATGTTTGTGAAGATATTAATTATAATATGCTTTTTAAATTGGGAGCATTAATTGGAAAATTGCACCAAATACCTCCACCTGAATGTCTTCCTAAATGCTTTCCCTATGGAATAGATTCATTTTCACAAGTATTTTCTAAATTCCCTCAATTAGACTATAGTAAATGGCTCAGAGAAAAATCTGACTATATCCGTCGAGGTTTGTCTTCCCAGCTTCCAACGGGATTGGTTCATGGAGATATTTTTTGGGACAATGTTTTATTTAAAAACGAAAATTTAATTGGAATTATTGATTTTGAAGAGGCGTGTAATTATTATCTCCTATTCGATTTAGGAATGTGTATTGTAGGAACTTGTGTAGAAGACGAAAGTATTTCTTTAGATAAAGCTAAAAGTTTGCTTGCTGGTTATGAAAGTGTCAGAAAATTAGAAGACACAGAACGAGAAATGTTGCCTTTATTCTCCGAATATGCTGCTGTTGCCACCTCTTTCTGGAGATTTCGACATCATTTTATCACTAATCCGCAATCTCAGAAAGAAAATTATTTAGAAATGGTTGCAATTGCTAATAATATACATGAGAATAATTCTAGTTTTCGTAATCTTTCTCTTTGAGAATTTTTAAAATATCTTCTTTTATCTCTTTAGTTCTGGCAATCAATAAAGTTTGTTTATTTCTTGGATTAAAGGATATCTTTTCTCCTTTTAGTGTGGAGACGTATCCTCCGGCTCTTTCTATAATTATTGCAGCACAAAATTCATTAAAAGTTTCAGCTCTTACTTCTATATAAGCATCATAGTTTCCGGTGAGTATCTTTACCGCTTGTAGTTGTCCACCAAAATTGTAAAGATAATATTTTTTCTCCGTTAAATTTATCAATTGATAAAGGCGTTCTAAGCGTAGTTTATATGGTGCCCAACCTAAAATAATATTTCTGCCTTCCACTTTTTCCGGAACTTTAATACTAATCCTATTTTTGTAAGCTTTGTGTTTATCGCAATAATAAATATCTAAAGTAGAAATATCACCAATGAAAGCGTATTCCGGAAAGCCATCAATTAAAACCATTAAAGCCACGCTACAAAAGCTGATCTCTCCTCTTAAAAATAAGTGGCTGTTATCTAAAGGGTCTACGACTAAAATAACTTTTGGATCTCCACCATTAATTTTCATAACCTTTTCTTCTTCTTCGGAGAATAGATTGCATTTGACTTTATTTTCAGTTAAATACTTAATAATAGCTTGATTAGAAACTAAATCCGCACTGATCAGAATATTAATTTCACTATTTAATGCTTTCACTTCTTTCAATTCTTTTAAGGCTTTAACTGCTGTTTCTATACAGCTTACACCTATTTTAATCCAATCCATTAACAATTAAAAAATGATGTATGTATTAAACTTTACTATGGTTTATTGTAATCTAATTATTTTTTTCCTACCACAACCTTTAAAAATAAAAACCACTTCTCAGTAGTCATGTTAGAGAGACTCTTACGTAAGCTTTTAATTCCCGTAGCAGTAGGAATTACTGCTTTAACTTCTTGCAGTCCCTCTGCTGATAATCCTTCCGGCTGTCTGGTCGATAGCGACTGCTTGTCTGGCAGATACTGCCGCAAGGAAGAAGGTCAGAAGTATGGCACTTGTGCTTTCAAAGAAGATATTTTTACTGGAGATGTTTCTCCCGAAGTCGTCGGTTGTGGGAATAGTGTATGTGAAGAAGGAGAGAATTGCAGCAGTTGTCCGCAGGATTGCGGTGATTGCAAGCAATTATGCCAACCTTGTGAGGGAGATTATCAATGTGGTGATGGCAGTGGTAAGGATATGTGCATCAATTTTCCAGATTCAAAATCTTTATTTTATAATAAAAAGAAATTTTGTGTGCAAGATTGTACTGTAGATGCTTGTCCGACTGGATATGATTGTATGGATGTATTTTCGGAAACGGAGAAGGTGAATAAGAAGAGATGTTTATCTAACTTTATTACCGGAATAGTTCCTGCTTGTTCTAACGGAGAAAATTGCGATCCTAAAACTTATACTCGTCGATGTGAAGGAAATGTTTTACACGCTTGCGATGCAGAAGATAATTTAGAAAAGATTGCTGATTGCGGTTATTATGGAATGAATTGTGGGTTCTCTCCCTACTATCAAAAAGAAATTTGTTTTGGTAATTCTAAGTTTGGCGAACTCTGTCCAGAATGGTATGACTGTGATCATAAGGAAGCAGATAATTGTGTTATTGTTAATGGTGGACTTACCACTTTCTGCAGTAAAAAATGTACTATTGATTCCGATTGTCCAGAAAGTTACGTTTGTAGTACATTAGATACTAAGGAAAAAGTTTGTGCTCCTCAAAAGTAAAACTAACAGTCGGGGTTTATTTTTGATCGTTGGAATTGCCTTGTTCGAATTCTTGTAAGATATCTATTGGCGTATTTCCACCAATTAATGCTGCCTGATTTTTCAACCATCCACTCGCACAATCTGTCGTACCCGGTCCTAAGCAAGTATCAAACAGTATTTTTAATTCCTCGTCTGTTAGTTTGTTAATTTCTTTTTTCTCTTCCTCACTCAAGGAGTTAATTTCTTTATCAAAATCCAGGTATTTCTTATATTCATCTGAAAGGGTAGTACTTTCATACTCCTCACCATCTGTTACTCCCGGAAGTTCTTTTTTCGCTTTACATTTACCCCCTTTACATACTTCTGTTACATCTAAATATTTTGTTTTAGAGATTATTCCATCTATCTGTTCCACCTTCGGAATCACTCCCGTCACTCTACTGGGATTGCTGCATAAGCAAGTGTAATTGCCAGTAATCCGGGCACCACAATCCACCAATTTATTTCCGTCATGAGCAACGATACACACTTCATACCGGCGAGTACATTCGACGTTACAAATCATCTTTCCACTGTCGCTGCCGATATCGGCGCTGTTCATCATGCTCAACAGGCTTTCTATGGTCGCTTGATTGTAGGGAAGTTTAGCTGCTTGTCCGGCGGAAGAGATGTAGCTGGC
>JAZDQB010000037.1:0-6924 GCA_043797205.1 Candidatus Woesearchaeota archaeon
TTAGGAGATAGAATGTCTCATCGCCCGAACGAATTGTCTGGCGGACAGCAGCAGCGGGTAGCGATTGCTCGCTCTCTAATTAATGATCCGGAAATCATTTTAGCAGATGAGCCTACCGGTAACTTGGATACTAAATCGGGAGAAGCGGTAATGCAGATGCTACTGGATTTACATCAAAAGGAGAAGAAGACCATTATCTTAATCACGCACGATTTCGCTAAAGTGAAGCATACCGATCGAGTGGTCTATCTCAAAGACGGCGAGATTGAGAAGATTGAAAAGAAATGATTTTTTTCTAATAATCACTCCATTATCTATATTGGTTGGAATTTATCTCTTCAACCACCTAAATCTTTATAAACCAAAATCTTAAGAAAGAGAAGTTGGTAGATAGTATGGAACAAAAACATATCGATGAAATGGAAAATTCCTTTTTTGGAGAAGAAACTATCGATGATGATTATCCTATTCTTAAGGTAGAAGAAAAGAAAGAAGAGAAAAAGAAAGAGAAAAAGGATATTAAAGAAAAAGAGTTCAAAGAGTTTAAGGAAGAAAAGAAAGCTGCTCCCATTAAAACGATTAAATCTACTCCCCAGATTCATATCTCTAATGTTTCTAAACCGGTTCGGCCAAAAGAACCGGAATGGGAAACTGAAAGAGAAGAAGAAATTTTGATTACTCCCGCTAGAATGAATATGCCCTTAAAAGAAGTGGTGAAGGAGAACAAATTCGAAGCTAAATCGGAATATAAACCTCTAGTAAAGCCGGAAATTAAGCCTGAGAATAAGCCCGAATTCAAGCCTCTTCCTCCTATTCCAGAATTAAAATCAACTCCTTCTGCTGATCCGGATAAAAATAAGAAGGAATCGGTTATTATAGAAGGAACTAACCTGTCTTCTTCAGAAATCTCTAGCGGATCGGGTTGGAAATGGTTCATATTTTTACTAATAATTGTAATAATCGCAGCTTTTCTTACCCATGGTTTTGGATTCTACTCTCCGACTGTAAGTACTAATATTCCTGGAGAAGAAATTTCTCTAGCTAATACTACCGAAAACCTAAACAAAACTACTGCTGCTATTCCTTCGACTAAAACTCCTACTCTTCCGGTAACCACCGAAAAAGGGACAGAATTAACTCTCTTAGCGAAAAGATGGATGTTTAATCCTAATACTCTATACGTTAAGGCCGGAGAGAATATTAAACTTACAGTTAAGGCTACGGATTTAGATTTTGTCTTCTCCATCCCGGATTTGGGAGTGCAGAGTTCCGTTTCCGGAATAACTTTAGTGGAATTTACTCCGGCTAAAGCCGGAACTTACACCTTTAAGTGCAGCAGTTGCGACAGCTGGCGTGGAATGGAAGGAAAGTTGATTGTGAAGTAAAATTTTAAGAAAAGTCGCTTAGGTTCTTACTTGTTGTTTGCCACTCAGCTTCTCGCTCATAGCTTCATATTTTTATAGTGCTCATCCCCGTAGGGGTCATCCCCCTTTCGCACTAGAAGTATAATCATTATGAACTCGACCTGATGCTGGTGGCAAACCTCTTAGTTTTGGCGGCGACTTTTGGAAGGCTTAAACAAACGTAACCTTTTTAACTTCTTCTTGTTTTTCTCTTAAACATGAAAAAGGAAGAGCGATCCATACTTATCCGAAAAATAGTGATTATTGTGTTTTTAGTAATGCTTATTATTGGGTTTACGGTACCTTCTTTATTGGATATGGGGGGAGAACAGAACAAAATTAACGAGCCTCGGATCTGTAAAAACGATGCAGAATGCTATTTGCTTTGTGAAGATAAGCCCGTGGCCGTACTTTGTTCCCAAAATCTTTGTGTCCAGAATGGTTGTGAAGAAAGTTCTCTTTATGCTTATAACACCACTCCGGTTACTTTCAGCTTAGCCATTAATATTAAGGGGGAAGAGCAGGATTTGATTAATCGTACTAATAGTCAAGATATGTTTGTCAAATTCAATAGCCAGCAAGTGCAAATGTACTCTTCGGGGATGTCCTTAAAGCAGGTTTTGGAGAAAGCGAATATTCTTTTGAATAGTCAATGTCTTACCCTTAATCAAACTTATTGCACTACTACTGAGAAAGAATTGAAATTGTTAGTTAATAAGAATGTCACTTATACTTACGAAAATTATGTGCCTCAAGAAGGGGATAAGATTGAATTAATATATTCTTAAATCAAATAAGCAGAAATCTCCAAGATTCATCTTTGGAGATGAATGCTAGTTAACGGACAAGGTGATTTCGCTATATTTGATTTTAGAAAATCCGTTTTGGAAAAGCGGCGTAAATCCCCACCATTTATGGTAGGGGATAGCCGCTTTTCAGGATTTTCTTTAATTTTTCTGTTTCGCTTTCTTTTCAATCTGGTCCAATTCTTCTTCCAACTGTAATTTTTCTAAAGTAGACAGTTCAGAGTAATGGTCTACTTTCCAGTGCAATTCTAGTAATCTCTTATACTCCTGCTCGGCTTTCTTCTCTTCTTCCGTCTTTTCTTTGTGATGAAGAGATTTAGTGAGGAATTGTCCGGGTTTTTTAAGACTTAAAGCCAGCAAGGTGCTGATTTTATTAGATTTCTTTTGGTGGTATTCAGGGTGGGTTTCTACCGTTTCTTTAGCGTGGCCATGAGTGTGGGGCAAGTCGGTAATTATTTTGTAGTTTGGTAAGGGTTTTTGCATCTTAGATAATTTATTATCTATTGCTTGAAGTTGAGCGTCCCAAGCCGAAGCGGGGGTAAGCTTCGGGCGAGAGACGTCTGGAGAACGAGATATTCTTTGGTTTAGTTGCGATAATTCTTTTTGATACATCTGCTCATGGATATTCTGTTTAGGAAGTGGTCCTTTCGGTTTGGGTTGGGAAATAATCAGATGTTTCTGGTAAGTAGCTTTACGATAGTAACGTGCTCCTCCGGTTATAACTGAAATGAAAAGGATGGTCGAGATTAAGGCTAACCAGTATGGGCTGAGATCTTTTAAGAATAATTTTACTTCTGAACCGGAAAAGATGGCTCCGCCAACTAGATTTCTTTTCTCTTCTGCTTCCGAAGGGCTAGTGGGTTCAGGTGGAGGTGTTTCAACTTCTTTTTCAGCAGGAGGAGTTTCAACTGGAACTTCTATCGCGGGGGGAGTTTCTACCGTTTCGGCGGGGATGATGGTACTTCTACTCGATCCCCCTCCTCCTGAACTACTGCTGGAAGAAGAACTGCTACTTCCACTGTAATAAGTATGGGTGGTGGAAACAGTAAAAGTAGCATTACTGTTTTCCTGCGCTTCATTTAAAGTGAGATTATGGTCATAATAGGAATCAGAGTTAGTATCAATTAACTGAGACCTATTTGTGGTGAGAGAATAATTGGTAGGAGTGGACTGGAAAGTTATGGCGGCAGTAGTATTAGTAGCATTATTTAACGTAAGGGTATGTGCTTCTCTTCCAGTGAGTTGGAAACTTCTGTTTCCAGAGAGGTTAAGACTAAATGATAGCGAGTTTAAAGTGTAATTCAAAAGTATGCTTCGATTATCTCCCCAATCGGCTTGAGATGCATTATCATAAGCAAGACAGTTCCAAGTATAATTGCCTAAAGTGTTAACTAAATCAAAACTTAATTCTACGGTCCAGTTGCTACTGTTGGTAGTTCCACCAACAGTAGTGGTTTGATTTCTGCTGAAGAGCTGGTTGGTGGAATTAGTGAGATATAAAGAGAGGTTTACCAATAGGTTATCATCTGTAACATTGCAAGTGAACGTAAGGTTTATCCTGTTGCTGGAATCATTTACGTAATTAGCAGCAGGAGAGATTAAAGTAACATTAGGCGAGTTATCAACAATCGGAGGAACATAATTAATAGTTATGCTCCGATTTGAACTGGCAAAGCTGCTTTGCGAAGCATTGTCGAAAGCCAAACAATTCCAAGTGTAATTGCCCGGGGTTAAGTCTAAAGTATTAACTACACTATAATTTGTACCCCAAACAAAAGTAGTTTGGTTATTACTAAAGGATTGATTAGTAGAGTTAGTGATATATAAGGAAATATTGGTTAAGGCATAATCATCGGTAGCGTTACATAAAAAGGTTACACTAACGGTTCCGTTAGATAGATTAACAGAATTGTTATATCCATTCGCAGGAGAGATTAAAGTAACATTGGGGTAATTGTCAGCTGCTGGACTTCCTCCATCTTGTGCAGAATAGTTGCTGAAGGAAGTGACATTCACCACTAAAGTACCGACAGTATTATTCCAAGAAGTAACATTACAATTGGGAGAAGAACATGCTATTCCGTTCTTTAAGATAGTGGGATCATTACTTCCCCCGCCAGTCAGTCCGTAGAATGTTATCTGAGCGGAAGTGTTAAGATTAACTAGATTAGAAGTATCGGCTATGCCCAGCGAATTATTATTCAAGAAGAAACTTGAACCTAATCCGAAACTGGCGTTTGGTGCCACTCCCATAAAACTTAAATTACTTTTGGTCCATCTAATCTCTCCGTAAGAGTTAGAATAAATTAAAGTGTTCATAATACTGTTATTAGTATCTTTAATCGCATACTTGCTATTCGAAACTTCCCGGAAGACATTATTAATCAAATAACAATTTGATGGTTCGCTGCTTCCATCGTCATTTCCTAGAGAGATGTAGGTTCCGTGATTGGAAGGATTATTAAAAGTGTTATTAGTAAGATTAAATCTTCCTCCATATAAATAAATCTGTGAAGAAAAATTATTGTTGCTGATAGTGATGTTCTCTCCGTTCCAAGCACTGCTTTCAAACGAACCCTTAGAACCAGAGACGATTTGGTTATTGCTAATGTTCGAGCCGGAAAGTGCTCCTTTTAATACCAAACAAGCTGTTTCTACCGTTCTTGAACAATTGATGAGGGTGTTATTTGTAAATGAACCGGCATTTTCATATCTTAAGATAATGGTCATGTCATTAAAGGTATTGTTGATTAGACTAAATGAACCATAAAGGTTCATCTGGTTGTCTAGCGAAGAAGTATTAGAATTAATTCTAGAATTAGTTATGGAGAGGTTGCTTCCAGTGGAAGAAGTGATATTTGCCGAAAAGTCTTGAGTAAGCTGAGCAGTAAGAGTAGAGTTGCTGACGGTTAGACTTCCATTCAATATGATTGGTCCACCAAAGTTAAGAGTAGAATTGCTTAAGGTTAATTGTCCTGAGGAGTTAATTAATATAGTTCCACTGACGTTTATGGCCCCATCAGAACAGTTTATAGAAGAAGTAATGTTCCATCCGTTCATTGAGGAATTGTAGGCTCCATTACAGTAATTAACTACTACTTCTGCAACCATCCCTCCATCGGTAATGGTCCAATTGTAAGTGCCGATAAGAGTAGTATTTCTCGCGGACAAGGCAGCAGAAGAATATTGGGAAAGACCGCCATCAAAAATGGTGTTATTCTTTTGGACTTTAGTAGCCCAGCCATTAAGTAAAGAATCATAATTTGCAGTGGAGAGATTAACACTATCAAACATATCAATCATGGTAGTAACGCTGCTGGTATTCCAACTACCTAAATCTTGATCAAAAGCAGTTGCACTAGCAAACATGTAATACATATTAGTAACGCTGCTGGTATCCCAATTAGAAATATTGCCATTAAAAGAAGATGTGCTTCCGAACATAGCTTCCATACTAGTAACTTTACTGGTGTCCCAATTGTTTAAATCTTGATTGAAATCACCAGTGTTGTAAAACATATAACCCATGTTGGTAACGCTACTAGTGTTCCAACCACTAAGGTTTTGGTCAAATGTAGCAGCACCGGAAAACATCAGACCCATATTGGTTACACTACTTGTATCCCAAGAACCAATGGATTGATTAAAAGCAATAGCACTTTGAAACATACTAGCCATATTCGTAACACTAATGGTATCCCAACCACCAATAGGTTGATTAAAGGCATTAGCAACACCGAACATCAATGCCATATTAGTAACACTGCTTGTATCCCAAGAACTTATATCTTGATTGAAAACATTAGCACCATCAAACATACTACCCATAGAAGTAACACTACTAGTATTCCAATCACTAATATTCCCATTAAAAGCAGTAGCAGAATAAAACATATTACTCATAGAAGTAACACTGCTAGTATTCCAATCACTCAGGTTTTGATTAAAAGCAGTAGCACTACTAAACATATAACTCATATCCGTTACACTACTTGTATTCCAACCATAAATATTACCATTGAAGGCAGTAGCATATTGAAACATACTAGCCATATCAGTAACATTACTGGTATCCCAATCGCTAAGGTTTTGATTGAAGGCAGTAGCATATTGAAACATATAACCCATATTCGTAACATTGCTAGTATTCCAACCAGAAATATTATCATTAAAAGCAGTAGCACTACTAAACATCCAACTCATATCCGTAACACTGCTAGTATCCCAATTCGAAATGTTCCCATTGAAAGCAGTAGCCCAGTAAAACATACCCGTCATAGTAGTTACTCCACCAGTATTCCAAGAACCAATAGATTGATTAAAGGCAGAAGCACTAGAAAACATATTTTCCATATTGGTTACCTTACTGGTATCCCAACTGCTCAAATCTTGGTTAAAAGAAGTAGCATAAGTAAACATATTAGCCATATTAGTAACACTGCTCGTATTCCAATCTCCAATATCTTGGTTAAATGCGAAGTCACCTGTAAACATAAAATTTATATTAGTAACATTACTAGTATCCCAACCAGAAATGTTACCGTTAAACATAGAAGCACCAGCAAACATATTCCACAAATTAGTAGTTCCGGTTAAATTGAGATTATCGGTGGCGGAACTATTTAAATTAGCACAACCACTGAAATAACTTCCGCTATTTCCAACATACAGATCTCCCCATTGGGCGATATTAATGATTTTTAACTTATCTCCAC
>JAZDQB010000038.1:0-45437 GCA_043797205.1 Candidatus Woesearchaeota archaeon
GGTGCTTTCGCTAGCAGTGTTGGTTATAACACTGTAGAAATTGTAGATAATTATGTGAGAAATCAAGAAGATATTCATCAAATGAAGCTAGGAGCTTTCGCGTCAGGAAGCCCCGCACTTTAGTGCGGGGAGGAGGTCACAATAATTTGTTTTTTATCTAATCTTTAACTTCTTCTCCGTATCATGCACCACTTGCCGAATCTTCCCAATCGCATCAGGATTAGCAGAAATGGAATCTATCCCTTGATGCACTAAGAACAGAGCCATTTCTGGACGACTACCCGCTTGACCACAAATAGAAGTGTTTACATGATACTTCTTGCACACTTTAATCACTTTAGCCACTTCTCCTAACACGGCTGGATGCATCTCATCAAAGCGATTATTCAATCTTTGGTTATTTCGATCTATTCCTAAAGTCATTTGAGTTAAATCGTTGGTGCCAAAAGAAACAAAAGAAATTCCTTCCTTGCACAAATCTTCAATAATCCAACAAGCAGCGGGAGTTTCTACCATAATTCCAAAATCTACTTGTTTTACCGGTTCTAAGCCCACGCTACGCATAATCTTTTTAGCCTCAATCAATTCTTCAGTACGAATTACAAACGGAATCATAATCCCCACGTTCTTCCAACCTTCATCATGCAACTCTTTGATTGCTTGAAACTCTGCTTTCAGAATCCGCGGTTCATCTAACAAACGACGAATTCCATGCCATCCAATCATCGGATCGGTTTCGTGCGGTTCTTTATCTCCTCCTTTAAGATTACGATACTCATCACTACGCATATCTGAACATCTTACCCACACTGGCTTCTTAGCGAAAGCTTTAGCGATTTTTCGAATACCGGTTTTTAATAAACGTACATATTCATGTTCTCTACCTTTACGAATATATTCTGCCGGATGGATGCCACCAGCAGCAATCATGATTTCTAACCGTACTAAGCCTACCCCGTCTGCTCCGGTAGTAGCAGCTTTTTCTGCTAGTTCCGGAAGATCCATAATAGTTTTAATTTTGGTTCTAGTAACGATTTTGCTTCCACCAACCGCAACCACAGGGATAGAAATTTTATTCGCTACTTTCCCTTCATACACTAACCCATGCGAAGCGTCCACAGTAATAATTTGTCCGTCTTTCAAACTTTTGGTAGAAATTTCTGTTCCCACCACGCAAGGAGTACCCATCTCTCGCGACACAATGGCGGCATGACAAGTCATCCCTCCTTCGTCGGTAACGATAGCACCAGCACGCTGCATCGCTGGAACCATATCCGGAGTAGTCATAGTGGTAACTAAAACGTCCCCTTTCTGCACCTTGCCCAATTCTGAAGGATGATGAACGATTTTAACTGGCCCGCTATAAAATCCAGCTGAAGCGATTTCACCATGCAACAAAACTTTTCCTAACAATTCGGTTTTTTTCTTTTCATCTACCTTATCTTCATCTTTTTTGAAAGTAGTAATCGGTCTAGATTGTACGATGTACAATTTTTCATCTTCTACTGCCCACTCAATATCTTGCGGTTTTCCGTAATGGCGTTCGATTCTTCTTCCTAAATTGGCTAGGTCTTGAATTTGTTTCACGCTCAACACTTGTTGCCGCTTCTGTTCCGGAAGAAGTTTTTTCTTAACATTCTTACCTTTATCGCTACGGAACAAACCCATTTCTTTAGTTTTTACTTCCACTTTCTTGATTTTTAGATTACTTTTTTCTACAGCATAAAAGTCTGGGTTAACGTCTCCTCCTACAATATATTCTCCTAAACCAAAAATGGCTTCGATCACCAATTCTGTGGGATTATTATTAGAAGGATTGATGGTAAACATAATCCCGGATTTAGAAGAATTGACCATCTTTTGTACTACTACTGCAATGAATACTTTACTATGATCAAAACCATTCTTGACCCGATAATAAATAGCTCGGGCAGTAAATAAGGAAGCCCAGCAATCCGAAACCGCTTTAAGAAATTCTTTCTTTCCTTTTACGTTTAAGAAAGTGGCTTGCTGCCCGGCAAAACTGGCTCCGGGAAGATCTTCCGCGGTAGCCGAACTTCTTACCGCTACAAACACATCTCCCATTTTAGCATAATTATCCGCAAATTCCTTAGCCATATCTTTAGGAATGGAAGTGGAAGAAATTAATTTCTGGATTTTCTTAGCGGTGGCTTGCAACGAAGTATTCTTTTCTACATCCAAACCTTCCAGAAGTTTCTCAATCTTAACTTTGATTTTAGTTCTTTCAATGAATTGTTTGTAAGTAGGAGCAGCAATCACAAATCCGGGCGGTATCGGCAAGCCAATATTGAACATTTCCCCCAGGTTGGCTCCCTTTCCTCCAGCGATAGGAATAGAATCTTTATTCAATTGTTTGAACCAGCTAACGTAAGACATTTTAGGACACCTCTTGATTGATAAGGAAATAAAAGAATTAGAATATATAAAGTTTGGGAGTGCCTGCTTAAATTAGCCCATTTTTAGCTTATTTTCGCTTAAAACGGCATAAATTGGTCCGATGGGGGTTAAAGTTGCTTCGTATAAGCATATCCTATCTACCTTTAAGGTGCCCCAGTTCTGATTTGAATGCCGATGTAAGAAGCTTCTTAAGAGAAATTCGTTGGTGCTCTTAATTCGCGCTAAGGTAAGATGAGGTATTCCCGCAGCATGTTCATTCTGACGAATATAATCTAATTCCTTATCCACCGTCCGCATCAATCTTACCAGTTCCTTACTTTCCGTCCCGATCCACACTACTCGTGGTT
Organism: Candidatus Woesearchaeota archaeon; assembly: GCA_043797205.1. Lineage (GTDB taxonomy): Archaea > Nanobdellota > Nanobdellia > Woesearchaeales > GW2011-AR9 > JACRPH01. The sequence goes on from JAZDQB010000038.1 coordinate 2,766, forward strand.
GTTTAAGGTCGGGAAACACCCCTATTCCCTTCAGTTCCACTGGAAATGAGGGGGTTAAAGAAGCTAGTTGGCTTAATTTTTCTGATATTTCCAAAATCTTTTCTTCTTCCACTTCCCCTAGAAATTTTATGGTAAGGTGCAGATTTTCCACCGCTACGGGAGAAATCCCGGGTAACTTCAATTCTGTTAAGAAAGGTTCAATCTCGCGCTTTAAATCGAAAGAAAGGGGAATCCCCACAAATAGACGTTTCATCCTTCATCTCTTAAGTTTATTCTTCCCCGAAATCTTCGGTATCATCATAATTATACTCTTCCTTCTCTTCTTTCTTATGCAACTCTTCTTGCGAGATGGTCACGAAGCGAGAAGAGCGTTGCGGTTGCTGTTCTGGAGGATGGTCCAGTTGCTGCACTACTTCTGCAAAACCCACATTCTTCAGAACTTTGGTGATTCTAATTTTGACGTAATCCCCTTTTTTAACTTTAGGCACAAATAATACAAAGCCTTTGACTTTGGCGATACCGTCACCTTTTTCTCCTACGGCATCAATCGCTACTTCAAAAGTATCTCCCACACTTACGGGAGCAGCACGCTCATTTTCATTCATTTACGATATACCTCCACTTGTTTTTAAGAAGAACATAACTAGCATCCTTGCCTCAAGTAAAAGTAGTAATTAAAGCTCATTTTGGTAATTTTAAGGATAGAAAGTGCCAGGAGTATAAAAAGATTACTTGATAAATTTGAAACGGAGCACTTTTTGTCCTTCCCATTGTACTTGGTCCGTAAATAGACTTAACGGTCTGACCCAGAAGGGATTTTTACCGAATTCCTCACTTTCATACAAGCCCATGTAAACTACTAATGGTTCTAAGGTTTCCGAATGATGTGCTAAACTGATTAGAACGTAAAAGTTTCCTTTATAATGTTGATATATCCCGCCTACTTTTAATTCTTCCATATTGTCTTAATGATAAATCTTATCTTTATTAACCTAATTCTTACGATGAGCGTACTATTTGATAAATGTGGGATAATTCCGGAATCAGAATCCTGCTCCATGTTTCATACTGTTTAGGATAATCTGGGTTAGATAAAATCTGACTAATGGGTACCATACTTCCAGAAGAAATAGATTTTTCTTTCTTTTTTACCCTTACCGTTCCTTCTACATAAGCAGCCAGTACTATCCCAAAATGTACTTGATCTACGGGAAGATCATCAACCACCAAAGTCCCGATTAGTTTAAAGGGAGTATAATTTCCTTTAATACGAACTTCTTCTCTGACTACTTCTCTTTGTACGCAATTAGAAATAAATTCTGCACCATCACCTCTAATTATATGCCCCCCCAAACCAACAGAATGCTTTCCAAATAACTTTTTTTCTCCGTATTCTTTAATATCTTTGGAACGAACATAAGAAAAAATAGTTTCATCCGGACCAAATAATAAAACATAAGGCAAAAACTGGCGAAGTAAAAGGTCGTCTTCACAATCATAACGAGATTGGAAAAAACCTTCTTGGACTTCTTTTTCTAATCTTTCTATTCCGGCTTCATCGATATATTCTAAACACCCGATCCTTCTCCCGGCTTTGAGAAGTTTAACATCTCCGACTAATACTTCACGATCCAGTTTAGCATAATTTTTAGCAGCTAAAACATAATCAAACGGCCCGAAATATTTAGGAGGACGGGGACCAACTTGAAGTTGATAATTTGAACCAATCGCGGGACCATATAATTTATCGGGGATTTCAGTGTGGAATACGTTTAATCTACTAATGGGCATTCCGTGTTCTAATTCTGCTGCTCCTAACTCATCTGAGCGCACTTCAAAAACTAAATCCCCTACAAAACCATTATCGATAAACCCGGCAAAATGTAACGGTCCAGAAATACCAATATGGGAATGACTCGCTAGTTCTACACTCAAGTGCGAAGGAACTTTCAATACTTCCGCTGAAGCTAATAAGTAATATTCGTCAGGCAAAATACGAACTTTTCCTTCCTTGATTGGTTCAAAAAATTCTTCTGCTTTATATTCTCCTTTCTTTCCTAGATTTAAAGGTTCTGGATTATGTCGTGCTCGTAGTCCTACAATTCCTTCGCTATATCTTCCTTTAAGATCTAAATGAATATCCAATCCTTCTCCGATAAGATGAGGAGCAGGAATCAAACTGCCATCTTTTTGGCGGTAATGCAAAATAGGATGGACTTGTAATTCTTCTTTCAACTGTGTTGGACTTAAGTGGCCGTTATAATTTCTAAAGAAACGTAATTGGTTAAAACAAAGCCCAGGATGAGCGATAACATTGAAAGCCAGAGGCTGAACCAGAATCCATAGGTCTAAACTTTTTTCTTCCTTATAACTAGAATTTATTTCATCAAAGCAAGGATTGTAATCGGCAAGCAAACGAGTATTGATAAACAGCCGGCCGAAGCTGCTCTTGGGAGAAGATTTAACAAACCCGCCGGCACTTAAAGTTATTTTTTCTTCCAGAGGAAGAAGGTAAGTAAATCCTTTCTTCAGTTCGAAGCCATCATTTAAACTAACTTTTCTTCTCTGCCTTCCGGGCAGTTCCAGCAAAGTTTGGTAAACGGTCTTTTTTTCATCGCAACGGAAAAGGCAGCTGTTATCTATATCCAAGATAAAGGCTTCACTTCCAATTACTGGTTCAAAAGAAGAAGGCTGGATCCGACTTTCATCGAATTTAGGAACGGCTATTCTTCCTTCTTCGACCCATCCTCGGATCTCCTGAGAAGCTAACCCCCATCCGACTTTATCTTCTAAAATCATGAAAGGGTAAGGAGATAAGAGATTTAAATAAATTTGGGTGATGGAGAATAGTTACTGAACATAACTTGCTAAAGCTGTGGAAAGAGCGTCTTGCATCATTTTATCTTTGTTCTTTTGGGTCTCTTCAGTCCTAGAATGAGTAAGGCGATAGAGAGGATTGAAAGAATTCCAAACGTAGTCCGATTCGGCCACGCGATCCAGAAAAGTGGAGAAAGAAGAATCAGGTTTACCTTCTTTCCAGGCTGCAAGTTCACGTTGAGCCGAACCAACTGTTCCCGCATATTCTAAGCAGGTCAAAGACAGGTACATTCCGGTTATTATTCCTGCCCCAATCAGGCTTTTCTTCCAGTTTATCATCCTTGTTAAAATAGAAGGGTGATTTAAATAAATATCGGTAGTGCAATATTAATTAGAAGGACATTCAAACTTCTTTACCCTTCCTTTCTTTATATCATCTAAAGATCTTAGGAAAGATTGAAGGAACTCGTTCTGCTCTTTCAGCTTTTTCTCAGTTAGTTTGTTTCTTCTGGCCATTTTTACCATTTAATTTAAGTTTATGTACTTTAAGGATCTCTTTACTGACTCTTTCCGCTAAGCGATTCCTTTCTTCCATCAATCTTTGCAGGTTCTTTTCCATAATGATATAAAAACCGCTTAAATTTATATTTCTTTAGGTAAAAAATAAAAAAACAAAAAAAGGATGTAATTAAACATCCGTATCTTTCAATCCGCCTTCGGTAACTTCAAAGCAGCATTCTCCATCCGGTAAATTGGGAGCATCGATTAACTTGGCTACTCGGGTACCTTTCTTTCCTTTACGTAAATAAATACGGAAAGTAGAAGCATGCGCTACCACATGACCGCCGATAGCAACAGTAGGATCACCGAAAAATTGATCTGGTTTAGCCATCACTTGATTCGTGACGTACACACAGAGATTGTTGGTAGAAGCCAATTTAGCTAAAGTGTGCATGTGTCGATTTAATTTCTGCTGTCTTTCTGCCAGGGTTCCACGGCCGATAAACTCGGCGCGGAAATGAGCAGTTAAAGAGTCTATCACTACCAATTTAACTTTCTTTTTCTGTTCGGTTATTAAAGAATCTACCTTTTCCGCTAACAACATCTGATGATCAGAGTTAAATGCTCGTGCCACCATGATTCTGCTTAAGGCTTCTTCTTCAGGAGAAATTCCGATTCCTTCTGCTAACTGTTGAATTCTTTCCGGACGGAAAGTGTTTTCCGTATCGATATATACCGCTACCGCATCAGGGTCTTCTTTCAAGATGTTTACCGCTAAGATATGACCAATTTGAGTTTTACCACAACCGAATTCTCCAAAACATTCGGTGATCGCTCCGGTTTCAAATCCGCCGCCCATTAAAGTATTGAAAGCTTCGCTTCCAGTACTAATCCGATTAACATCTTCTCTTTTCTTTAAAACATCGGTACCAGTTTCAAAACCCATTTTCATACTGTCACGAGCAGCATTAATCATTTTTCTTGCTACGGGTTCGGACACGCCAGCAGTTTCAATCAATTCTCCCATCGTCGCTACCGCCACAGACATTAAATCTCTAAAGCCTGCTTGCTCTAATTTTTCCGCAGTAGCCGCACCTACCCCAGGAAGATCTTGAATCCGTCTCACTTCAGATTTCACTTCTGTTTTTAATTCGGACATTTTAATTGCCTCTTTTTCTTGTTTCATTTTAATCTTTCCTCTTTTGTAATGATTAGTTTGCTTTGAACAAGTCTTGCTCGTTCAACACTAAATGTTCGTAAGCTTTCTGCAATACTACTGCTGCTTTGGGTAGATCAGCTACACGGAAAGAATTGCTGGACTGCCATTTCCCTTCCTTATCAGTATAGCTTCTTTCCAAAGAAATGGTCCGATATTCGGACTCTTCTCCGTTCGCTTTCTGGCCATGGTTCAGCCAGACCGTGGCAGCTATTGCTCCTGCTCTAAATTTTTTTTCGGGAAGATTGCCTTCCTTTTCCACTTTAGTGGATATTTTTTGTGTTGTGTTCATTTCAAACACCTCTTTTTCCTTTCGGTTTTTATTTCAGACCAGCCTTCAATTTTGGAGGTTGGTGAGGTTGCCATCATTTCGATGACAGAATACTAGTGGGAGAACTTCTTTATAAGCGCTAGCCGGAGTTGACCAGTGGTCCAGTGGCTCGCGGATTTGGGGGTTTTAAGGCTTAAGGAGCGAGAAATCTGCAGAATTAAGGGTTGTCCAGTGGCCTGTCCAGTGGCCCCCCACCGAGGAGGTGCCTTACATCAAGAATATATTGTATATGTTTTACCTAAAGCTTTATAAACAGCCCCTTAACTTAAATGGATATGACTAAAAATAATGGTCTTGGACCAGCACCGTGGATCTTAGTAGTAGATGATAATCCCGGAGTTAGGGGTCCAGTATCAGACTTTCTTTCTATTCGCGGTGGATATCAAGTAGATACTGCCGAAACGTTAGCTCAAGCTAGAGCAAGATTAACTTCGGGTAGACTTTATGCTGGCGTTGTATTGGATACTGATCTTCCTGACGGACAAGGTTATGATTTAGTAAAAGCTACTGATGAAGGAATACATCTAGAAGGATACTTGTCAGCGGTTCGTCCAGTATTAATCGCCGTTTCTGAGTTTAAAGATAATCAACGGTTATGGAGAGGTGCTCCTTTCTTGCAAAAAGGCGAGGGATTAGGAGCAAGAGTAGTACAAACAATGGATGATCTGTTAGGTAGAAAATAATTTTGATGTTCTAATAATCCGCGCAGAGCTACTTCCTCATCCTCCCTACTTTCTCCACCGTAATCCAAGCAGCCATCAAGCCATAACCGGTCTTATCGATGTTGAAAGGTGCAACAGGTTCCACTGCGGTAAGAAATACTAAAGTGCAGAACTTCTTTCCCAACAATTTTTCAGAATAAGAAATACCCATCCTCTTCCCGTACTCTTTCAAGATCTCTTTAATCTTCCTTTCATCCAGCTCGGAAAAGAACAACACTTTACTCACTTTCGCTCGAGCCGTTACCGGTTGACCGGATTCTTTAAAATAAACCACATCACCGCTAGAAATGTTCTGATAAGGTGTTTTCCGGGACTTATACCAGCGGGATTCAATAGTTTTCTCTCCGGAAAGAATCTTCGCTAACCATTTTCCTTTTTTACTTAAGATGGCTAGATGTTTCATTTGTTCAATTACCACACTTCTCTCACAATCAACACTACCACCACGGCAAAAAAAAAACATTCCATCCATGTACCTACACGAATCGGTCCACGTAATTTCCAACTGCTGAAAGGATAAAATACCGGAATACCCATAGGAGTTAATGCATCTGCAATTAGATGTACAATATATCCGACAAAGAGAGCCAGAGCATAAGGAAAGTTCCAGAAAAATCCTAGTATTCCAAACAATACTAAAGGCAGTAAGAAAGAATGAAATACTCCTCGATGGGAAGCAAAGAAAGAAACAATTTTGCCGATAAATCCAGATAACTGGACCGCTTTGCTTTTATGCTCATCAATATCCGGAAGAATACTCCCCACTAGAATCAAAACAAAAACAATATATTCGTTTCCGGGAAGATAGTGGTGTAAAAGAAGAAAAGCTAGCAATCCTAATAGAATATGGGTATGAAAGAGCATAAAAGTAAGAAATCAAACCGCTATTTAAGAATTCCCTTTCTCCAATCTCGCTAACTCTTCCACCGCGTTAGCTTTCTCTACCAACTGCACACTAAATTCTAAGCGATTGAACATCTCGTTCATCTTTACCCTGCCCACCAATTTGAACTGTTCCCCTAATAAATCGGTTTTAACTTCTTCAAAAGAAGCTAGATCTTCCTTGTACGCTGCCACCATCTTATCTTCTTTTCCTAGTAGTCTAGATGCTTGATTGCGCCAGAATACTCCTCGAATCGTTCCGGTGCCATCATCTAAAATAGCATTCACTACATAAGAAGTAGCCGGAACAACTTGTTTATGCTCATCACATTGATACACTCCTTCTGATTCCACTACTTTCCGACCACATTCCGGACAGACGTTAAAAAATCGGGGATCGAACACTTGCACTACTGTTCCCAACAATTCTACTCCATCTTCTCCGTCTTGCAATTGTTCAATCTTTTTGCGATTGAAAGTAGGATTAGCTAAAGTATTGAATATGGTAGAAATACTTTCTCCTTTAGGATTAACTTCTAATTCGCCGCGATTACCTAAATGAATTTCTCGATCGTTATTGTTTTCTCGAGCGAAAGCGTTCTTCACTAGTACAATATCATCCACTTTAACCTTTTCTAATAAATCAACTTGCTCGTTCCAGAATACTAATCGAGTAGTTCCGGTTTCATCTCCAATGACTAAAGAACAAACTTTACCTTTAGAATCCCCTTTAGTAAACTCCCGGACCTCAAACTTGCGCACCACTTTCCCTAAAGTAGTCACATCACGCATCCCGGCATAAACTTCTTTGATTTTCAAACGGCTAGAAGAAGCGTTGAACAATTCTACTCCCAGTTCATTAGCTAGGATATGAGCTGCTCCTTCTTCGCTAATCAAGCCAGAAAGATCGTTAATTTTCTTCTTAATTCGCTCATCTAACTCGCGCGGAGTAATCTTGTTGCTTTTAAGCAGTTTATCTTTAATTTCAGCTAAAGGAATTTTATACATAGACCCACCTTCTTTTCAATAGTTTAACATGAAAAGCAGATTAAAGTAGCTTTATAAGTTTTTAGGTTGTTGAAGAGATAATTACTTTAAAGTTATTAAGAAAAGAAAACTATTGCGAAGAATCCAGCTTCAACACTTCATAAACTAAAGATTCTTCTTCGTTCTTAACTGCGGTTACGGTAAGATAATAAAACTGTCCTAGAACCACCTTAACATCTTCCAGCCAGTACAAAATTTGATTACTACAACGATAAGCAGTATTAGCTTCTCTATCAGTGGGACAATTATCTTCCGTAGGATTATTTAATACCTTCGTCGCATAAAAATAACTTCCTTGTGAGGCAAAGAATAAGCTTTTGGCTTCTTGCGGATAGCTGTCGGGTTGATAATCCCAATTAGTATAATACAATTTGTAATTTTCTGCTTCGGCTACCGGAGTAAAACTCACTTTAACTTGGTTCCCTTGCAAAGAGACTTGTGTATCCTTAGGAGAGAAGATGGTTTGAGGAGAGAAGTCTAACCCGAAACTCAATTTATTAACGCAGAATAACACCTTGCGGTTATCTTCTGCATACTTTTTATCATTACACTTTCCATAATTCCAACTTTCATTCTTGTGCCCTTCTAAACAGGACTTCAAGTCTACTTCGTTCTGACAATCGTGTACTAAGAACTGGGCTTGGCGCTGCAGTTCGGAATAGAATGATAAAGAGAGATTTACTTTAACTCTAAAACTAGGATTATAGTAATACCACAAACCAAACGGTTTAATTAGGTAAGCATTGTAGCTAGTGAATAAGGAAGCACTTTTTCTTTCTGTAGGCAGAACATTAGGATTAGCCGGAGTTACCGTCTTAACTTGATTGATTTTTCCAATCAATTCTCCCTCTTTAAAAGAAAGGTTATAACGCAAAAAACCTTTTTCTTCCATCAAAGAGTTAAATTTGGTGGAAAATTTTTCTTCCATCTTTAAGGGACAGAAATGGTCTTTCTGGTTCCATAAGGGAACTTCTTGAATGATTCCGCAACCTAAATCTCCCGAGAAGACTAAAGAAGAAACATCTTTATCTGTTTGTTTAGCAGCGAGGATGGCTTGATTATCTATAAACAATAAATCTTTTTCCGATTCCTGGAAAGCCCGGACGTAGCTTAATGACCATACCCCTTTCACTTCTCCGGTTTGAATATTATAATTAACCATAAAAGATATTCCCACTCCTAACATGATGATTAATAATATCCAAAAAAATACCATTCCTTTGCGGTTCATTTTTTTACCGCTCCGAAGGGAGATCTTAATTGATTGATCCTTCCATTGATTTTAATCGCATCAAGAGCGTTACCTTTTTCTAACTCTCCGCGTTGTTCGGTAAGATAATTATTTATGTTTTCATTACTTTCTACTAACTTTACACTCTGTACATTCTTATCTTCAATAGACTTAATTACAGCGAACTGTAAGAACAACATTAAGAATATTATTCCAATCACTAAAAGCAGCCAGTCTGTGAAATCTTCGGTTTGTCCTTTTTTATTCATTTTAACTCACCGCCGCGACGGTTGGATGACTAAATAACTTTGATTGAACATAAATTATCATTTCATCCGAAGTGATAGTGTTTCCTTCTTTTATTAATACTGTACGAGAGATACTAAAAAATTCTCCGTGAAAATAATTGTTGGTATACACTTCCAATCTTTTATTTTTTAGTAAGAAACGAAAATTATATTCTCCATATCCTAGATTATCATCAGTTTTATAACAATTATTAGTATTTTCAAAATTAAATTTGGTTGTATCAATCACCCCGGGATAAACTCTTCCTGTATCCGGATCCTGATAAGCGAAACATTCTGGAAGGTTAGCGAAGCGCAAGGAAATAACTTCCGCACGTAATTTTTCTGGAACATAAGTTAAGCGTGCGTTCATTCCTGAAAGAAAATAAACATAAAGCAACACTGCCATGGTAAGCATTACTCCGGCAATCATCCAATACACGCTTTTGCGCGCTACATCATACGCACTATCGCCGGTCTCTCCTTTTTTGTTCATATTTAACATTCTCGTAATAATATTTTTTTATTTTTCTTTTCTAAACAAATGTGTGGGGCTTGTTTAACTACCCCTTCCGCCACATAGCTAGTAGGAAGACGGAAAGTACGCACTTCAAACTGTTTGGATTCTTCTCCGGGAAGAAAAACACTAATGCTGTTAGAAGACAGGATTAAATTGAATCTCGAGATGTTATAAGGAAATTCAACCATTCCTTCTCCAGGCGTACCCACTAGGGTGTTTATCATCAGCTCGAAATTGTTAACAGTATTGATCTTGAGCACTGCTTCCGACTTGGCCATTTTTTCGGTAGAAAGTAAGACCAAAATCATTACGGCGATTATTGCCAACACCTCTCCCACTGCCAACAGATAAGAACCTTTTTTGTTCATGTTATTCACTTAATCGGATTGTAAACTCCTTTTGAATCGGCCCAGGAAAAGATAATGCTGACATCCCCTGCTTTACTTTTCTTGCAATAACTTTCTCCACCTAAACATTTGTAAATTGTTACTTCCTGTCGTCGTGGCCCTTCTGTGCCTCGGTCTAGGATTACTCCTGTACCATTGGAAAAGTCCACTCCAGGCAAAGGTTCACACATTATTTCCAAGCAACCACGATCTTTCTCACCTTTATATTTCCGACACAAACATAAACAATTTTGATCAGCGCATTCGGGAGGAGTAGAAAGAGTGAAATCCACGCTAGTGCTAAAAAAGGGACTTTTAGTAACATGCATACCACGACTCACATTATTGATCATATAAACGTAAGTCTTCTGGTCTAAGTAAAAAAAATCTTTTTGAAGTGTACCGGGAGTTTTATTGTTTACATCTCTGATGGTTTGAGCTAACTGCTCAAAATTACTTTGCGCTTGACCACTTAAACGAAAGACATCCGAACCGATTTTTATGGCAAAAGAAATTAAAATAGCTGCAATAATTAAACCAAAAATAGCACTAAGCATCTGGGCATTTTTGTTCATGGTTTACAGCAATCCTTGCCCACTTTTTTTGTAGTCAAAGTATCTTTTTTATCTTTTACGGTGAGAAGACATCCGCTTACTTTGGCTCCGGGCTCTTCAGCATCACAAGGACAATTATCAAACATGTCGGGAATTTTATCTCCGTCACAATCTCCTGCTCCAGCAATGTTTTTATTGATCGCACTAAAAGCAGTATCCCCGCTTCCTTTGAACCACACTAATAATAAAATAACCACAATCAAAGCCAATACTGCTGCGGCCATAATCCACCACATATGGGTGTCGGCTTTTTTGTTTATTATCATCATTTTTATCACCATTAATTTCCAGCTAGATCTCCTGAGCCACAGTTCTTTTCCGCATCTCGAGAAAAAGTTACAGCAATGAAACTAAATTCTCTCTCCGTGAAAAGATTTGAAACAATATTGGTGTAACCACTTTTTGCAGCTAAAACCGCAGATCCGCCCACTATGGCCGTTCCGGTAACTCCCAACGTAGTAACCGCTGAAGCCGAAACTGACACCGCTGTAGCTCCCGCCGTAGCCACTGCGGCAGTGGTTCCACCAGCAGTTGATCCGGCTATTACTACTGCAGAAAGAACGGCAGCACAAGTTCCAGCTGTAGCTAAAACACAGGCAGTTCCGGCTACTACGCCTACTACTACTACTGCACCGACTACCACCTTACCGACCCCCCACCAAAAGCCCACTTTATCATTTTTCATTTTTGGCACCATAGAGAGTCCGTAAGACTCTCTAGGGAGAATATAAGGAGCAGCAAAGATAATTTTACCGGGACCTCCATAACTTTGGATATATTGTAAATACGTAACATTAGAATTAGGATAATTGTGTTCTTGCATGTACGATTGCATTTCCTGTCCAGAAATGGGGATCCCATCAATATTATTTTGATCAACCATTAAATTATAACACACAAAACATTTATTTTTATTGTTATCCATCCCAAAGACGGAAGGCAAGAACTTAATTTGTGAACTATCTAGCAACTCTTCATACCGTCCTTCCCCGAACATCCACCAGCAACGGGCCATCTTATAAGCGAACTGTTCTTTTATTTCTTCCCGATCTCCTTTGATCTTTTTATCAATAGTTTTACATAATGCTGGAACTGCTTTCACCTGTGCACTGACGAAGGTTCCTTCAGAAGTGATTCCGGTCTTGGCTCGCAAGACCACCGTATCATGGCAAAGATTTTCTGCTTCCTTGTCCGAAGCAGTAGACATGAAACGCATTACTACTCCACCAACCAAAATTCCTCCGAAAATAGTGATTATAAGCGCTACTAAAAAACCAGCTTCCATACTTTTCTTTTTCCACTTTCTTAAGTGCATGGTTTCACCCGTTCATCATTGTGTTTCAAGCGATAAGCAATTGATTCTGAATCGCTTTCATCAGCGATATAATTATTATCTATTCCATGTTGATCAGAGTTTGATATTTTATTAGTGGGAAAGAAACAAATATTGTTTCCGGGAGCCTTGAATAAATATCCACCATTCTGAAAATTATCTCCTTGGTTATTAACAATGTTCTCCGGCCAACCCATTACCCTTATCACATTACCGCTGTATCCCGCCAGTTTGTTATAATAAAGAATATCTACTTCTAAAACCGGACTATAATAATATTCTTTAAGTTCCCCTTCTTTATTAAAGTAGTTAAAAAAGTTTTCGGCCTCATTTTGTATACCCGCAATCACACAAGGGTGCATTTTTTCTACAAAGAATCCTTCATAAGTTTGACCGCCAGCAGTGGTAATTAAAACTGCTGTTCCTCCTCGTCTTTGATCGTAGTACAAAGATATTTTAGTGGTCTTTTTATCATTATCCCCTAGATCTTCCTTAAATCCACCAAAATTATCAAAACAACCATTTTTAGTCGGACCAGTAAGTTGTGCTCCCATCATTCGAGTTAAAGTGGCTTGAAGTCCGCTTACTGCTGCTTCTTGTTTTCCGGGTAGAGTAACCCTAGTAGCGTTCAAGGAATTTAATCCTATAGTAATATTGGGAAGATATCCCCAAGTAGTTTCAGCAGCAGATTTAATTCCGCTGAAGAGTCCTTTGTCTCCCCAATAGCTCCAACTGAGAATAGCTAAAACTACAATCGCCAAAACTATGATTAATATTTCCCACCATTGATGAGTTGTAGCGATACGATTCATAGGAAATCACTTATCTTTTGTGCTAAATCAGCCATTTTGGTGTTTAATCCACCGTACCAAATAAGCACAAAAACTAACAAAAGCACAGCTAAAATTATCGCAATCAGTTGCCACACCGCCATCCCTTTATTGTTTTTGAACGATTTAATCAAGGTAAGATTCCTCCAATTTTTTTCCAAATAAAAAAATAAAAAAATGCTCCAAGCAACAAGAGAGAGAGGATGATTATCACAATCATCTCTGGACTGGCCCAATCCACTCCTTTGCGGTTCATCTTACTGCGTGCCTAGGAAACAGATATTATCTTTTCCTGAGTTTGATCCCGGTCTCTGCGAGCATACTCCATCACCACATTCTGTTGTAGAACCAGGAGTAGTACACTTTTTAGGTGAACCCAAACAACATTTATCCGAACCGGAATTGGTACTACAACTGAAGGCAGAAGATTCTAAGGTATACATTGGACAAGCAGAGCCAGCAGTCACACACACCCCACCCTTACCCTGACAATCAGACAATCCTCCTTCCAGCTTATTGGTCTTTCCAGTAAAGATAATCATTAAAATAATCAACACCACCAGAGCGATTACTGCTCCAATGATGATCCACCACATGCTCGCGTCTGCTTTGCGATTCATCTTCAGCTCCACTTACAGCTGTTGCCTTCACAAGTAGCTTTATCAGAACTGAAACCGGAACAGGAACTAATCACTTCCGCAAAACTGGTTTTGGCTGATTCCTTCGCATCCACGGCGGTGGCTTTACCAAACTCAGAAGTAAAAGTACTCTCTTGACCGGCGGTAGGATGACAAGTACCATAAGTTATACGCATACTAGTCAATTCTGCATCTCCTTTTATTCCCACTTCACTCTGGAAAATTCTAATCCTTCCGGTAAAAATAGCTACTAAAATAACTAAAACTATTAAAGCAATAGCCGCTACAATAATCACATTTAAAGACATTTCTGCTCCCTTCTTGGGTTTAGGAAAAAACATGTAACACACCTCTTTTTATGTTATGAATATTATTCTCTTCAGAAGAAAGAAAATGTCTATATAAAGCTTGCGATGGTTTTAACCAAAAATTTAACCAAGCCCACCCTCAATTACAGATATACAGTACGCTTTCTACCAAACCAGCTTTAGTATTCAAAAAGAAAGGTTTAGAAGTATCTCTTTCCATAGTTAAAGGACAGCCTCCTTTCTCGTTCTTCACATTTATCAAAAGAATTCCTTGCGAATCTCCTACCCGAAATAAGATCGACTTGAGTTCATAGCGTTTACCCCATTTCCCTAAAGTTTCGTCTAACAAGGCGGTCATGATTTGGTTTAAATAACAGCAGCTGTGAGTATTTCCGCACTGGTACATCGAATCTCCACAATTCTCTCGTGTATCCTGATTGTCCGCACAATCTTCCAACAGGTCTTTCTCAATCTGGGGAGAAGTTTCTACCCCATAACCAGAAGCGCAGGTAGAATCGGAAATGGTGGTTTTCATCAAGGCGCTCATGGTACTATATGCCAGCAGTTCTCGGGTAAAGATTTTCTTTTGTTTATCTTCTTTAAAAGCAAATTGGGCCATAAATAACATTCCGATAGTGATGAGAATTACAATTACTACTAATCCAATCATTTCCATCTGTGCCTTTTTACTTTTAGCGGAAGAAAGGTGCATTCTTATCAAGTGTACACCCCTACTTCGATGTATCCATAACCATAATGGATCTTTTCTCCTTCTACCGCTTCATCACGTAGAGTAACAATAAAGTAAGTAGAGGATATTGGTAAAAAGGTTTCATCAGTGTTATTTATGGGTCGATGCAAATCGTAAATAATCCACAGTTCTTCCGGTTTAGGATACATCTTCACCACCTTTATTTTAGCATAACCAAAAATATTATAGTAATATTCCTGTAAGTGACGAGAAAAAGTAGCATTTACTTGACGCAATTTCATCATATCAATGCAATCATCTTCTGCTTCCGATTCTCCTTTAGTGCAAGCTAGTTCGGGTAGGAATAAAGTTTTAGAAGTGGTACGAATAGCCCTAGCCACGGCTAACTGGTCCTGTTCTTCTTTCAAAGAATATTGAGCATATTTGAAATAAAAAATCATTCCGAAAGCTACTAAAACAAAGAAAATGAAAAGAACCGCGATAGTCTCGGATACATGAATCTGTCCTTTTCGATGAAGTTTTCGTGGTTTTGTTTTCATGATTTAATCTTTATGGTCGTTACTATTAATTATTGTTTTACTTCTCAGTTTAGTATAAAGGAATACAGTCTCCTCTTTCTGCTAAATTGTTGTTAGTTTCGCGCAAATTTAAGGCCGCGCTGACTAATTCTGGACAAAGGGAATAATCTAATAAACAGGCATTAGCCTTGTTCTGATGCGTTTGTAAAGCTTCTCGTAAATTTTGCGGATTCTTAGTGATATAATTTAAACATTCTCCGGTTAAGATCTTTTCCGGATGTTTTTCATAATAATTAATCATCTCTTGCAGCTTTCCTCCCGGAATTCCAATGGTTCCTAATTCTCCCCCCCCGTACACTTCCGTAAGATAAAACAATCTTTTAATGGCTTTTTTCATGTTGCATTGGTAAATTAAATCATCCCCTGAAAAGATAGCAGCGTAAAGAGTAGCATCACTTTCTCCTCCTAAAGAAATTATCTTTAGTGATTCATGATTAAGTAGTTTCCATACTCCCTGCTCTGCTCTGTAATAGTTAATAGTCGTACTTGCTCCCGTCCCCTGGAAAGAGACTAACGTAACTCGGCCCGGAGGATAAGCTTTGATTTTATCCCATAAAGAAAGAGGTAAATTCTTTTTTTCTTTTCCCACCCCAATCTTCCCTTCGAAATCAACTATTCTCATTGCAAAATTCTTTCCCGGATCAACTTCAGATAGTTCTTTCACGGACATCACATTAAAATTGACCCCTTTTCCGGTAGAAGAACTGGAATTAGAAATGGCTTTCAAGAAATCTTTAGACAAATCGGTTTCACCCCATAAGAAATATTTGGTATTACTAGAAGTGATAAATAAAAAATCAATCACTTTAAAGGGCAGTTTGTAAGGTACGCTCCAAGTAATCAGCGTAGCTGATTGTACTTTGCTGGGAGCAAAGATGGGATTAACGCTATCTTCCACCGGTAGAGAACGCCCTTCCAGCCCATATTTGCTCACTCCATCTTCGCAACTGAAATAAAAGACATAATCTCTTAACCCCCCCATATCGATAGAAGTTTTAGTATTTTCAGAAACTTGGGCTGCTGTAAAAATATTTTCCATAATTCTCATTACATCTCGATCCAACGTTTCTTCTGAAGCTATTTTCTGTTTCACAATAATTCCGGCAAAGAAAAGCAGAATTACTGCTCCGGCGATCACAATATAAATCCAATTAAAAGTTACTTCAACTTGGCCTTGTTTGCTTTTGAGCATGGTAGTATTTTTTATTTATTATAATTACTAGTATTAATAAAAGGAGGATTAAGATTTATGATATATTTTGGTACGATCACCTTTTCCTTCTAACATTAAAGAGAACGTTCCCCCATTAACCTTAATACAAAGATAAGGCAGTTCTTCGCCTTCTGGATAGGAATAGTTTCCGATACTGATACGATAAACTTTAATTTGAGTTAATCCCTGGCGCAAGGGAGCTAGAAAAACATTTTCATCCACTTTTTCATAACCCAAACCGGGATCTTTCCCACCCGATGCATCATATGCATCTTTTAAGGCTACACCTGCTTGAAAATTTTCCTTCTTCAGTGAAGCTATAAGTTGGTCCATTTTTCCTTTAGGAGCAGAATATTCCAAATTCACGAAACAAATCTGTTGAAATTCCGAAGGAAGTTTATACCTCTCTTCTCGTACTGAGCCGTATTCAGTATATATTTTCTTGATTGAACTTTCCAAATCGGTCTTGAATTGAACTAGTTGCACCCCTTCTCCACTGGAAACAAAACTAGAAATGGCTTTATAGCCAAAAATCAT
Source organism: Candidatus Woesearchaeota archaeon (assembly GCA_043797205.1). Classification (GTDB taxonomy): domain Archaea; phylum Nanobdellota; class Nanobdellia; order Woesearchaeales; family GW2011-AR9; genus JACRPH01. Next base: position 19,469 of record JAZDQB010000038.1, read on the forward strand.
AATCAAAGCAAAAGATACTGCGGCTAAGATGAAAATGAACACTTGAGCTACTCCCAAACCACGGCGACCCCAGCTCATTTTTCTCCCTCTTTCCTTTTCTTGCTCATCTCTTTCAATTTATTGAATAAATTTTGTGATTCGTCTTTTCCTACGGCTTGACTGAGAGATTTTCCTTTACTTTTTTGAGTTAAATTTTCTAATTTAGCAAAAAGGTTCTTCTCTTCCGGCTTCAATCCGGGATGAAGTTCTTCCTTATGTTCAGCATATTTCTGAGCTACTTGCTGTAATTTTTGTTCCACTGGAGCTCGACTGCTAATAATCTTATCCACGTGGGGAATTTCCTTAGAAGAAGTAGAGAACTCGCTGAAGATATTTTCTCTGCTTCGTTGTTTCTGTTTTTCTTCTCGAGATTTACGGAATTGTAAGAATTTATTTTTCCAACTTTGTTCCGCGGAAGTAGCTCCCTCCGTTGGCGCACGAGCTTGATAATAACCTGGCGCAGTAGCTCGGGGCGGAGTCTTTCCAGAAGGAGTTTGGTAATTATAATAATAAATTAAATAGCCACTTCCGCCCAACGTCAAGAGCAGCCCGATAATAAATAATATCCAAGGCAAAACATTTCTTCCCGCTGAAGGGGAAGTGGGGGTTGGTAAGGGAAAAGAAATAAGGTCCGTTTCATTCCCAGCAATTTCTTCAGGTAAGGACTCTGACTCACCCAAAAGAATAGAAGGCATATCTCCAGCATCACAAGGATCAGTATTATACAAATATTCCTGATAATTAGTATAACTATCTAAATCATAATCGTCTTTGGCATCACTGATACTATTAGCATCTGAATCATAGAGCAAATAATCAAAGACACATTCATAATCGTTATGTTCTTTTTCCCAACTATCTGGGAGCCCATCTTCATCGCTGTCGGTTTTAGATAAACTCTCGTTCTCTCGAAGAGAAATATCTTTGTTCGAACAACCGTTGATATCTACAATCTCATTCGCTCCGGTTCCACTGCAATTATCGCAACGGTCTAATATTTTATCTCCGTCACTATCTTTCAAGTCCACCAACTCTTTTCCAGTAGCATTATTACCCACATTATCAGAAGCAAAATAACACACCCACATTTTTGAAGAAAGTGAAATTTTGTTTCCGTTATAAGTCAAATTAGTTTGACAATCTTTGCTGTTAACATTAGTTCCATATTTAATTTCCTTGCACCCCATTTCATCTTCGCAGCGAATTTCCACTAACGGAGAAGCCAAACCGCAAGAATCATTAAGGTTAAGAGTTATCTTGGGAGGATTTTTATCTGCTTTACACGGAGTGTAATTGGCAGCAACCTTAAAGAAACTATCGCTCTCTTTAAAATCCCCCCAGTTTCCAGCGGCATCTCCCGCTCGAACTTTTACACTATACTGATGACTTAGATTTAAGTTAGTGGTGGAAATTTCCAAAGGTAAAGTAGAACCAACTGAAGCATTCAAGACTAAAACTTTTTGGTTAGTAGTTGAAACTACCATAGAACTTTTATTAGCGGCATTAGTTAAAGCGTTTAGTTGGGCATTTAAAGTAGAAGCACTCCATTGGGAATAATTACTAGATAAAATACTTTTATTAGCGGTGCTTGTTTTAAGTCCTTTAAAGCTGGCTTCTTTTTCGTCTAAGGTTTTCTGGTCTGCTCCCAGATCGTAAACTTCATAATAATAGTTAGTTAAATTTCCTTCTCCAGAATAAACATAAACATTAATTTTATCACTTCCGCAAGTGAAATTTCCGTCATTAACTTCAGTAAGAGTGGGGGCAAGGGTATCTATCGTAAATTCGATGGCCGCTTCGGCAGTATAATCTTTCATTACACATTTTAGAGGATATTTGTAATAACCATCGGTAAGGCCTTCCAGATGAGAACTATGGAATTTGCTTCCTGCTCCTTCCATCACTACAAAAGCAGAAGTGTTATCCGCATTCTTTCCACCGCGATATTCACATTGAGAATTTTTATTAGTGCTTAAACCCAAATCAACGGCGGGAGTATTTACATATCCTCGGGGCCGCAAAGAGCTAGTAAGGATAAATCCTGCCGCGAAATAATCCACTTGAAAGTTCAATTCTTTAACTTCGGATAAGTCTTCTGCTCCATTTTTACATTGTACTGATAAGGAATAATCTTTCTTACCGGTATCATCAACATTATTAATGCTGAAACTAGTGGAATGGTCGAGGTTCAAAGTATTATCCTCCTCTCCCGGGAAAGAGTAAGGCATAGTAAGGTATTCTGAACTTCCATCCCCTTCAGAATTGTCGCTATAACGGCAAGTGGTTTTATCATCGGTTAAAGCAACTAGGGTGGTAGTCAATCCCTCTAACACCACTTCGGGATCAGAGAACGCTTCTTCGATGATCGGAGCAGTAGGATCGTATTCCAGATTCATCTTTTGTTCTGGACTAATTTCTTCTCCAAAACATTTTACGAAGGCCGATTTAATTCCTCCGTCGGAAGGATAACTAGTAAAGACACTTTCCGGGAATCCTTCAAATAGATACTTTCCTTCGCTGGAAGGAGATTTCTTCTGGTGTGGAGGTAAGCCGGTATAATCAAATCCGCTAGTAAAATCAAAACCGCATTCTGAACTGGATACACGAGTAAAAAATTGCCAATTAAAAGTGGGCTGGTTGCTGATTCCCCATACTTCTCCTTGATAAAAATATTTTTTTGGAATTTCTAAAGTTATTCCAAATCCGTCAACGATAACTTTTCCGCACAGAGGTTGGAAATCTTTATTTCCGGCTTGATCAATGGAATAATAACAAATGTCTATAGTTCCGTTTAAGGTAAATTCAGCAGAATATTCCTGGTAGTTCGGACTGGTAATCATGTCGCAACCTAACCCCAAACAATAATAAGTTTTGGCACAATCAAATCCTCCTTCTAACGGAGTACAAGTTAAACTAGCGGTAGCTGAACGGATAAAGTATTTTTCCCAACCGTTTTCAGTGGGTTGCTCCGTTCGGCTTCCTTCTCGTAATATAATTTGGGTAGTAGGAGCACTAAAGCTTACTGCAAAATTTAAGGATTCTTCAGAAGTTTCTTGAGAAATTAATTCTGTACACACTACCTTGTATTCTCCCGTATAAGATTTTTCTACAAAGCCCGATATTTCTTCAGTAAGATGTTCTTTGCCTTCTTGATCGGTCTTGAAATCAGCCACTTTTTCATTAGTGTTAGATTTATATAAAGCACAAGTAGATCCCAATAAAGTTCTAACTTTAAAAGAGATAGATTGCTGCGCTATTTTCCCGTTTTGAGGCGGATAAACAATATCTATCTTCTGATTCAAATCGAAAGCATAATCCTTACTGTCATAATGATTATTTCCTAAACGATCCGTACAGTTTACAATAAGATGATAAATTAAACCCGGTAAATCGATAAAAGTAGCTTCTTTTTCCGGTAAGTCTAAAGAAGATTCTTGATGTAAAGTATCCCCTAAAGGAAGAAGGGAAGATAAATCAAAGGAACAACTCATTGGTTCATTTAAACCGGTTAAGTACACTTTAAAGTTAGTTTTATCTAAGGTAGTGATGGTTTCGTTCTCGATGGTGAAAGAGGGAGGAACATTATCGATGTATACTGCCGCTTCCTTGATGTCTTCACGATTAAAGTATTTGTCGGTAGAATAATATTTCAAGCGGTAAGTTTTTCCGGGAATATTTTCTCCACCCAGAAAGTTGATAATGTTTACATTCAAACTTTCTTTAGTCAATTTTCCAGGATAATTTGTTTCCTTGAAAGAATTGATACTACAAGTATCGGGAGCAGTAGGATCAGCTGAAGTTAGACAGAAGCCCAATTTACCAAGAGGATTACTTTGTTGAGCATTAGTATTCGTTCCAAAATGAGTATCGTCAGCTTCAAAAGTTAAGTTTGAACTAAAATTAGAAAGGAAATGCGCTCCTGCGGGAAATATTTTGGTGAGGGGGGGAGTATTATCCCGCATACATGCTCCTCGCTGCCCCCCATCAGAAAAGAATAAGCAATCATCATCCTTGTTTAAATTTCCATCTTTCACACAAGTTCCCGCTCCTCCTTTCTCGCCCTTCCAGAAACATTTTTTCCAGCCACAACGATCCTTAGAAGCAGTGATTATACCTAAATCATTTTGAGCAACACTTTGACCTCCACTACATTCTTGCTCAGTAACATAAGTGTAACAATTAGCTTCAGCGGTAGGAGCCACGCCACAAGATTGGCAGCGTTTCAGTTGATTCGCCGAGAAGCATTTTCCTAACACTGAACAAACGTCGGCGGTGCAATAATAATTTTCAAATAAGGAAACTAGCGGCGAACATAAGTTGCAGCGATCATCTTTAGCATAATTAACTTCAGTACAATAACCTGCTCCGGTTTCTGAAGTAACAAAGAAAGGCAACTCTAGTTGTAATAAACTATAATCCAACAAAGCAGTGTTAGCTGCTCCATCGGTCCACTGACAAGAACGAGCTAAGCAATTATTGGTTAGGCAAGCATCTTTACTGTTATAATCAAAACAATTTTTTACTTCCATACAGCTTTGACAATGATCTACGATAGAATGAGATTTATCGTAATAACAATAGTTTTCTGCTCCTTCCGCAGCAGTAGCTGCGCTACCATAACAACTATTTCGGGTAGAATATAATCCGAAAGGATTGGCAAACAAAGAACAGGCGCCAGAATCCTTACAGTCTGCTGAGCCACTTCCTACCTTGGCGCAATAATACTTAGAAGGTACCCCTTGACTATTAACCCCGTCGCGATCAGCGCAATTTAAAGAAACCACCAGTTTGTTATTATTATCGCAAGTCCACACCAACCGACGCGTATCTTGATCTTCTCCAAAACAAAAAGTTTCCCAACCTAAGGGGAGGTTATGATATCTCCCGGCACACGGTTCGTCACCCAAAGTAATACTCTGTTCGTTCGCACTTTCTGAAGATAATACCGATTCAAAAGTGGCTACGATTTTATAAGTATAGGTTTGTCCCCATTCCACTTCCGTATCCGTTAACTCTTTCGCAGTAGAAGTAGGAATGAAAGTTTTTAACAATTCTGTTCCCTGATATTTTTCTAGGGTATAAAAAACCACTTCCGGACAAGGCCGATCCCAAGTAAGAAGAACTTCTTTCTTGCCTAGAACGGGTTGGGCAGAAAATACTTCTACTTTCTTTTGTGGACTGGGTCCGTCTTGGCTGCACTCTCCAATGGATTTGGTCAATAAGATATTCCAAGTAGTGGTATCTTTACCTTCAGGAGATATTGTGATTTTTTTCATCTCGTAATCTTGATAAGTAGCAGAAATATTGTATTTGGAATGCAATTCGGACTTATTGTTAGCTAAAATGATAGAATATCTTCCATCTGGATAAGAAGAAAGTCCGCGGAATTCGCCGTCCACGAAAATACGTGCTCCATAAACTATTTCATCCGCGTCAGATTCATTGTTAGCATTCTTGTCCACATAAGTTTTACCGCTAATGGTGGGCAGAGAAGTTTTACTTAATTGGAAATGAGCCGCATTCGGCCCTTTCTTCAAGGTTATATTTTGGGCTTGAGAACTATATCCGATAGCACTAGCGGTGAGGGTTATCTCTCCAATAGAAAGTTCCGGAGTAATATAAGCACCGGCTTCATCAGTAGAAACTTGTTGGTTAGCTTGTTCTCCCCAAGAAATCGTCGCTTTGGCTAACGGCTTACCATCCGCATCTTTAACTATTCCGCTAATGGTAGCTGCTCCTTCCGGTTTGGAAAGGATGATGCTTAGATTTATGGTAGAATTAGAAGATAAGGGCACAGTCCTAGATTGAGAAGAATACTTTTCTTTGCTTACCTTAACGATATAAGTTTTGGGAGTTAAACTAAACTGAGCCTTACCGGAAGCATCAGTAGTAGCGGTTTTATCTTCTGCTTCTAAACTCACTTGCGCTCCTTCAATGGATTTATTAGAATCATCATAAACTTCCACATTTAAAGTGGCGGGAAGAATTTCTAATTTACAATATTTTTCGTTGCACGTTTTTAAGTTCATTCCAACCGAATTATCATAAATAATTTGTTGTAAATCAGTGATTTCCCATTGCGCCGCTTTCGCTTCACAATCATAACGTTTCATTCCGGATTGACAAAAAGTTTGGGTTTTAGATCTTTCAAACTTACAACATCCTTGTACATTTCCACACCAAAGGTTGTATAACTCTTCGTAATCAGAAGAGTTAATGAAAATAGGTTTCGGCTCTTTTCCGGCCGTTTTTCCTAGCTGCTTACAATAACCCCAAGGATGAGTTTGACAGTCTACCGGACAAGTTACCTCTTGGCAATCTTCAATTTTGCTACAATCAGAACCAGGAGTAAAATATTGCTCAAATTTACAATCGGGAAATTTCCCACAATCTTCCTTAACCGCAGTATCCAACATTCCAGCCTTACAATAGAGTTCTGGACTGCCTTTAGGAAAGGTATAACAGCCCCCTTGTTCCGCTCCGGAAAAGTTAGAAAGAATAATAACTAGAAATAAAGCTAAAACTACCCCAAACAAACCTCTTTTTTTAACTTCCATTTATATTCTGGAATTAATCTTTTAGTGTTTATAAATGTTCCGAGGAGAGAAAGGAGCCAAAAAGCGCTTGAAAATAGGCTTATCACGAAATTATTTTTTTGGAGATATTTTTTCCAGCCGGTTTATAACTGCCGAAGGGATCTTCTTTTTAGGAACGAGATCACGAAGAGATTTTAAAGCCTCTTCTCCTTCCGAACGACGGGAAGAGGGAGCTTCCAATGATTTTATTTCTACTATCGGCGCTTCTTTTACCTCTTCCGGAACTTTTTTCGAACCGAAAAGAGCCATCTTCTCCCACATCTTTTCTTTTTTACTTTCCCCCTCATTTTCTTCTGGTTTAAAAGTAGGAACAGAAGCGGAGTTTATTTGATGAGCATGAGTTAAACGGTTTAACCGATGCAGGTTATGAAGAAAATCTTCTTTCTTTTTTACTTCTCCCGGAACCAACCCCGTTTCCATAAAAAACTTCTTTCTCTCCTTCTCCTTAAGATGATGTTTTTGTTGGGGAGTAAGTTTCTTTTTAAACGTGAACCACCGTGATGAAATGGGGGTTTCTCTTTTAAGAGAGGAACTTTCAATGGGAGCTTGCTTTTTGGAGGATAAAGTAAATTTTCCTTTCCACTTATTCCAAGAATAAAATCCTAAGAATAAAATCAAGATGAATAACCCCCACCAAAATATTCCTAAAGAACTATTTTCATTTTCATCTTGAACCAGGGGAGAAACCAAAATCGAAGAATTATCTTCATTTGCAGCGGTTTGTTCTTCTTCGATACTAACTTTACCGCACTGATGAAGACAAACCTCTTCGCTCAGGGGAGAATTAAAAGAATAAGTTGTTGCTTCCTTGTTTTTAGATTCTATCTCGCACAGCCAGTGATTCTTTTTAAAACCACAATACTCACTACCGGAATACTTAAACTGACAGCAGCCCGCTGAACACCATTGTTCTTTTTCTGTAAGAGCAAAACTGCCCGCAGAACATTTTCCGTTCCATTCTTGACGACAAGTACTTTTACACCATACTTTCTGGCATGGAGGAAATAAATCTTGGTTCTGACAAGATTCTCCGGAAGAGAAGTATTGCTCTAAACTGCAATCGCTGTAAAAGAAACATTCTTGTTGTGCTTGCTCCATTTCTATCTCGTTACAATATAAAGCGCTATCAGGATAACTAAAACAACCAGTCTGGGCAGAGACTAAGATAAAAGAAAAAAGAAAACCAGTCCATAATAATAAAAGTATTTTTTTCATGGTTAATGGTCTTTCTCACAGTCTCCTGCCAAGTTACATTTTCCCGCAAATAATCCATTATAATCGGAATCGCAGGGAGAACCAACCGTATTCGCATCACATCCAACTTTAAGAGGATATTTGGTATTAATATCTGTAGTATATTTCCCAGCTAGGGCGTAATCGGAAGCCCAATAAGGAGCAACGTTAAGATTTGGAGGAAACTTTTCGCCACCCTTATACACTATGGGTGAAAGGGTTTCAAATTTGCTGCAACCCATGTTCCCATGACACCACCCTCCCTTTCCATTATATTTAGTTATACTAAACGCTAATTTTCCTTCACACTCTTTAGCTATTCCTCCGCACTCTGGCTGAGTTTTATTACCGCAGATTAAGGTGTCTTTGTAAAGAGAATAAACTTCATTTCCTAAACATACATTTCCTCTCGTACCATTACAATAATTAGTTTTTATTTCTAAAATTCGATTTCCATAATTGTTATTTTCTAAATAATCCTTATTCTTTCCGTAACATCCAGGAATAGGATCAACAAAACAGGCCGTAGTATTATCCGCAATTCTCCATCCCGTCGGTGTATCGGTGGGGCTGCCAATACAACAACTATGGGTGGCTTCTAAAGGATTAAACGAATTAGATTCATCCATATGACTAAAATTACCAAAATGATTTTCAAAGTCGTAACTTGAAAAGACATAATTTTGGTAAGGATAAGCAAACGGCCGCTGCGGATTGCGATGAGGCAAACATTCTTTTACTATAATCTGAGCCGCAACAGAAGTGCTTTTGTTCAATCCCCCGCAATAAGTAATAGAAAAAGATAAATTTAATTTTCCGTTAGAGGTGTTTTTTTGGAAGTGATTATATCTTTGATCTCCACCTTCAAACGCCTTCTTCCAGGTACTTAAATCAATAGACTTATAACTTCCAAAATCACAAGGGTGTTCTCCGCCCCATGGCAGACTGAAACAATTTTTTCCTGGTGAATCTGAAGATAAAGGATAATCAAAAGTAAATGCCTCAGTTCCTTCCTTATTAGTATAATTTAAGGTTACTATCGCTTCAGATTTAGCTAGAGATTTTCCCGGATAACTAATATTCACAAATACCGGATCTTCGGTAGAAACAAGGTAGGCCTCACCAAAAGAACCGTTAATATCGTCATAAGAAACGCGCAGAGATAAATTGGTATCAATGGGTCGGTCAATCAATAGACGGACATCCTGCCAGTCTTCCAAACCGTGCTCATCTGTAGCTTTAACCGTAAGGGGATAAGGTCCGGGAGTTACCGAGTTTACCTTCTCCTTGTTCATATAAAACTGTTCGGGGGGTTGGATAATAGCAAGAGATTTTAATTTCGCAGGAATATCTTCGAACAGATAAGTAAACGTGTCTTCGTCCGGGTCTAAAGCATAAAGAGTTAAATTTACCTCCGCTAAAGAAGAATTATCGTTCTGAATAGCTAAATAATCATAACCTTTTTCGAGATCTTCCGGACAACCATAACGCTGCACATAATCCAGGGCGGGAGGACGATTCTGCCGAGCTAAACGAAAATAATAAGGATAAGGAGTATTTAACACGGTATAAATGTCTGGAGCAAAAGTAAACACATCATCACCATTAGATAATTCGCTGCGAATGGTTTTGATTCCTAACGAATTATAAGTATCATAAGCGGTATACTCTGGACTTGCTAAAAATTCTTGAGTATAATTAAAATCAAGAAAGCGAGAATCGCGTTCTAAAGCATAAGTTACGGCTGAATCTAACAACTTTTTAAATTGAGAGGGATAAAAAAAGTCAAAAGTAGTCAATTGAAAGAATTCTTCTTTTCCCACACTGAATTTCAAAGGATAATCGGCTTTCACGGCGATACCATCTTCTTGAATATCCACTATTAGAGAAATATTGGTCGTTTCAATCTTAGCCAATTTAGAAAAATTGCTTTTGGTGAAATTTTCTACACACAGAATTGTCTGATTAATCAAGTAACCTTCCATCCCTCTGCGGATGGTTTCTATTTTTAAATTTAAATTACCAAATCCCACTTGAATATTGGGATGAATGTACTTGCAAAAATAAGGAGATAAATCAGTTTTGTCATTACAAGGATAGGCATTGAGGTACTCTAAATATTTTTCATTAGAAATACCATAATAAATTCTAAAATCTTCAAATGGGGTTCCGGTAACGTCATTAAAATTAACATTTCCCCCGGGCTGGTCGTCCCAAATCTGCCCTTGCTGGCCCAACATAATCAGTCCTTGTTCTAAAGAATCTTGCAAACAATCTTCAACGTAAATGCGCATGGCTTCTTTTTTGAAAAGATTGACAGTTAAACGCTCCTGCTCCCCTTGCAGTTGAGTTTTTTGAGTAGAACTGTAAGCGCTCATTACAAAGATGAAAGCGAAAAGGAGTAAAAGACCAATAATGATGAAAACGGTCACTTGGGCTTTAATATTAAAATGGACCTTATAACCTCTAAAGTTACCACTAAATCTACTTGCTGACCTCTTTTTTCCCATTAGAAAGAATAAAAGCAAAGGGACTTATATTTCTTTCGAACTTTTAGAAAAATTATTCATATCCGCACCAAGAAGAAGAACCCTGATAGCAAGCATCATATCCTTTAGCTTTACACTCTTCATCGTTACTACAAGAAACTTCAATAAAAACACATTCTTTAGACTGGTTACCACAAAAGTAATCTTTCGGACAATCTTCATTCTTGTTGCAATTAAAAGGAAGACCAATGCAATGACGATGTTCTCCGGCCCCCTTACATTCTACAAATCCCATTTTGCGACATTCTTTATCAGTAGTGCAAGGGGAGTCAATAACAGAACATTCATCATTCCAATCGGTGGCACAATAAAACTTATCCGGACATTGGTCATCTTTTTGACAATTTCGAGGAAGACAAACTCGCTTTTCTGAGTCAATATAATCGCACCAAAGATCTTCTTTGGTGTAGGGGTCGCAGTCAGTGTCCTTGCAAGGATCTCCCAATTGGGCATGACCATAGCAGCGAACGAAAGGAAATGTCCCTCCGTTATTTTTCTCAAAACATTGTAACCCAAAGTCGAAACAGTTAAAAGAATAGACCTTTCCATTAAAGTCTGAACCGCAGGCAAGAATAGAATCCCCCTCACAGCCGATAGTTCCAGATTTATATTCGCATTCTTCCCGATATTTTTCTGTAGGGCAGATTGGTTCACCAAAAGTGGAATGTTCCGCCGCAGATTGGGAATAACATTGATTTAATGTTTCTCCCGAAGCAATTTTAAACTCTTTACAAACATATCCTTCAGGACAATTCTCGTCAGTAGAACAACCCCTACCACAAACACCTTTGTCATTGTAAGAGGACGTGTTGAAAAGTCCAGTGATACAACGATTATCCCCTTTTCCATCAAAGCAATCGGCATCAGTACTGCAGATGTCGCACAATTCTTTACATTTTCCGCAATCTTGTGGACAGGTAGCACAGTTCTCTTGTAAGTAAGCATCGCATTTACCATTCCCACAATCGGGCTGCTCGATACATTCTCCCTTCGTGGAACAAATCCGACCTTGGCTGCAATCGTTATTGCTAGAACAAGGAGCATATCCTTCGGCACTACCGCAAGCTACTGCTCCTATAAATAACAATCCTACTAATCCTCGACGAATGGGACGAAGTAAGGTTTCCAACATAGTTACTATTAAATAGTAAACCTCTTTATAAATTTTAGCCCACTACTTTATTTCTGCTCTTAAGTTAGCCGTAAGCTGGGGCCATAAGAATTTCAATCCGGCGATGGCTTCCACTCTTTGAACTGCATCTTGAGTAGAACAGTTCAATTTTCCTTCTCCAGAAACTTCTTTAAACAATTCTACGTTCAATTCCGGCGGAGTTTTCAGGTTTAATAAATAATCGCACACCGGCGTTTCATAATTTTCGTATTCAACGATCAAAGTTTGTTTTTCCGGAGAAAAGTATTCTTGCAAAGCGCGCACTTTTTTAGTTGTTTCTCCATTCGCACGACTAGATAAATATAATTGATGATAATTTTCGGCGGCACTAACAAATTTGCTTTCGCTGGAAAGCTGATTGCTTCCGGTTCCAAACAATCCCCCTAACCAATCCACGGCTTTATTAACCACTGAACTGAAAAAGGAGGGAGATAAAGAAATTCCTTCTTTGGCAAAAACAACCGCATTTAATTGGGGAGCATACCACAAATCTCCTTCAATTTCTCCTCCTAGATCGCATGGTACAAATTCAGTAACATTATTAATTTCTGCTAAAGGACAAACCGTTTCCAAACCGCTTAAGGGTACATTTAAAGCCAAAAGGAAAGAACTGCTATCATTAAGGGGTTTATTTAAGGTGGTAGCAAAAGCTACTTTGGTTGTTCCCCCCTCTTGATATTTTAAGATACAAACATTATTGATGCAAGTATTCTCATGCAGGTTTTCATCATCCTGAATCAAGCGCTTCCCTTCCCCATCCATGATCTTATCAAAACAAGTGCTAACTCCTTCGGTAATTATTTCCGTAGCCAACAGATCGTCAGTATTGGTAGCCACTTGCTGAGCAATAGTTCCTCCCAGATAATTATCTTTCTCCGCAAAGTCTAACAAGACTTGCTGGTAATTATCGCAATATAATTCATAATCGTCTCCTTCATTAATCACTTCCAATAACTTGCTGGCTAAAAATTTAGTACGAGAAGTCCATTGGCCATTTTCGCAGTAGTGGTCAAAGATGTATTCCCTGGAATTAATACAGGTGGGATATTTACCTTGATAGAAATCTTGAGCAGTATAACTCTGAACCCCGCCGAAATTGTGGCTTAACACAAAACATTGTTCTTGTTGCGGACAGAATCCCCATTTAACTAAATCATTGGTCCAATCTCTTTTTGGAGGATAATGGTTCCATTCTCCTTCCACGCAACGATAGAAACGATTTTCTCCGACTGAATCTACCATAGAAGTAAACTTAGTCATATCTTCCACACAAGCATAACCATTCCAGCAATGGTTGTCTGGACAACAAGCAGCACCGCTTCTGGCGGAATTTTTCTCGTTATATTCGTCATTAGAATCATATTTATTTACTCCTAAATCATCCACCAATTGCAGTTGGGGTTGGAACACTTCTCCCGGTCCGATGAATTCTACCATCAGGTAAGAAGCGCTTTCTGTTTCGAAATCAGGAGTATCATAAATAGTAACATTCCCATTCTTATCCACCAAAACAAATTGGTAACCACAAGTAGAATTTTGGGAGAAGTGTAATGTCTGGTTTGGGAAAAGAGCAATCTTTTCTGAACGCAAGATTTCTTGCTCTTCTAACTTTATCAAATAATTATTAGTACTTTGGGCTATAACTTTATTTTTTAGTGCGCCAGACGGGGGTACAGGAGAAATTTCCCAATGAGGAAGTTTATCTTTATCTAGAGCAAAATTAGCGTTGGGTAAGAAATTTCTTCCCGGCAAGAGGGGAGCAGTATAATTACGTTGGGTGGAAAAAATTAAAGCATCTTTTAATTCCAACTTAAAATTAGCAAAGAAGTCCGTAGCGTTTTGTTCTCCTTCCTGCGGCTCTTCATATCCTACTTCTTCTAAAGTCTCATTGCTCCAAGAATTGATAGTAGTATATTGGCTTGTTCCTTTTGTCTGTGCTGCACTGGGAGAACAAAACATGTTTCCTTTGATGCGACAGTAAGGAAGGTTAGTAGAATCGCTAAGAAGATCTCCACCCATTAAATAATCTGCCGCTTGACAACCGTAAAAGTCTTGCTCTGGTGCAGCGGTAGTGGTCTCTTCAGTAGAATTGGTAGGTTGGGGAGCTTCAGAATTAACATAAATTACTTGTTGAGCTACTTCGGTGGCTTTAACCATTCCGGAAATTTTAAACTCTTGTTTGGGATTGTTAGTAATTAACGTTTCTTTACCTTTCGATTCTACAAAATATAACTTGTACAGGTCCGGATGTGAATTGGTTAAGGTATACGGTGGACTGCCGGGAAGAAGGAAGTAACAGCTTTCTTGGGCGCAAGGAAGAGTGATGGTTTTGTTCACGGAAAAGGTAGAAAGTTTGGGGAGATTAACTTGGCGCGTTTCCGCTATCACTACAAAATCTTTCATTCCGTTAACCAAATCACCAGAATACAATTGGTCTTCAATCAAATCACCGGTTAAGGTATTGAAAAGGTATACTTTAGCTTGGTCCGGGGCATCGTTAACGATTTTAACATTCTGAAGATAGTGGCGTACTGTGGTCGTACTTCCGTTTTTCCAAGTAATGGGATATGGTCTGTACGGGGGAAGGGGAGTATTTATATCTTCATCTAAACGGTACATCCCATAACTAATCTCCCCAGAGGTAGCAGGAACTGTTTTAAGGTGGTCTTTAACCTTTTTTATTTCTTTTGAGTCCACGTTAGGATCTAAAGAATAAGTTGCTTCAAGATGATAACTAACGGTAGAAGAACTATATTTGATAGTAGTGTTACTTTCGGTATACTTTATTTTAAATTCCACGTTAGAAGTAGTGGCTCCGGGAGCTACGGATTGAGAATTCCAACAGCCATAACCACTCTTAGTCATTCCGCGGAAATATTCGTTAAGATCATTTCCACAACAATGAGAAGTATCTTGGTTTAATTCGCCCTTTACTTCCTCCTCGTTTCCAAGCCAGGCATTCTCACCGTAATGACTTTTACACATATCTTCTGCGTTGACACGGCTGACCGAATCGCCGTCGTCAAAAGAAGTGAGCCAGGAATTTCTGTTCGCATCATTCTTTCCAGAACAGATTTGGGGAGTGTTGCTATTGCTTAAATAAATATTCTTAATTTGAATTTGATTTTTTTCAACATTAGGATCGCTACTAATTATTACGCTAGAAACTGCCGTGAGGTTAGAAGGGATGGGCACTTTAACGTGCATCCAATTATCTTCTCCAAAGACCGGAGTATTAACGGTGTACCCTAATACTTTCTTGGTGAAGAAAGGTAAATCCGGTTTATCCGTTCCATCGGATTTCATCCCTTGCGGCCCTTTAATTTCTAAAGTTATGTCTACGGGTAACAAATCTAACTCTGGAAAATAAGTAGAAGAATTGCCTCCTTTCTGACTAATAAAACGCACAAAGAATTCTAAGGTATCATATCCAGAAAAGTCATATTTAGCCACAGAAAATTTTGCTCCGACAGAAGAAGTGGAAGAGATTTTATAAAATTCATTATACTTTCCGTTCCCAGCAGAAAGAACCAGTTTAATTCCTTGATAAATAGCTTCTCCTCCTTCCTCTTTAACAGAATTGCCCATATCCAAATACAAAGAATATAACCCATCACCCGCCCTTCTTCCTTTAACGTTCTTATTCGTAGATGGAGCGGTATCGCCAAAACATTCGGCCCAGCTCCAATGTTGTCCTTCTGCATAACAAAAGAAATGGTTTGCCGATTTATCGACTAAATCAGATTGAGTAGAAACATCTAATCCCCCCATAGAACTAGCATTACATACTTTCCAACCGTCAGAGTCAGAAAGAACATCGTAAGGCTGCTCTCCCGGAACTTTCAGGGTCAGCACTTTAAATTGAGCATCCTGATCACTGGCCTTGAGCAAGTACCAATCATCCGTGCCAATTTTGGAAGCGAACTGAGTAATATCAGATTCCGAACCAACCAAATTTTTGTTGGCACAAAGATATTTACCGCCGTTTCGATCTTGAATCTGTTTGCCGAAATCAGTAAAGCCGTTATAGCCGCAACAGTAACCATTGTTAATTGTATCTACCCAGGCAAAATTTTGATGATATTTGTTAAGTTGAATTTGAGTAGACTGATCTAATCCGGCCGGGGGGGGAGATTGCATACAACCATATTGGTTTTTGTTACAGTCATCAGGAGTTTTACCTTCCTTGTTGGTTACCGCTTCACTAGCAAACATTCCCCCGCCACAATCGTTGTTTAATTCATCTCCGCAAGTTTCCGGAGCATTCTTATTGATGCAGATAGCACATTTACGGTCTTCTCCTTTAGTATAATCACAATTGAAAGTACCATCTTTATTTCTAACTGGACAATTCTCCTGATTTAATCCTGGCGCATTAGGATTATCAGCACAATCCTGAGAAGATGGAAACCCGTCTTGATCAAGATCTATATCTACTTCTTCCCAAAGGGGATTAACTCCCCCTTCATCCATAGTACAATTGTATAGGAAGTTGTTGGCCCAAGTAACGGTACTTTGTGCGGCTGCGTCGCAGCGATGCCAATATTCGTCATCAGAACAAAGATAGGTCTTTCCATCCTCTACCCTAAACCAAGCACAATTTAATGCTGCCCAACCGCCGTTATATTGGTCTCCGGTGTTCCAACCACAGAAGGTATCTTTAGCAATAATCTGTGGGTTTGGATTCACATCCTTACTCCATTTGTTGGTAAAGATGGTTTCAACTGTAGCAATTCCCCAAGCCCCATCATCGCTGTTCCCGGCCAAGTCATCTTCATCTACTATCACCATATAACAACCTTTTTCAGTTCTTCCGTTTGATTTGGGAGTGGTACCGGCATAGCTAGTTGATTCTCCACAATCTCCAAAACCGGAATCACCGTACTCTTTCAGTACAATTCCGGCACGCTGTTCGGCATTTACCCTTTCCACCCCGCTGGCCTGGTTAAAGTATAAACCGGCAGGCGCACTATCATAAAAACAATCTTCTATCCAGCCACAATCGTCCTGACAACCGCAACTAGCATACCCTGGATTCATTGTCTTAACTAAAGAAGTTATTTTAGCCGTATTTGCGATTACTTCATTAGCTGCCAAAGATGCGTTAATAGAAATAATCAATAATACAAAAGCTACTAAAAACGTCCCTCTTTTTTTATCCATGTTCAATTAAAATAAAATAAATCTCTTTTCATTTATAAAGTTACCTCATTTAAAAGCCGCCTTAAAACGATAATTAATTATATTTCTTTGGTTTTTTAATAGAAATGGAACAAAAAAAACTGGCAGTAATCGTTTTTATCCTGTCTGCCACTGGACTATTGATTTTTAGCCTCCTGATTTTTTCCCTTATTTTTGAAGGATTTTATGTTAGTTCTACCGGGTGCATCTCTAGTCTGGCTGCCTTTCTCCCTTTATTAATAATCGCTGCAGGGATAATCATAAAAAAGAAGGGTTGTTTGACGTTGATCCTTTTGTTATTAGGAATATTTGTTGTTGGTCTGTCTTTTTCTTTTTTTAAAGGTAGAATGAATTTATTCTCGCTACTTTTGGGTTTGGCCCTGTTCACTTTATTTGTATTGTTTTTTCAAAAAGAAAAAATCGATGAAAAAGGAACAATTAGAAAGGATAAAGTTCTTTCCAAGAAAAATTTATTTTTAGGGGGGTGGATAACCTTAATATTATTACTAATCCCTACTTTTTACATCCTACTTTCCGAATTGTCCCTTTATTATGGGATTATTTTGGTGGTATTAGCCTTTATTTTCGCGGGCAAGATTGATTTGTTCAGAGGAATGTTCTATCTATCCTTATGGGGGTTAATTGAATCTTCCTTTTATTCTTATGTAGAACTTTTCTGGAGAAATTGTCCGGATTATGTTATTGAACACTTTTGGGGCGGCACCGTCCAAGAATGTCAAACAACCTTATTCTTTCCAACTTGTTTTTACAGTTTAATTTTATTTCTCATCCTAACCGGAGTACTGGGAGTTTACCTCTACCAAAATAAAATTAAATCTACTCTAAAACCCGCTTAATCACTTCCAAATCCGCTGCAGAACGCATCTCCTCTTTGACTGCAGAGAAATTACCAAACACTATCTTAACGTTATACTTCTTACACAAACCCATGTTGAAAGCCATCCGATGCAACAACTTACTTTTATCCTTAGCATTCAACAATTCGCTGCAAGAAAAACCCAAAACCTTCCCAGTAGCCGCAGCCAATTTAGCCAACACTTGGTCCATCCCCGACTTAGGATAATGCGGACTATCTTTATGAAAAATCTTTTCCATTCCTAACACCAAATTTACAGAAGTTTTTTCTAACACGAAACGCAGTCGTTCTTCGTTTTAGGCGAAATAAAAAGTAACATGTTTCTTACGCTTCGCTTATTTACATCCATTCAATATTTCGCGCGGATTTCCCTTTACGATCACTAAATCTCGACCTAAGAAGAGAGTTTTAGAAAATCCTAACGATTTGCTTAGTTCTTCCGCTTCTGTCGTATAGGGCAATAATAAATAATTTTCCATTATCCTCTCGAAAAGGCCCAAACCTTTATAAAATAATCTCTAGTTTAAAGTATCTAATCACCTCACAGAAAGAGACATTAGGTCTCTTTCTTAAGTTAAATGTACCGACGTCTCGGACTTCGGTCATTTATCTCATTAGGAGATGAAACAAATGGAAATAAACGTAACTTTAGAAAAAGATAATAGTACTAAGAAGGTTCAGTTTAAAGGTAAATTACTGAAAGAATTTCTACAACAATTAAAACTTAACTCGGAAGCGATTATCATCACCAGAAATAATGAAGTTCTAACCGAAGAAGAACCGTTAAAGAATAAAGATAAATTAATTGTTCTAAGTGTGGTTTCGGGAGGATAAAAATGAAATGCTTCCAATGTAATAGTAAGGCCATCATCGAGTTACAGCACGGAGCGGTATGCGAGAAACATTTCTTACACTATTTTGAAGATAAAGTTTTCAAAACCCTCCAAAAATATCAATTAATAGATGCAAATGATAAAGTGTGCGTAGCTTGTTCCGGAGGAAAAGATTCCCAGACGGTTTTGTACCTAGTTAAAAAATACCTTCTCGCGCACAACCTTAACGTAAAAGATTTAAAAGTTCTCGCTATCGACGAAGGAATAAAAAATTATCGCAGCACCACCCTAAAAGATTTGAAAAAATTCTGTCAAGAACAACAAGTAGAATTAAAAATTATTGAAGCTAAAAAAGAATTTAAATACACCTTAGATGCCACCTTAAAAAAATTAGATAAAAATAATTCTGCGAATAAACCTTGTCATATCTGCGGAGTATGGAGAAGATATTTAATCAATAAATACGCTCGCGAGATGAAATGTACCAAACTAGTTACTGGACATAATCTGGACGACGAAGCCCAAGCAATAGTAATGAATATTTTTAAAGCCAATACTTCCCTTTCTGCTCATCTCGGACCGATTTCCGGCATACAAGATCACGAACTGTTTGTAAGAAGAGTTAAACCGTTATATTTCTGTCCAGAAAAGGAAGTGCGCTTGTACAGCATCCTAAAACGGTTTCCAGTAAGGTTTGTGGAATGTCCTTACGCTGAAGAAGGTTACCGCGCCAAGATTAGAGACATGCTCAACGAATTCGAAAGTAAGTATAAGGGCACCAAGCAAGGGATCATCGGTTCTTTTTTAGAAATACTTCCTCTGATTAAAGAGAAAGAGATCAAAAATAATAAAAATCATTTGAAGCAGTGCAGGATCTGTGGAGAACCTGCTAATCGGGATATCTGCCACGCCTGTAAAATAGTAGAGAGATTAAAATGAAACCAGAAAAAAACAGATATTCACGTCAAATCAAATTGAAAGAAGTTGGAGAAAAGAAGCAATCTCAACTCCCCCAGAAAAAAATAATTATCGTCGGCTGCGGGGGGCTGGGAAGTGCTGCCGCAGAATTATTGTTACGAGCTGGAGTAGAAAATATAACTCTTATTGATCAAGATAAAATTGAGTTAACTAATTTGGGAAGACAGCTACTTTACGACGAGAAAGATATAAACAAACACAAAGCAGTAGCGGCAAAAGAAAAATTGTTAAGAATTAACTCGCAGGCAAATATTGTGGTTAAGAACGATTTTCTTACACGAAAAAACATTTCAATCTTAAAACAAGCAGATTTGGTGTTAGACTGCACGGACAATTTAGAAACGAGATTTTGGATCAATGCTTATTGTTATAAACATAAAATTCCTTGGATTTATGCTTCGGCCATTCGCTGGGAAGGATACGTGATGCTAATTCAACCTGGCGGACCCTGCTTAAGCTGTTTCTTAAAAAAAGGAAGTCCAGAAAATTGTAATCAACAAGGGATTATTAGTCCTTTACCAACAGCCATGGCTGCTTTGCAAGCAACCTTGGCCTTACGATTTTTATTTGGAGAAAAGGTAGAATCGCTGCTTTATCGTCTAGATTTAAAGAATATGAAGTTAATCGAAATGAAAGTTAAGAAAAATATTAAATGTCTGACTTGTTCTCATTAAGGATTAAACGGAATTAAATCTTTTCAATTCTTCCTTAATCTCTCCCTTCCCAAAAGCAACTAATGGACGTAAAATTGTTGCCTGAAGAGGATATTCTTTCAACAGAGAAAGAGTCTGTCCAGAAACTAAGATTCCTTCGCCTAAGAAAGAGTCCATTTCTTTGAAATCTTTGAATATTTGTAACTTCAGTGCAACAGGACTGAACTTCTGCAGTAAAGAAATCTCTTTCTCCTTCAAAGAAATTGGAATAATATCGCAACCCCGTTTCATAAACATTAATCCCGCTAAAAGCGAAGCTTCGTCTTCAATCAACACAGCTACCTTTCCTTCCACTCCCGTCGGCAATCCCCCGAAACAACTAATCACCTCAGTAAACAGATAGGCCCCTTCTTGATTAATCTCTACTCCTAAAAGATGATCATAACCTTCTCCTTTAAAGGTAAGAGAAGTATTAGCTTCGATGTACTGGCCCAATTGAATATTTATTTCGGGAGAAGTTAGTGGAAATCTTTTATCCGCCCTCTTCGGTTCAATTTTAAACGTTCCTTTCTTGCCCTTAAACAATTCTACTGCTTTCTCTTTGATCTTTTCAAAATCTTTTTCCACTAAAAGCGCCGGAGAATAAGAAACTAAACCAAACACTTGTTTTAATTTCTGATGTTCAGAAGAGTAATCAACAATCAATCTGCCACGTACATTCTTAATTTTGGTTATTCCAGCAATTTTTCTAATGTTATCCAACAGTTTTCGTTCAAAAAATCCCTTATTTTGCCCCTTAAGAAAGATTTCTCCGTACCGCAACAATAAACAGTCATAATTCATTTTTAAATTAAAACCCTTTTATTATATATAACTTCTCCTCGAGAAGTTTATAAAAAGCTTAAAATAATACTACTTTACAGAAGTATGTGGGGTATATACCAAAAAGAGAAAAGTATATTTATAAAGGAAGTATTTAAATACTCTAAACTTGTTTATAAACAAATTAATCATCATAAAAGTAAGAGGGGGGTTTTGAGCATGGCTAAAAAACAAGCAAAGAAAGAAATTAGAATTGTAAACATCGTTGTTTCTACTGGATTAGAAAAAGATATCCCATTAGAGAAAATGGCAGCAACCTTACCTAATACAGAATATAATCCAGAGCAGTTCCCAGGTTTGGTATTAAGAATTAAAGAGCCCAAAACTTCTGCTTTAATCTTTTCTAGTGGAAAAGTGGTTTGTACTGGAGCTAGAACCTTGGAAGATGTAGATCGCAGCATCCAAAGTATTATTAAAAGTCTTAAAAAGTTAGACATTCATGTTACTATTAAGCCAGTAATTACTGTGCAAAATATTGTCGCTTCTGGAAGTATTGGGATGGACTTAAACTTAAACGTTTTAGGAGTAAAATTGCCTAATACTGAGTACGAACCGGAACAATTTCCGGGTTTAGTACATAAGTTGAAAGGAACTAATGCTACTTTCTTGTTGTTTAGTAACGGCAAAATTGTTTGTACCGGAACTAAAACCGAACAAGAAGTACATGATGCTACTGACAAACTTATCGACAACCTTAGAAAGCTGTTGGATAAGTAATCCTCTTATAGCACGGCATAGTATATTTATGAGACCTAAATCTTTATATAGCTTGTAAGCATTTTTGTTTTAGTTTAGGTGGGGGAAAAGGATGGAAGTAGACGAACAGATAAAAGTACTGCATGAATTTATCGAGCGCAATTATTATCCTCAACTGTTAGAAGCAGTACGTAAGGGACAAATTTTCTTGGTCTTAGATTTCTCTGAATTGATTAAGTTTAACACTGAAATAATTGACGAATTGTCTGAAACTCCAGAAGAAGTACTTAAAGCGGCAGAATTGGCTATCAAAGAGTTTGATCTGCCTAAAAAAGTAACTAAGTTCAATGTCCGTTTGACTAACCTGCCCGAATCACTAAAGATTAGAATTAATGAAATCCGTAGCAAGCATCTTAACAAATTAATTTGGACGGAAGGAGTCATCCGCCAAAAATCAGATGTCCGTCCCCACGTCTCTGCTTCTAAGTTCGAATGTCCTTCTTGTGGTAATATTATCAACATGATTCAACTGGACAATAAATATAAAGAACCGAGTAAGTGTAGTTGCGGAAGAAAGGGAAAATTCAAAGAAATTTCTCGGGAATTAGTTGATGGTCAAGGAATCGTGTTAGAAGAAGCGGCTGATGAATTAGATGGAAGCCAGCCTAAAAGAATTAATGTCTTTTTGAAAGAAGATTTGGTTTCTCCCATCTCTGAACGCCGCACTAGTCCGGGTTCCCGAGTAAAGTTGTGCGGTTGGGTTACGGAAGTTCCTACTCTGCTTAAGACCGGCGGACAATCTACCAAATATGATTTAATTATTGAAGCAAATTATATTGAATCATTACAAGACGATTATATTGACATGCAAATAAGTGAGCAGGAAGAAGAAGAAATCAAAAAAATTGCTCGTTCTCCGAACGTCTTAGCCGTTTTAGCCGGAAGCATTGCTCCTTCCATTTATGGCCACGACCGTATAAAAGAAGCCCTAGTATTACAATTGGCGGGAGGATGCCGTAAATCTCGCCCGGATGGGGTCACTACTCGAGGAGACATTCATATCCTTTTGATTGGAGATCCAGGTAGTGGGAAATCTCAACTGCTTAAACGCATTACTACGGTTGCTCCTAAAGCCCGCTTCACCAGTGGAAAAGGAGCTACTGCTGCCGGACTAACCGCTTCGGTAGTTAAAGACGAGTTTTTGGGTGGATGGAGTTTAGAAGCGGGAACTTTAGTATTAGCTAATCGTGGTTTCGCTATTATTGATGAAATGGATAAGATGGGTAAAGAAGATCGTTCTGCTTTACACGAAGCGTTAGAACAGCAAACCGTTTCCATTGCTAAAGCCAATATCCAAGCGACCTTACGTTGTGAAACTACCGTATTAGCTGCGGCTAACCCAAAATTGGGTCGCTTCGATCCCTACGATCTAATTGCTAAACAAATTGACTTGCCTCCCACCCTGATCAACCGTTTTGATTTAATTTTTCCGATTAAAGACCTGCCTAATCGAGAAAAAGATGAAGAAACGGCTACTTTTATTTTGAATTTACATCGCAGTTCAGAAAGTTCTCCCGCAGAAATTTCTACACCTCTACTTAAAAAGTACTTCGCCTACATTCGTCAGCGCATTAATCCTCGTATTACTGATCCAGCCATAGAAGAATTAAAAGAATATTATATTAGTGTACGTAATTCGGGTGGGGGAGAAAGTGGGGTAAAAACCGTTCCCATAACCGCAAGACAATTAGAAGCATTGGTGAGACTTTCTGAAGCGGCAGCTAAACTGAGATTGGCTAAAACCGTCACTAAAAAAGATGCCCAAAAGGCCATTGAACTATTGGACTACTATCTGAACGAAGTGGCTAAAGATAAAGAAACCGGTACAATCGACATCGATCGTATCGGCAGTAGAATTACGGCTACGCAGCGCAGCACCATTAGTGTAATAAAAGAAATTATTACTGTTTTGGAAGATCAGCTGAATACTAAAGTCATTCCAGTAGACAATATCGTTGAAGCAGCGCAAGAAAAGAGTCTCTCTCGAGAGCAAGTGGAAGAGATTTTAGAAAAACTTCGTCGTTCCGGTGACCTGTTTGAACCGAAAAGAAATTTCGTGCAGAAACTATAAGCAAAAGAATTTATCAAATAAAATTTATTTTAACGCATGGAAAATAAAAGCCCCTTAATCCGTCAAACGGCAGTGAAAATAACTTTAGGAGAAGTAGCGCAAGGGAGATACGTGCAAGAAGAAGATGCTTTAAATTATCTGCTTACTTTCGATCAAAGACAAATTTATCGTTTAAACGTGGTGGGGATTATTGTCCACTTGCAAAAACAAGGTAATATTACTAATCTATGGTTAGAAGATGGAACCGGGAAATTAATCGTACGCTTTTTTGAAGAGAATAAGATTTTAAAGGAGTTAAATCCAGGAGATATCGTCTTGGTAGTCGGAAGATTACGCCAATATAATCAAGAGAAGTATCTTTCTTCTGAAATTGTTAAAAAGGTGGACGCTTCCTGGTTAAAGTTAAGAAAAGAAGAGCTGAAAGAAAAGTTCGCTTTAATTTTAGAAACAAAGCCGCTAGAAGAGGTAATTTCCGCTGCTCTTCCAGAAGTAAAACCGCTTTCCTTGCCGACAGAAGAAGAGATTATCGAAGAGGAAGTGATAGATGACACGAAAGAAATACTTCCCACCCAAAAAATATTATTAATTATTAAAGAAAAAGATAAGGGCGAAGGAGTTTTGGTGGAAGAGATTTTACATTGCTCTTTTCTTAACGATACTGAAAAATTGATTGAAAAGATGTTAGAGAAAGGAGATATTTTTCAGAACCTTCCGGGAAGAGTGAAAGTGTTGTAAAGAAAGTTCGCTTAATCTTAGTTATGCAACCTCTTCCAACAATTTTTTCTCTTAGAACAACAACGGGGTTACATATACTTCTACTAATCCCGCTATTACTAAAATAGCCAAACTCAACAAAATTAAATCTAAAGCATCCACTAAAACTCGATCTTCCTTCAAATTATGCTTGATTAAAGCAATAGAAATGATTCCTCCGGCTAAACCGGCTACAAAATAAGCGGCCATTTCTAATACTCCATGAGTCATGTATCGAAAGAAACTAAAAGAAGCGGCGCTGAAATAGGCAGCAATTCCCGGCAGCCCCACTAAAGAAGCGGCTTTCGCCAATTCAATCTTAAAAAGGTTACCTATGGCCGTAGCTACCACTGAGGCATTCCAGGTTAAGATAAACAGCGCTCCGGTTCCATACAAAAACGAAAAAAGGATGCAAAAGAACAATACCTTCAAGTTATTGGCAAAAATACGTGTAAATAGGTCTAAATGAGTAATTTTACCTTGAACGTTCATATTTACTTTCAAAATAGCTTGTTCTTGTAAACCAAAAGCTACTGAAGTAACGTCTTTAGGTAAAAAGACATACGCCATAGCCAAAGCAACTACAATTCCTAGAAATAAGCACATCAAGAAAATTAAAACCTTACTATGTTCCTTAAGAAGAGCTATTTCTCCGTTTAGCTCTAAATCCAATTCTTCTTCGTTCTTAATGGTAGTATAAAGAAGAGGAACAGTAGCTAAAACGATTAAAAAAACAGCTAGAAGACCCGCGTTCTCTTTAAAAACAAGATAAGAGAGTAGTAACCCTACCATGGAATAAATGAAACCAGCCAAAAACATTTCCCAGGGCTTCTTCTTAACGGCAAAGGGATTAAAGAGTGATTCTAAAACCATCCTTTAAAGAGTAATTAGAATCTATTTAAACATTTCTTTTGAAGAGGCCCTGTAGAATTGCTCGCCAATGTGGCCAGTGAGGCACGAAATGAGCGTGAAAGGCTCATCTGTGCGCAGATAGGAAGGATATCCCATCTTGCGGGCGGCAGTAGTTCGTAAGAGTTCTAGCTTGCCGTCCAAGCGATAATTTATTGGTTAATGGGACGGCTTCGAACGAGAGCATTCTACAAGACCTTTTGAAGAAAACTTCAATAAAACCAAAATATAAAGTAAAGAATTTGTTATTGACCTACGATTCAACGCGTTCTTCTCAATGAAGTGATTATTAAAGAGAAGGAAGAAAGAAACCACCCCCACCCCTTGATTTCCCATGGAAGAAGATAAAATGAAAAATTTTTATTGATTTAGGAAGACTTTGCCTTTCCAAAAGAAAGAAACTGCCTCAAAATTCCTTTTTTGATTAAAAACAAACAAATACGGAGAAGATTTCTCATGGAAGAATTGTTAAATAACATTTTTTATTC